>NZ_CP019509.1:2846810-3218620 GCF_002002905.1 Aquaspirillum sp. LM1 | reverse complement strand
CGATTTAGCAAACCGCTCTTCGCCATAGGTTTTGATCACTTCTCGGATATCGGCCTCGTCGGCCTGGGCCAGCCATTGTGCGGCGGTCAGGCCACGGGTGGTGTCCATGCGCATGTCCAGCGGGGCGTCAAAGCGGAAGCTGAAGCCGCGTTCGGCTTCGTCGATCTGCGGCGAGGAGATCCCCAGATCCATCAATACGCCGTCCACTTTGCTCACGCCCAGCGCATCCAGCGCCTGGGTGAAACAGACAAAACCGTCATGGACAATCTGAAAACGCGGGTCGGCCAGCGCCTGCGCCGAGGCAATGGCGGCGGGGTCTTTGTCAAAGGCAATCAGCCGGCCTGTCGGGCCAAGCTGCGCCAGAATGCGCCGGCTATGGCCGCCACGGCCAAAGGTGCAATCCACATAAACGCCATCGGGTTTGACCGACAGGCCGTCAACCGCTTCGGCCAGCAGTACCGTGCGGTGAATCAGGGTGGCTGGGTTCACAGTGACAGCGCTCCCAGTTCGGTGAGCGCCTGGGCAGGCAAGGCCAGTGCGGCGTTGGTTTCGGCCTCGAAGGCCTCGGCGTCCCACAGTTCAAAGCGATGCCCCATGCCCACCAGCGCCACGTTTTTGTTCAGACCGGTTTTTTGCCGCAGGCGAGCAGGCAGCAGCACCCGCCCGGCAGCGTCGATTTCCAGGGTTTCAGCATTGCCAAGCAATAAGCGGGCATACGCCCGCACGGCGGGTTGGGTCACGGGCAGCGCCGCGAGTTTTTCCATCACAGGAAGCCAGTTCTTTTCCGGGTAGACAAGCAAAAATCTGGGGGAGTCCAGGGTGACCACCAAGCGGCCATTTCCGTCGGCCAGCAGCGGCTCGCGGTGCCGGACCGGCAGGGCCAGGCGACCTTTATTATCGAGCGACAGCGTGCTGACTCCTCCAAACATGTGGTTGACCCCGATGATGTTTGCCGCCGCCGGTGATAGCGCACCGCACACGGCGGACACGGCCTGGGCATCGGCAACGACCAACGGGTTTTAACCCCCGACAATTTGGCCATTCTCCCACCTGGGGCCACTTTTTCCCACTGCGCGCCACTATAAGGACAAACAAAACCCCGGTCAACCGCAGACCGGGGTTTCGCCTTTTGCGACAAGCACTTATCTGGCATTGCCATCAAGATGGCCAGTCAAATCATATGTTTAGCTTAGGGGTTTCTACTGGGCCGGGCAGACGGCACTGCTGCACTGCACTAGCGTGGCTGGCATAGACGTGGCAGAGAAATGATGCAAATCAGCTAAACATTGCGTAGTTCTACTTAGCTGCCGGGCCGTTCATAACTGCCGCGCGTCAGCGCACACCGGGCCTGGCCCAGGCGGCCAGCGCCTGAATGTCCGCCGGCGTGGTGCGGCAGCAGCCGCCAATCAGCCGTGCGCCCTGCGCCTGCCACTGGCGGGCAGCTTCGGCAAAGGCCTGCGGGTCGGCGCAGCCATGCCAGCATTTATGTACCGGGTCGTAGCTTTCTCCGGCGTTTGGGTACACCAGCACCGGTTTGTCACTGGCGGCTTTGGCGGCGGCAATCAGCTCGGGGATAAAGCCTGGTGCGGTGCAATTCACCCCGACCGCCACCACCTGCGCATAATCCGCCAGCGCCGCCACCGCGTCGGCCAGCCGCTCGCCCTGGCAGGTATGCGCGCCATCGCGGCAGCTGAAGCTGATCCACGCCCGCGCTTGCGGAAATTCGTCGGCCAGCAGTTCGGCCAGCGCCAGCGCTTCCTGCTGGCAGGGCAAGGTTTCGCAGGCCAGCACATCCGGCTGCGCTGCCAGCAAGGCCGCCAGGCGCGGGCGGTGAAAGTCTTTCAGCGTGGCGCTGTCCACGCCGTAATGGCCCACATACTCCGACCCATCCGCCCGCATTGCCCCAAACGGCCCCACCGAGGCGGCCACCAGCGGACGCGGGCGCAGGCCGTGCTGTTCGGGGTGCGTGGCCCAGAACGCGTCACGCGCTTCGCGGGCCAATTGCACCGACAACTGCAGGCAGGCCGTCGCCTGTTCGGCACTTAAGCCGCGCCGGGCAAACCCCTGGTAACTGGCCTGGTAGCTGGCGGTGGTGGCCACGTCGGCACCGGCGGCAAAGTAGTCGGTGTGTACTGCCCGGATCAGCTCGGGCGCTTCCAGCAACACCCGCGCCGACCACAGCGCATCGTTCAGGTCGCAGCCGCGCCGCTCCAGCTCGGTGGCCAGCGCGCCATCGAGAATCAACAGGGGGAATTGGGTCAGGGCGGTGTGAATCGGGTTGGTGGCAGATGGGGTCATGGTGGTGCTCATCGGTCAAAATCAGTCAAAAAAATCCCACGCCACAATGGCCCAAGCCTGGGGCGATTGTCAATCCAGGTAGGTGTGCGGCCTTGCGCCGAAGTGACGTAAACGTCATTAGGTAGAAATCCGTATTTCTCCCGGTTCAGGGCTTGCATCCCGCGCCACTCAATGCCAAAGTCGATCACATCAAGCGGTGGGCACTGGTTCACCGAGCAACTATCACGATAATACGCATCCGCCCCATTCAGGGGCGGGCAGAGGAAGAGGCCGCATCATGCATATCACCTTGCTGGGGGTGCTTGGCATCCATAGCGTCATGGTCCTGGCTGCGTGCGGCCTGCTGTTTGCTGCTGGCGCGCTGGCGTCGGCGTGGACGCTGGCGGGGCTGGGGGTGATTGCCGGGCTGGGCCTGCTGGCCTGTGTGTATCCGCCGCTGTTGCGTCCGCTGCAACGGCTGCGTGCCAGCCTGCCGGCCAGCAATGCACCCGCGCGGGCGATGTCCGAACCGTGGCCGCTGCCGGGTGGGGTGCTGAACGAAGCCATTGAAAGCTTCAATCGCGAACGCGCCACCCTGTGCCGGGTATTGGGCGGGGTGCGCCAGCATAATATTGCCTTGTCGATTCAGGCCGCGCATATCGGCAAGGTGATTCAGGATGCCCGCGACAAGGCGCTGGCGCAGGAAACCCTGGCCGAACAGATTGTCGGCCTGACCGAGCAAAGCCAGCACGAGGTGGGCACGATCAAAGCCAGCGTGGGGGTGATTGCCGGCTTCAGCCAGACCTTGGCCGACAATGCCAGCCACACTTGTAGCGCAGTGGAAAGCGCCGACCAGCGCGCCCGTGCGGCGGTAACCGTCATGGACCAGTTTGCCCATACCCTGGCCCAATTGCAGGAAGACACCTCAGCGATTATTGGCAGCGTGACAGAAATACGCGGAATTTCCGACCAGACCAATCTGCTGGCGCTGAATGCGGCGATTGAAGCCGCGCGTGCTGGCGAGTCGGGCCGGGGGTTTGCCGTGGTGGCCGACGAAGTGCGCAAGCTGGCCGAGCGCACCCACGCGCTGGCGCTGACGGTGACCGACCGGGTGGAGTCGATTCATCGTCAGTCGCAGCACACCGCCGACAATACTGCCACCATCATGCACAACATGGGCGACGCCAGTAGCTTGCTCAGTGAAGCCAATCAGGCGCTGGCCGGGCTGGCGCAGGGCAGCCGCCAGGTCAACCAGGAAATCGGTACCATCCATGCCGCCATGGAAGTGCTGGCCAGCAATCATCAGGATATCCACCAGCATGTCAGCCAGATGCACCAGCTGGCTGAGCACATGGCCGAGGTAATGCAGGTCAGCACCAAGGCGTCTGGCGGGCTGATTGCCTCGGCTGAGCAGGTGATGCGCGATCTGGGCCGCTTTGAACTGGCTGACGGGCCGTTTGACCAGGTGGTGCGTCAGCTCTACACCTGCCGCGCCACCTGCGAGCAGATGCTCGACCAACTGGCGGCCTCGGGTTGCCAGTTGTTTGACCGTCAGTACCAGCCGATTCCCGGCACCAATCCACAGCAGTACCACACCCGCTACGACCGGGCATTTGAACAGCTGTTTCGCCCCTACTTTGACCAGATGACCGCCCAGGTAACCGGATGCGACCTGGTGGTGCTGCTGACCGGCGAAGAAACCTATCCGCCCACGCATATCAGCAAATATAGCCAGCCGCCCACCGACGACCCGGCGCACAATCTGGCCTTCAGCCGCGACAAGCGCTTTCACCGCGCCAACCCGATGCTGCAACGCACCTGCACCGATACCGGGCCATTCCTGTTTCAGGCCTATGTGCGCGATATTGGCGATATTTATGCGCTGATTTCCGTGCCGGTATTCCACCAGGGCCGGCACTGGGGCGGGCTGATTTTCAGCCTGCGCCATGAAGCGCTGCTGAACAGCGGCCAGGGTGGGCGGGCACAGCTTACAACACCACCATGAGATCAAACTTGGGATACGCTGAAAAAATCGTCATTCCCGCGAAGGCATGATTGCACATCCTTGATTTTAATAGGTTTTGTTTTTTGCAAACACGATTTTTCTGAATAAATCAGCGCATCCCTAGATAGTGAGATAGTGTCGTCACGAGCAAAGTCTCTCAGTTAAACTTCAGTGCATGACGACACCCACCACAAACGCCCTCCCGGCGCACCGGTGCCACGACATATGACCGAGTCTGGCTTTTGCTTGAGCCGCTGCTACCCGGACGCCGAGGCGTCTGGGGTGGCATTGCCAAAGATAATCGATTGTTTATCAATGCGATATTCTGGATCTTGCGCACCGGTACCCCGTGGCGTGACCTGCCACCGGATTACGGTGATTGGAAAAACACCCACCGACGCTTTTGCCGGTGGCGCGACAAGGGGGTGTGGACGCAACTGCTTGAAGCACTGATCACCAAACCAGACTTCGAATGGCTGATGATCGATGCCACCCATGCCAGGGTCCATCCGCATGCAGCAGGCGCTCGCGGCGGCAATCAGGCGATGGGGGTCACAAAAGGGGGCTGAACAGCAAACTGCATCTGGCCGTAGACGCCCATGGCATGCCCGTGCGCGTTCTACTCACCTCAGGCACGACGGCGGACTGCACACAAGCCCATGCCCTGATCGAAGGCTTGAACGCACTGCACCTGCTGGCTGATCGGGGCTATGACAGCAACGCCATCGTTGAACAGGCGAAGCAACAGGACATGCAAGTGGTGATTCCTCCGCGCAAGAATCGGAAGGAACGCCGCGAATATGACAAAGATTTATACCGTCACCGGCATCTGGTCGAGAATGTGTTCTTGCAACTCAAGCGCTGGCGTGGCATTGCACCCGCTATGCCAGGAATGCCGCTTCGTTCCTGGCTGCGGCCCAGATTCGCTGTATTGCCATCTAGTAGCCAGTCACCATGATCTGAATCGACTGACAGGCGATTAGAGCGCTTTCGGCATGAGTTTCACCTCAGGTGTCGTTCCCGCGAAGGCGGGAACCCAGACCGCGCCACAGCGTGCACGGTGGGCATGGCGCAGGTAGCGCTGATGAGCGCTCACCCCGCTGTACGCTGTGGACACGCCTGGATTCCCGCCTGCGCGGGAATGACGCGGTGGGGCGCGGCGAGTGGTTCGTCGTGGAACGTGAGCCATCGTGTTTCAACGTGACTGACTACTAGGCTCGTGTCTTGTGACGACACTATCTAGTAGCCAGTCACGTTGAAACGCGAGGATAAAGACGAGCAAGCTTACGCCGGGCATCCTGAGTGGAGAACTTCCACTTGACGGGGATGGCGTTGGCGTTGCGTTCACGCACATTGGCCTCAACCTCGCGTCGCAGCATTTCTTCATCGGCGATACGTTGCGACAAACACATGTTAGACAGCACCGCCAGCTCAAGCTCAGCGATGTTGAGCCAACTGCCATGCTTGGGGGTGTAGTGAAACTCCAGCTTCCTGGCAATGGCGCGGGCTTCTTCTGGCTGAAACGCTTCGTAGAGAGAGGCTGTTTTGTGGGTGTTCAGGTTGTCCAGAACAACCCGAATCACTTCGGCGTCCGGGTAGCATTCGACGATGTGCCGCATGGCGTGAGCAAAGTCGATCTTCGTGCGGCGCTGCATGATCAGCACCTCCCGCCAGCCCCGCTTCGGTTCGCAGATCATCATCAGATTGCGCACGCCGTTGCGCTTGTATTCAGTATCCTGACGAGCGGGCGCGCTGGGTTGTGGCGGTATGGGTTCACGCACCTCACCAATCAGTTGCTTCGGGCTTTCGTCGAAGCAGATGACCGGGCGTGCCGGATCATAGGGTTCTGCGTACAAATCAAGCAGATCTTCCATCGGCGCAACAAATTCGGCGCCGACCTCAGGAATACACCACTCCTGCACCTGCCACGGTTTTAAGGTGTTTTTTTAAAAGCCGACGCACCGTTTCGTGACTGAACGAATCGGCGTATCCCAGTTGTACGACCTTGTCGGCCAACAGACGCAAGGTCCAGTGGTCATGTCCGGCGGGAGGTGGGGTACAGGCGGTGGCAATCACATGGGCGCATTGCTTATCCGTCAATTTCGGCGCTTTTCCAGGACGCGGTCTATCGCTCAACGCGGCTTCGACGCCTTCTTCGACACATCGTTGCCGGGTGTGGTGGATCATGGTGGCGGACACGGCCAGGGCTTCCATGATCGCCGTATCCTTACAGCCCGCTGCCGCCTTCAGCAGTATCCTGGCCCGCGTTTGCTTGCGCGCTGCGCACTTGCCCTTGCGCAGTATGGCTTCCAGCATTTCGACTTCGTCATCTGTCAGCGTGACACGATACTTGATGGCGGGCATGGTGGTTTCCTCAGCGGGGTTGTGCCGTCCTGTATGCAGCAGCTGTGCCTATTATCTGTTCAGATCATGGTGACTGGCTACTAGGGGTGTAGTGAAACTCCAGCTTCCTGGCAATGGCGTGGGCTTCTTCTGGCTTAAACGCTTCGTAGAGGGAGGCTGTTTTGTGGGTGTTCAGGTTGTCGAGGACGACCCGAATCACTTCGGCGTCCGGGTAGTATTCGACGATGTACCGCATGGCGTGAGCAAAGTCGATCTTCGTGCGGCGCTGCATGATCAGCACCTCCCGCCAGTCCCGCTTCGGTTCGCAGATCATCATCAGATTGCGCACGCCGTTGCGCTGATATTCAGTGTCCTGCCGAGCGGGCGCGCCAGGTTGTGGCGGCATGGGTTCGCGCACCTCACCAATCAGCTGCTTCGGACTTTCGTCGAAGCAGACGACCGGGCGCGCTGGATCGTAGGGTTCTGCGTACAGATCAAGCAAGTCTTCCATCGGCGCAACAAATTCAGCGCCGACCTCAGGAATACACCACTCCTGCACCTGCCACGGTTTCAAGGTGTTTTTTTAACAGCCGACGCACCGTTTCGTAGCTGAACGAATCGGCGTACCCCAGTTGCACCAACTTGTCGGCCAACAGGCGCAAGGTCCAGTGGTCATGTCCGGCGGGAGGTGGCAATCACACGGGACGTAACACTTAGCAGAGTGTTGCTCTTGGTTCTTGAGACCGCCCCTTGAAAAGATGGTGGCTGTCACCATTTTCATATACAAGTGCATAAAACACAGAAGCATAGCAAGCCAACCATATGAATTTATAGAAAAAATGGTTGACAAACTAGATTTCCATACGCACTTAACCTTGTCTACAATTTCTATTTAGGAGCGCGCATATGCCTCGCAAGTTCGTTTTTCCTGACGTCAATGATCGTTCAGCAAACTCCCCGTCAATAATTGCTAAAAGTGAACAAATTATTGGGCTGTACAACCAAGCTAACCCTAACGATAAGATGGAACGGGTCACCCAAAAAGTGCAAGATTGGTTCACATCGCAAGCAACGACGACGTACCAGTGGGATAACGCCGAAATGGCAGGGAACCAATGTTTCTTACGGGCGGATATCCCGCCTCGTTAACCTCCTCGTTTCAGCCTCTTAATTTCTTCCTGGCCAATCAGGCCAGACAGTGTTTTAGCCCATAGGCGAAATGCCACACGCAAAAATGCCGCGCCCGGCACAGGCCGGGCGCGGCGTGATGGCACCACCAAGCAAAAACTCAGCCCGCCAGCTTCTGCCTCAGAATCTCCTGCACCTGCGCCGGATTAGCCTTGCCCTTGCTGGCCTTCATCACCTGACCGGCCAGCGCGTTCAGCGCCTTTTCCTTGCCGGCGCGGAATTCTTCCACGGCCTTGGGGTTGGCGGCGATGGCTTCGTCCACCAGTTTTTCAATCGCGCCGCTGTCCGACACCTGCTTGAGGCCGTCGCGTTCGATGATGGCATCGGCGTCCAGCTCGCTGTCCCACAGCGCGTCAAACACCTGCTTGGCCAGCTTGTTGGACAAGGTGTTGTCGGCAATCCGCACCACCAGCCCGGCCAGGCGCTGGGCTGACAGCGGGCAGTCGGCGATGGATTTTTCTTCGCGGTTCAGCCGGGCGGCAATTTCACCATTCACCCAGTTGGCCACCAGCTTGCCTTGACCCTGGCTGGCCTGGGCGGCAGCTTCAAAGTAGCGCGCCAGCGCCAGCGATTGCGTCAGCAGGCCGGCGTCGTAGGCGGAGACGCCAAAGCTATCGACAAAGCGCTGCTTCATTTCGCCCGGCAGTTCCGGCATGTCGGCGCGAATCGCCTCCACTTCTTCATCGCGGATCACCAGCGGCAGCAGGTCTGGATCGGGGAAGTAGCGGTAGTCGTGGGCGTCTTCCTTGCTGCGCATGGCGCGGGTTTCGCCGCTGTCCGGGTCGAACAGCACCGTGGCCTGCTGCACCTTGCCGCCGTCCTCGATCAGGTCGATCTGATACTGGATTTCCGCGTTGATTGCCTGTTCCAGAAAGCGGAAGGAGTTCAGGTTCTTGATTTCGCGGCGGGTGCCAAATTCGGCCTGGCCAAACGGGCGAATCGACACATTGGCGTCCACCCGGAAGCTGCCTTCCTGCATATTGCCGTCACAGATGCCCAGCCAGGTCACCAGCGTATACAGTGCGCGGGCATAGGCCACGGCTTCGGTGGCCGAGCGCATTTCCGGCTCGGACACAATTTCCAGCAGCGGCGTGCCGGCACGGTTAAGGTCGATGCCGGTCATGCCATGGAAGTCTTCATGCAGGCTCTTGCCGGCGTCTTCTTCCAGATGGGCGCGGGTGAGGTTGATGGTTTTTTCGCCATCGCCCACCAGAATGCTGATCTGGCCGCCTTCCACCACCGGCAGCTCGAACTGGCTGATCTGGTAGCCCTTGGGCAGGTCAGGGTAAAAGTAATTCTTGCGGGCAAAGATCGAGGTGCGGTTAACCTTGGCACCGATGGCCAGGCCAAAGCGGATGGCCTTGTCCACGGCGGCACGGTTCATCACCGGCAACACGCCAGGCAGGGCGATGTCCACTGCGCTGGCCTGGGTGTTGGGCGCAGCACCAAACGCGGTGCTGCTGCCAGAAAAGATTTTCGACTGGGTGGAAAGCTGGGTATGCACTTCCAGACCAATCACGACTTCCCATTTCATGCTTTGGATTCCTTCGCGGTCGTTGGGCGGGCGGCGTAATGGCCGGCGCTCACAGCGCCGGGGTGCGGGTGTGCCAGTCTGTCGCCTGCTGGAACTGATGCGCAGCGCCGAGCATGGCAGCCTCGGAAAAATAATTGCCAATCAGCTGCACGCCCACCGGGCGGCCATTGTCGGCAAAGCCGGCGGGCAGGCTCATGCCGGGCAGGCCAGCCAGATTGACTGCCAGGGTGTAGATGTCGGACAGGTACATTTGCACCGGGTCGTCGGACTTCTCGCCCAGGTTAAAGGCGGCGGTGGGGGCCACCGGGCCAAGAATCAGGTCGCACTGCTGGAAGGCGGCCTGGAAGTCCTCGGCAATCAGCCGGCGAATCTTCTGTGCCTGGATGTAATAAGCGTCGTAGTAGCCATGCGACAGCACATAGGTGCCCACCAGAATGCGGCGTTTGACTTCGGCACCAAAGCCTTCGGCGCGCGAGCGCTCGTACATGTCGGTGAGGTCTTTGTACTCGGCAGCGCGATGACCGTAGCGCACGCCGTCGTAGCGCGACAGGTTGGACGAGGCTTCCGCCGGGGCAATCACGTAGTAAGCCGGGATCGACAGCTCGGTTTTCGGCAGGCTGACTTCCACCACCTTGGCACCCAGCGCCTTGAACTGCGCCACGGCAGCGTCGACCACCCGCGCCACGTCGCTGGCCAGGCCGGCGGCAAAAAACTCCTTGGGCAGGCCAATGGTCAGGCCGGCGACCGGGCTGTTCAGGCTGCGGGTGTAGTCTTCTTTCGGGCGATCCAGGCAGGTGGCGTCGCGCGGGTCAAACCCGGCCATCACATTGAGCAGCAGCGCGCAGTCTTCGGCGGTGCGCGCCATCGGCCCGCCCTGATCCAGCGAACTGGCGTAGGCCACCATGCCGTAGCGGCTGACCGTGCCGTAGGTGGGCTTGATGCCGGTGATGCCGCAATGGCTGGCCGGCTGACGGATCGAGCCGCCGGTGTCGGTGCCGGTGGCCACTGGCACCAGGCCGGCGGCCACGGCTGCTGCCGAACCACCCGAGCTGCCGCCCGGAATCGCCGCCAGGTCCCACGGGTTTTTCACCGCACCAAAGGCGGAGTTTTCGTTGGACGAGCCCATGGCGAACTCGTCCATATTGGTTTTGCCCAGCAGCACCAGGCCAGCGTTGCGGCACTGGCTGACCACATGTGCGTCGTAGGGGCCAATAAAATTGCCCAGCATCTTCGAGCCGCAGGTGGTGCGCAGGCCTTCGGTGACAAACACATCCTTGTGCGCAAACGGAATGCCGGTCAGCGTGCCGGCCTGGCCGGCGGCGCGGGCGGCGTCGGCGGCATCGGCGGCGGCCAGCGCGCCGTCGTGGTCGACGGTGATGAAGGCATTGAGCTGCGGATTGAGGGCGTCGATGCGGGCCAGAGAGTCGCGGGTGAGTTCGCGGCTGGACATCTGGCCGGCAGCCAGCGCGTCGGAAAGCTGTTTAAGCGTGTAGTTCATGACGGGCACACGGTAGAAAGCGGGGGAAATAGCGGAGCAACAGACGTTTATTCGATGACCTTGGGCACCAGATAGAGACCGTTTTCCACACTGGGCGCCACCGCCTGGTAGGCGGCGCGGCGGTCGCTTTCGCTGACCACGTCGTCGCGCAGGCGCAGGCTGACATCCTGCGGGTGCGACATGGGCGCCACACCGGAGGTGTCGACCGCCTGCATGGCCTCAATCAGGCTGAAAATCCCGTTGAGCTGGCCTTGTACGGCGGTGATTTCTGCCTCATCCATGCGCAGGCGGGCAAGCCGTGCAATCCGGCTGACATCGGTGGCGGAAAGGGACATAAAAACCTCGTTAAGACTTTAATTTGCCGAATGTTGTAGGGTATCATAGTCCGCTGGTTTCGCCCAACCGCCAGCCGCTGTCTTGCCGCGCCGGCCACGAAGGGGGCGGAACTGTTGTCATCCAAGCGTGTCAACCTGTCCGTCGGCTGCCACGGCAGGCCGGACTTCCTTGCTACCCACTTTTTGCCTCACCGGCCTGCGCCACTTGCCGCGCCGATGGGGCCAGCCTACACAGGACTACGATGTTTCGCTCGATTACCGGTTATTTTTCCCATGACCTCGCCATCGACCTTGGCACTGCCAACACACTGATTTATGTGACCGGCAAAGGTATCGTGCTGGACGAACCGTCTGTCGTGTCTATCATGCACGAAGGCGCATCCAACAAAAAATCCATCCTGGCTGTTGGCCTGGAAGCGAAAAAAATGCTGGGCAGAACCCCCGGCTCGATTCAGGCCATCCGGCCCATGAAAGATGGCGTGATTGCCGATTTCACCGTCACCGAGCAAATGCTCAAGCAGTTCATCAAGAAGGTCAGCCCCAGCCGGCTGTTCAGCGCCAGCCCGCGCATCGTCATCTGCGTGCCGTGTGGTTCCACTCAGGTGGAGCGCCGCGCCATCAAGGAATCCGCCCTGGGGGCCGGCGCGCGCCGCGTCGAGCTGATTGAAGAACCGATGGCCGCTGCCATTGGCGCTGGCTTGCCGGTGGAAGAAGCCACCGGTTCGATGGTGGTGGACATCGGTGGCGGTACCACCGAAGTGGGCGTGATCTCGCTGGGCGGGATTGTCTATTCCAATTCGGTGCGGGTGGGTGGCGACAAGTTTGATGAATCCATCATCAACTATATCCGCCGCAACTACGGCATGCTGATTGGCGAAACCACCGCGGAAGAAATCAAGAAAACCATCGGTTCGGCCTTTCCGGGGGCAGAAGTGCGCGAAATGGAAGTCAAGGGCCGCAATCTGGCTGAAGGCATTCCGCGCGCCTTTACCGTATCGTCCAATGAAATCCTCGAAGCGCTGACCGAGCCGCTTAACCAGATTGTTTCTGCGGTCAAGATTGCGCTGGAACAAACCCCGCCGGAACTGGGTGCCGATATTGCCGAAAAGGGCATGGTGCTGACTGGCGGCGGCGCGCTGCTGCGCGACATCGACCGCCTGCTGCAGGAAGAAACCGGTCTGCCGGTGTTTGTGGCCGACGATCCGCTCACCTGCGTGGTGCGTGGCTCGGGCCGGGCGCTGGACAAGATGGACAAGGTTGGCACGCTGTTCACCAACGACTGACCCCCGCCCTTATACCTTCCGTCTGTGCCGCGCCCGGTTGCATCCGCGCGCGGCACAGCCGTTATCCCCCTGATGGCATGTGATGGATATCGCCAGCTCTCCCCGTTTTTTTCGCCGTGGGCCCAAGCCGTTAACCCGCTTGCTGGTCTGTTGCGCGCTGTCGCTGGCGCTGCTGGTGGCGGACGCCAAGCTGGCGCTGCTCGAACCCGCCCGTGGCGCGCTGTCGGTGCTGCTCTACCCGATGCAATGGCTGGTGACCGCACCGCCGGAAGGTTTGCGCCAGCTGGATGATCTGGTCACCACGCAAACCACCCTGGCGCACGAAAACCAGGTGTTGCGTACCTACCAGCTGGAGCTGGAGGCCCGCTTGCAGCGTCAGGCCGCGCTGCTACGGGAAAACGCCGAACTGCGCCAGACCCTGGGTCTGCGCGGCCAGCATCCCGGCAGCACGCTGGCGGCAGAAATTGTCTACACCAGCCGTGACCCGTTCACCTATACGCTGATCATCGACAAGGGCAGCCACGATGGTGTGCAGGCCGGCCTGCCGGTGATTGACGCCCGAGGCCTGGTGGGCCAGATCACCCGGGTGCAGCCGCTGACCGCCGAAGTGACCCTGCTGATCGAACGCAACCACCCGGTGCCGGTGATGGTGCAGCGCAACGGCCTGCGCGCCGTGCTGTACGGCATGGGCGGCCAGACCGAAGTGCGCCATGTGGCCGCGCATGCCGATATCCGGGTGGGCGATTTGCTGGTGACCTCGGGCATTGACGGGGTGTACCCCGCTGGCCTGCCGGTGGCCAGGGTGGGGCTGGTGGACCGCAACAGTGGCTCGCCGTTTGCCCGGATCGACTGTACCCCACTGGCCGGGGTGGCGGAAAACCGCACGCTGCTGGTGCTGAACGAAACGCTGAACCTGCCGCCGCGCCCCGAACCCGCGCCGGTGCCCAAGCAGAAGTCCCGCCGAAAACATGCGAGTGATGAATAAGCCATGGCGTTTGACCGTCCCAAAGAGTTTCTGAAACCAATCAAGACCCGCTGGATTGTGCTGAGCTTTCTGGTGGCCATTGCCGTCGAACTGCTACCACTGGATATGGCCCTGGCCAGCTGGGTGCCGGATCTCACCGCCCTGCTGGTGCTGTACTGGACGCTGAACCAGCCGCGCCGGTTTGGCATCGGCTGGGCATTTGCCGTGGGGCTGATTGCCGACGTGGCCAGCGCCAGCGTGTTTGGCCAGCATGCACTGGCGTATAGCGTCAGCAGTTACCTGATTCTGGCCCGCCAGCGTCAGGTGGTGATGTACAACCTGGGCCAGCAAACCCTGGTGGTGCTGGTATTGCTGCTGGTCAATCAGACACTGATGGTGCTGGCGCGAATGACCACAGGCTCGCTGTTTGCCGGCTGGGAGTATTTTATTGCCCCGTTTGTCGGCGCGGTGTTCTGGCCCTTGCTGACCAATGTCCTGCTGATTCCGCAACGTCGCGGCACACCGGGGTAAACCAGTCATGGTGTCTCGCTTTACCGCCCCGCAGCAGGCGGACAATCAGTTTCAGCTGCGCCTGCTGCTGGCGTTTGCCGGCATGTTGCTGGGCTTTGCCATTCTGGCCGGGCGCTTTGCCTGGCTGCAGGTGTACCAGCACGAGCACTTTGCCACCCTGGCACAAAACAACAGCATCTCGCTGGTGCCGATCATTCCCAACCGTGGGCTGATTGTTGACCGCAATGGCGTGGTGCTGGCGCAAAACTACTCGGCCTACACGCTGGAACTGACCCCGTACAAGATTGAAGACCTCAGCCGCACGCTGGACGGGCTTGGCCAACTGGTCGAGCTTGGCCCACGGGATATCAAACGCTTTCGCAAGCAGGCCGAGGAAAGCCGCAATTTCGAATCGATTCCGCTGAAAATCAAGCTCAGTGACGAAGAAGTGGCCCGAGTGTCGGCCAATATCTGGCGGTTTCCGGGGGTAGAGGTCAAGGCGCGGCTGTTCCGCGATTATCCGTTCAAGGAAATCACCTCGCATGTGGTCGGCTATATTGGCCGGATCAACCAGAAAGAACAGCAGGCGCTGGAAGACAACGACGAGCTGGCTGATTATCGCGGCAGCACCCACATCGGCAAAACCGGGCTGGAATACACCTACGAAAAAGTGCTGCATGGCACCGCGGGTTTTGAAGAAATGGAAACTGACGCCGGTGGCCGCGCGGTGCGCACCTTGCGCCGGGTGCTGCCCAGCAATGGTCATACCCTCAAGCTGGCGCTGGATATCGAGCTGCAAAAATTGGCCTGGGACAGCTTTGGCGACCGGCGCGGCGCGCTGGTGGCCATCGACCCCAGCACCGGCGGCGTGCTGGCGTTTGTGTCCAAACCCGGCTACGACCCCAATCTGTTCATTGATGGCATCGACAGCCAGAGCTGGAAAGACCTGAACGAAGACTGGAAAAAACCGCTGGTCAACCGCGCGCTGCGCGGCCTGTATCCGCCGGGCTCCACCTTCAAGCCGTTCATGGCCATGGCCGCGCTGGAAACCAAATTCCGCGAACCCAGCTACACCATTCCCGATCCGGGCTATTTTTCCCTGCCGGGCAGCAGCCACCGCTTCCGCGACTCCAAGCCCACCGGCTGGGGCAGCATGAATATGTTCCGTTCAATCCAGGTGTCGTCTGACACCTACTACTACAAGCTGGCCTGGGACATGGGCATCGACCGGCTGTCTCCGCAACTGGCCAAGTTTGGTTTTGGCAGCCAGACCGGCATCGACCTGGATGGCGAAGCCAGGGGGGTGCTGCCCAGCAAGGAATGGAAGCGCAAACGTTTTGCCGGCAAGCGCTACCCGGAAGCCGCCCGCACCTGGACGCCGGCGGATGTGGTGCCGATCGGCATTGGCCAGGGCTACAACACCTACACCCCGCTGCAGGTGGCGCACGCCATTGCGATTCTGGCCAATAACGGCGTGGTGTATCAGCCGCATGTGGTCAAGGAAATCGAAAACCTGAAAACCGGCGAAGTCAGCAAAGTGGCCGCCGCGCCAGTGCGCGACAATCACCACAACCCGGCCAATCTGGCCTTTGTGAAATCCGCCATGGAAGCCGTGCTGAAACCCGGCGGCACTGCGGCGCGGATTGGTGCCGGCCTGAGCTACACCATGGCCGGCAAAACCGGTACCGCCCAGGTGGTGCAGATCAAGCAGGGGGCCAAATACAATGCCTCGGCACTGGCAGAAATCCACCGTGACCACTCCTGGTTTGTGGCTTTTGCCCCGGTGGAGGCGCCAAAAATGGCGATTGCGGTGATTGTGGAAAATGGCGGCTGGGGTGCCGCCGCCGCCGCACCGATTGCCCGCGAGCTGTTTGACTATTATCTGACCGGTCGGCGCAGCGGCGTATCCAGCCCGGACAGCCCGCTGGTGAAACCGCCGCGCGGTGCCACCCCCAGCCAGGCGGACAGCAGCCAGGCTGCCGGCTCTGCCGAGGAACCCGTGGAATGAACGATTACTACCTGCTGCGCCGGGCCTGGGCCCGGCTGCACACCCCGATTGACGGCTGGCTGTTCTGGCTGGTGATTGCCATCTTCACCCTGAGCCTGGTGGTGCTGTTTTCAGCGTCCAACCAGAATCTGGACAAGGTGACCAATAAATTCACCTTCATGCTGATCTCGCTGGGCATCATGTGGGCGGTGGCCAATATCAAACCGCAGTTCTTGATGCAGCTGGCGGTGCCGGGCTATGTGGTTGGGGTCTTGCTGTTGCTGGGCGTGGCGCTGTTTGGCGAGGTAGTCAATGGCTCGCGGCGCTGGTTGCATGTGGGTGTTACCCGGATCCAGCCGTCGGAAATCCTGAAAATCATGGTGCCGATGATGCTGGCCTGGTATTTCCAGAAACACGAAAATGCCCTGCGCTGGCAGCATTTTGGGGTAGCGGCGCTGATTATTGCCGTGCCAGCGCTGTTCATTCTCAAGCAGCCCGACCTGGGCACCGCCACGCTGATCATGGCCTCGGGGTTTTTTGTGCTGTTTCTGGCCGGCCTGCCGTGGAAGGTGATGGCCACCGGCGCGCTGCTTTTTGCCGCCAGCCTGCCGCTGGTGTGGAACATGCTGCACGACTACCAGCGTAAACGGGTACTCACCCTGATCGACCCGACCACCGACCCGCTGGGTGCCGGCTATCACATCATCCAGTCGATGATTGCCATTGGCTCGGGCGGCCCGTTTGGCAAGGGCTGGCTCAGCGGCACGCAAACCCACCTGGAGTTCATCCCTGAGCGCACCACCGACTTCATTTTTGCCGTGTACGCCGAAGAATTTGGCCTGGCCGGCAACCTGCTGCTGCTGGTGCTGTACTTGCTGGTGATTGCCCGCAGCCTGATGATCACCGCCAAAGCCACCACCTTGTTTGGCCGGCTGATGGGCGGGTCGATCACCCTATCGTTCTTTACCTATGCTTTTGTCAATATGGGCATGGTGGCGGGTATCCTGCCGGTGGTGGGCGTGCCACTGCCCCTGGTGTCGTATGGCGGCACCGCCATGGTTACCCTGCTGATTGGTTTTGGCATTTTGATGAGCATTCATAAGAACCGGCCATTGATCAAGCGGTAATGAATTCAAAATTGAATAAATTCATTTTTGAATTCATTCTGGAGCGCCGGTCATTTCTCCCAACCGGGCATCATCCGCCAGGCCCGGTGGCGCGATGTCGCGCTGCCGGGCGCTCGCAGCATCGCCAAGCGTGCCCAACGTGCTAAACTTTCGTCCGGCATGCGTGCCCCCTACTCACGCGCGCCCACCGCGAAGCTCACACCGCAGCACGGAAAAGGCAGATGAAACTCAGCAAACCATGGGGCGTGCAGGCCAAGATCCTGCTGGTGTTCACCGCCATCAATATGCTGGCCACGGCGGCCTACACCCTGTTTGTGTACCAGATCAAAACCGATACCATCTACGAAGCCGCCGATGCCCGCCTGACCGCCGCCGCTCACGCCGTGGCGCGCATGCTGCCTGCCGGCTATCTTGATCAGCCACTCAACGCCAAGCCGCCCGCCCAGTACGCCGAACACACCCGTGCGCTGCACCAATACAGCCAGGCAGCTGGCTTGCGTTACGTGTACGCCTTTATTGAAGAACAGGGCCAGGTGCGCTATCTGGCCGACGCGGCTTCCGACCAGGAAATCCGCACCGACAACTACGGCCACTATCTGCAAGCCTACCGCGAGCCGCCGCCGGCGCTGGTGCAGGCATTTCGGGATGGCCAGCCGCACTTTGCCGAATACACCGACCAGTTTGGCCAGTTTCGCTCGCTGTTTGTCCCTGGCGTGCGCCCGGATGGCCTGCGCTATGTGGTGGGTGCCGACATTGATATTGCCTATCTGCACGCGCGTGGCCAGGAAGCGCTGTATGCCTCGCTGCTGATTGGCCTGGGGATTTTCCTGCTGTCGCTGCTGCTGTCATGGTGGGTGGCGCGGCACCTGACCCGTCCGGTGCGGGCCTTGCTGAATGTGACCGAACGGATTGCCGAAGGCGACTACAGCGCCCGCATCAATGACCACGGCGAGGACGAAGTGGCCCAGCTGGCCGGCGGGCTGAACGCCATGGGCGAAGCCATTGCCCAGCGCGAACAGGCCATGCTGCAGCTGATTTACCGTGACGAACTGACCGGCCTGGGCAACCGCCTGGCGCTGGATGAAGCGCTGACCGCTGCGCTGGCCACCCAGCAGCCTGGGGTGCTGATGCTGGTACACCTCGACCGCTTCCGCGCCATCAACGACCTGCTGGGCTTTGCCGCTGGTGACCTGGTGCTGCAGGTGGCCACCTCACGGCTGTCCGACTTGTGGCCCAACGACAGCCGGGTACACCGGCTGGGCGGCAATGTGTTTGCCCTGCTGGTCACCGGCCTGCCCGCCTACGACAGCAACACCCTGTACCGGCAGGTGTTTCAGGCGCTGGAGGGCGAGCCATTCACCCTGGCCGACCAGCATATCGACCTGACCGTTACCCTGGGTATTGTCCGTTTCCCGGTGCATGGTGAACAGGCCGGCCTGCTGCTGCGCAACGCCGAAGTGGCGCTGTACGCTGCCAAGCAGGCGCACAAGCCATGGAGCGAATACAACGCCGAACAAGTGGGTAGCCGGCGCGAGCAGCTGTCGCTGCTGGGCGAGCTGCGCCGGGCCATCGAACAGCATGAAATGCATGTGTTCTACCAGCCGCAGGTCAGCATCAACCGGGGCCAGCTGGTGCAGGCCGAGGCGCTGGTGCGCTGGCGGCATCCGGAGCGCGGCTGGGTGCCGCCGTCGGCGTTTATTCCGTTTGCCGAACAAACCGGGCGCATCCGCTCACTGACCGACTGGCTGCTTAACCAGGTGGCCGAGCAGGTGGCGGCCTGGCGTGCCAGCGGCCATCCACTGACCGTGTCGATCAACGTCGCCATCCACGATCTGGAAGACCCGGATTTCCCCCGCCGGGTGGCCGCCGCCCTGCGCCGCCACGACGCGCTGGCCATCGACTTATGCCTGGAAATCACCGAAGGCGGGCTGATGGCCGACCCCGAACAAGCGCGCACCACGCTCGACGCCCTGCACGAAGCGGGCCATCGCCTGGCCATCGACGACTTTGGCACCGGCTATTCCTCCCTGTCCTATCTGAGCCACCTGCCAGTGAACGAGCTGAAAATCGACCGCAGCTTTATCATGGACCTTAACCTGCACAATCGCTCGATCGTGCTGTCCACCATCAGCCTGGGCCACGCGCTGGGGCTGAAAGTGGTGGCGGAAGGGGTGGAAACCGCCACGCAGTACCGCGAGCTGGCGTTATTGGGCTGCGATGTGGCGCAAGGCTATCTGATTGCCAGAGCCTTGCCGCTGGAAGAATTCAATAGCTGGCGGGTCAGCCACGATGGTGAATGCGACTGGAGCACCCAGCCAGATGCCACCCCGGCCCTGTCCGCGAATGCAGATCCACGCCTGCTGGCCAATGGCAACGCCCGGTTGCCAGAACGCTGAGCGGCAACCACCACCACGCCGCCATCCTGTCCGGATCCGGCCTGAGCCTCTGGCCTGAGCTGGGCGCTTCTGCCTTCTTGCTTGACATCCTCCCCGGCCTAAAGGCTGGAGATTCCTACGGCGCTCAGGCGCGGCATTGAACCGCCCCTGAGTCGCTTCGGCGGGTTCCTGCTGCTGGCGGCATGACCGCACCGCTCACTTCACAGGCTAACTGGGCGTGTCCCGCCCTTAGCACATTGATCGCGCCGACCAGATCGGCGTTTTCCTCGAAACCGCATTCCACACACTGGAACCGGGCTTGCGTCTGGCGGTTGTCCGCCGACACATGGCCGCAGCACGGACACGTCCGGCTGGTGTTCTGCGCCGGCACGGCGATGAGATGTCCACCGCTCCACGCCAGCTTGTAGTCCAGTTGGCGACGGAATTCGAACCATCCTTGATCAAGGATGGACTTGTTCAGGCCAGACTTGGCCCGAACCTGCTTCCCCGGCTTTTCGGGGCTGCCTGCCGACGATTTGGACATGTTCCTCACCTGCAAGTCCTCGATACACACCATCGCGTGGTTTTGGCTGATCGTGGTCGTGGCTTTGTGCAGATAATCGCGGCGGGCGTTGCCGATCCGGGCGTGAATGCGCTGGATTCTGGACTTGCTTGGGCAGGAAGATTCGGGCATTGGCCTGGTCGAGCCTGATCTGTTTCGGGTCTGGATAACGGAAGCTGTCGGACTGGCCCTTCTTCTTGAAACGCGGAAAATCAGCGCGTCTGGCGAAGAAGTTGGCGTAAGCGCGCTCCAGGTCCTTGAGCGTCTGCTGCAGCGGATGAACGGGCGCATCGGCCAGCCACGGCGTTTCAGATCCATTGCGCCACTCGGTGAGCAGCTTGCACAGCCCTGCGTAGCCGAGCTTCTTCTTGCCTTGCTCGTAGCGCTCCTTTTGCAAGGCCAATTCCTTGTTGAACACGAAACGGCGCGAGCCAGCGAAGCGGCGCATGTCGCGCTGCTGTTCGCTGGTCGGCATCAGTTCGTATTTGTAGGCTTGAAGGCGTTGCATACGGGTATTTTTACAGCCCACCCCCATCGACGGCAAGGACGGCTACGCCGTCCGCGCTATCCTTCCCCGCCCTGAACGGCGGGGCTTGCCGCGCACTGCGTCAGCGCAAATCCCGTACAACTCCCAATTGACCCCTACAGGCAGAATCCCTGACACTGGCATGATGCCAATACGATCGGGGCCTGCCTGCGCCCTGGCACACCGACCGGATATGTCCGCTGCCACCCTGTACGCCACCAGGGCAGCACACCCGGCCAGACCTCAGAGGGGAAGACCATCATGCATTTGCAATCTTTTGGCTGGCGCTCGATTCGCGTCCGTCTCTACCTGCTGTTCAGCCTGACCCTGCTGGGGGTGATGGGGTATGCGCTCAGCGATGCCTGGTCAAGCTGGCACACCCTGCAGCGCCTGCAGCAAATGCAGGCACTGGAGCAATCCGCCCAGCGCATCAGCGCGGTGGTGCATTCACTGCAAAAGGAGCGCGGCCTGTCTGCCGGCTGGATTGGCGCGCAGGGCAAACGTTTTGCCACCGAGCTGGCCAGCCAGCGTGACGCCACCGACGCTGCCCACCAGATGTTGCGCCGCTATCTGGCCGAGCAGGATCAGCAGGTGCTGGGCGCTGCCGCGCTAAGCGCGTTGAGCGAAGCCGACCGCCAGCTCAACGCCGTGCTGGGTGCCCGTGCCGGGATTTCTGCGCTGACGGTGAGCGCGCCCACGTCATTTGGCCAGTATACCGCCACCATCGACGCCTATCTGGCGGTGCTGGCGCAAATGCCGGCGCAGGCCAGCGATGTGACGCTGACCCGCGAACTGTCGGCGTATGTGCGCTTTATCAACGCCAAGGAACAGGCAGGCCGCGAACGCGCCACCATTAACGCCATTGCCACTGCCGACAGCGCGCTGGACGACGCCCTCTATCGCCGCCTGCTGGGCATTCTGACCACGCAGGAGCTGTTTTTGCGCCAGTTTCAGGAGCAGGCCAGCCCGGCCTCGCGCCAGGCGCTGGAGGCACTGCTGGCCACCCCAGCGGCACAAGACACCGCTGCCCTGCGCAAACGGGTGCTGGAGCGGGTGCATCAGGGCGGCTTTGCCATTGCACCGGACCAGTGGTTTGCCACCATCACCCGCAAGATCGACGCCATGAAGGCGCTGGAAGACCAACTGGCCGACGGCATTCACCAGCAGGTGCTCAGCCTGGGAGACCAGGCGCGCTGGCGGGTGGGGGTATCGCTGGCAGCCAACCTGACCATGCTGCTGCTGGGCCTGCTGTTTGGCCTGCTGGTAAACCGGGTGCTGGCCGCCATTCACCGCACCGCCGACGTGGCCCGCCAGCTGGCGCAGGGCGACCTGACTGCCACTGTGGAAGTGGAAGCCCGCGACGAGCTGGGCGAGCTGCAATCCTCGCTGCAATACACCTTGCAGCATCTGGCGCAAATGATTGGCGAAATCCGCGCCGCGTCTGACCAGCTGAGCAACGCCGCCGATCAGGTATCCACCACCTCGCAGTCGCTGGCACAGTCGGCGTCCACTCAGGCGGCGTCGGTGGAAGAAACCTCCTCGGCCATGGAACAAATGAGCGCCGCCATCGAGCACAACGCCGACAGCGCCCGCCACACCGATGGACTGGCCGCCCAGGCTGCCAGCGAAGCGCAGGCTGGCGAGCAGGCGGTGGCCAGCACCGTCGATGCCATGCGCCAGATTGCCGAAAAAATCCGCATCATCGACGACATCACCTACCAGACCAATCTGCTGGCGCTGAACGCCGCCATCGAAGCCGCCCGCGCCGGCAGCCACGGCAAGGGGTTTGCCGTGGTGGCCAGCGAAGTGCGCAAACTGGCAGAGCGTTCGCAACTGGCCGCCCAGGATATCGGCCAACTGGCCGGCAGCAGCGTCAAACAGGCGGAACAGGCCGGGCAATTGCTGGAAAAAATGGTCCCGGCCATCAGCCAGACTTCGGTGCAGGTGCAGCAGATTGCCCAATCCAGCGCCGAACAGGCCACCGGCGTGGAGCAGATCAACCGGGCCATGGGCCTGCTCAACCAGTCTACCCAGCACACCGCGTCGGCATCGGAGCAACTGGCCGCCACCGCCGAGCAAATGGGCGCTCAGGCCCAGCTGCTGCAGGAAAGCATGGCGCACTTCCGCCTGGAAAAATCCTGACGCCGTTTGCATGGTGCGCTGCGCCCTTGCGGCACACCTCAGCCAGATCATGGCCTTTCCCGTCCGCCCAGCCTGATGCCGGGCGAACCTGCCAGGGGCTTGACCTGGATCAAGATCGAAAGGTGCCCCACGGCTACAGTGCTGTTTAGACAAAGTCTAAACCATAGGGCCACCACCAAGAAGTGGCCGTCACTGCCTGGTCCTGATCGATTTTTACCTGAGGATAGAAGGAGTTATCATGAAACTGATCCACCTGGCCATTCATGGCACCCTGGCGCTGTCTGGCCTGCTAGCCACCGCCTGGGCTGCTGAACCGATTCAGCCGGTACCTGTCGCCAAGGGACAACACCCGGCCATGGTTGAGCTGGGCAAAAAGCTGTTCTTTGATCCGCGCCTGTCCAAATCCGGTTTTATTTCCTGTAATTCCTGTCACAACCTGAGCATGGGCGGCACCGACAATCTGAAAACCTCGATTGGCGACCGCTGGCAGCAAGGGCCAATCAACTCGCCCACCGTGCTCAACGCCCGGCTGAACGTGGCCCAGTTCTGGGATGGCCGCGCCAAAAACCTGCAGGAACAGGCCGGCGGCCCGATTGCCAACCCGAAAGAAATGGGCTTCACCCACGAGCTGGCCGTTGACGTGCTGCGCTCGATTCCGCAATACGTGAATGAATTCAACAAGGTGTTTGGCAGCCGCACCGTGGACATGGGCAAGGTCACCACCGCGATTGCCGCGTTTGAAGACACCCTGGTCACCCCGGACAGCCGGTTTGACCAATGGCTGAAAGGCAATAAGAAAGCACTGACCGCCCAGGAACTGCGCGGCTACCAAACCTTCAAGACCAGCGGCTGTGTGGCCTGCCATAACGGCCCGAATGCCGGCGGGGCCTCGTTCCAGAAAATGGGCGTGGTTGAGCCGTACAAGACCGCCAATGCCGCAGAAGGCCGCGTGGGCGTGACCGGCAAGGACGCCGACCGCTTCCTGTTCAAGGTGCCCACCCTGCGTAATGTGGAACTCACCTATCCGTACTTCCACGACGGCGAAGCCGCCACGCTCGCTCAGGCGGTGGACGTGATGGGCCGCCTGCAACTGGGCAAGAAGTTCAGCGAGCAGGAAATCAGCGATGTGGTCAGCTTCCTGAAAACCCTGACCGGCAAGCAGCCCGACTTCAAGCTGCCCATCCTGCCGCCGTCCACCGACAGCACCCCGCGCCCGCGTCCGTTTGATTGAGCACACCCCAGTGGGGTGCCCCCCATTGGCTGACCGCCGGCCTGCCCTGAGCAGGCCGGCGGCATCCGCTTGACAACGGAGGCCAGGACAGCGATCGTGCTCGACTGTGTTTCCGTTATCAGGGGTTTGCCATGACCATTGCCTTGCCGCTTCCTGCCGAACCGGAAATGGCCCGCCGCCTGCTCGGCGCAGGCATTCCGGTCACCGCGCAGCGCCTGGCCATTGCCCGCGTGCTCTTGCCCCAGCCGGTGCATCTGAGCGCCGAACAGGTGCTGCAACGCGCCGCGCAATACACCGGCGACCTGTCACGCGCCACGGTCTACAACACCCTCAAGCTGTTTACCGCCAGAGGGCTGCTGCGCGAGCTGGCCATCGAGACCGGAAAAACCATGTTTGACTCCAACCCCGAACCCCACCACCACCTGTACAACAGCGCCACCGGCGAGCTGACCGACATCCCGGTCAACAGCCTGACCCTGAGCGGCCAGCCCACCCTGCCCGACGGGCTGGAGCTGGAACAGATTGAAGTGATTGTACGGGTGCGCCCGCGTGAGCCCCAGGCTTCTCCCGCAACGACCGGATAAATTATTTGAAAGTTATACTCAGTCCAGGCAACGGTGAAAGCTCCTGTGCGTCCCCCATCCACTCGCGCATTTTTTTCGGTGTGGCTGGTGAGCGCCATATTTCCACCCACACGGCAGGGTGCGGCTGACGGGCAATCTGTGCTCGGATACAACTCAACAGGCGTTGCTGTTCTGTTGCCAATGGCACCGAGGGGTCTATTTCTGGGTGGCCGCCGGAGGCTTCGTCCAATTCTTTGTGGTTGGTCGCCTGTTTGATGTTCACATATTCGCGCAGCAAACGTTGGTAATCCTTGACAGCATTTTGCCTGCAGTTCACCAAGGCATCCCGCGTATTCAGCCCCAAAATCTCTATGGTATTCAGCACTTTTTGCTTTTCCCGGCTGCCTGCTGGCGCAGTTTTCGGGTGTGCCGCAAATAGTCCGGTTTTCCAATCCAGCAACATCAAGGCCAGCGGATTCTCCTTGCGCGGATGGATAAACGCCATGTCTTGACTGGCGGGCTCTTCCTGACGGCCCAAGGATTGGCTGACTGCCGAGCCAGATGGCACAAAGACCGCCATCTTGTCGAGCTTATGGCCGGTATTGCAGGTTTTGCAGGCCAATAAATAATTGTGAGCCGCAAAGGCCTGCCCAGGAAACAAAGACTTGGGCAGGACATGCTCAATGTCCGTCGCCTCGTTTTGCTCGCAATAACAACACAAGCCAGCGCCAACGCTTTCCTGCTTTAGCTGCTCGCGCACCTTGGCAAATGCCTGTTCCCCCGCCTGGCTACGGGTTTTGCTGTTCCATTTTGAATCTGCTTTTTTTGCACGCAGGTCAAAGTCGGCGCAAGCGTCAATTTCAGCTTGAATAGCTTGCAAATGCTGTAAGGCGCTGTCCGGCCAGGTGGCCGCATCAATCTTCGTCAATGGCAACATGGCTGTGAAACACCGCTTCCAGTTGTTCAAGGCGCGCTTTTTCTTTCTCGTTCATTGGCACGTCGTAAAGTCGCTTGTAATACAGGTCGAGATATTCCTGCTGCGCCTGCCGGCCTTCTTCGCCCCGGCTCATGTGGGCACCAAAGGCTTGCGTTTCATACGCATCCAGCACATTGCCATACACCAGTCGGTCTTTTTCTGCCCCGGTGATCTGCTCAATGCCGCCCTCGCCGCGCGGCGGCGACAAACGCCAGATGGTGCCTTGCTCGCAGGCACGGCAAATCAGCGGGCTGTGGGTGGTGACGATGAACTGCATTTCAGGAAAATGCGTGGTGAACCACTGGCCAATGCGGGTTTGCCAAGTGGGGTGTAGGTGCGCGTCCACCTCGTCGATCAGCACCACGCCAGGCAAGGGGAAGCTGGTGATGTCTGATTTGCCCGGCGGAAACACTTTGTCCAGGCCATAGACACGAATCAACTGCCGCACCAGATCAAATGCCACACTCAAAATCGAACGAAAGCCATCGCTCAGCTGGGTGACGGTGACCTCATGGTCATTGGCGTCGCAGAATACCGGCACGCCATCCAGATTCACTTCGATAAACTGTACGCCGCCGGGCAATAACTCACTGTGGTTAATGAAGTGGCGAACGCCGTTGAAAATGCGCGCAGACTCTGGTTCGGGGTCGCCGGGTTTCCGTCGTGATTGCTCTTTGAGCTGACGTCGATCCAAGTCATTCAGCCAGTCCAGCACATCAGTCAGCGCTGCAGATTCGTCAAATAAAGTGATATGAGCGGCTGCTCGTGGAGCTACGTTAGAAAGATCTTGCCACTGAGGGTTGCCACCGGTAAGACGACGAAATGGCCCGTAGGAGGCAGAAAACCAGCCATGACAGTAGCTCAGCCTAAGCTCTTTAGCACATACATCTGGGATATCATCTATTGACTCGTTAAATCTTGACTGTTCGTTGACTTTTACAAGATTTGGAACGAGCAGAAAGTTATCTGAAACTTCCTCGTGATCAGATTTTAGTTGACCAGAAAAAGCAAATAGAGAAAGAGCCAGCTCTTTGTTGAAAAATGCACCGAATAGGCCGGGCCTTCTTTTTCCTGTCTTGACTTCGTCATAATCATTGTCTGGGGCTGTCATAACAATAACATCGGCATTTTTCTCACCGCTACGAACAAAGATGTCACTATTAATTCGCAAAGCAGGAAAATCAGGTCGATTTATTAAAGCGCTAGCAATCCCTTTTAAGATGCTACTTTTACCTGAGGCATTATCGCCAATAATGACATGCCAACCCTTTTGAGAGCGATGTGGAATTCTTACCTCAATCTGGCGTAGACGGCAAAAATTCTGCAAGCGAAAACTTGTTATATACATAAATCTTCTATCCCTATTTTTTTCATATCTTACACCCCCTCCCGCCAAACCAACCACACCCGCGTATCAAACTCCAGTTGCGCATAGCCCGGTGCCAGGTGCTCGCACAGCTGATAAAACGCCTTGTTGTGTTCGCTTTCCTTCAGGTGGGCGAGTTCATGGGCGACGATCATGCGCAGCATCGGCTCGGGCGCGTCGCGGAATAGCGCGCCGATGCGGATTTCGTGGCGGGTTTTCAGTTTGCCGCCCTGTACGCGGGCGGCGCGGGTGTGGGTGCCTAATGTCCCGCGCACCGGGTGCTGCTGGCTGTCGTACAGCACTTTGTGCAGCGCCGGGGTGGTTTTCAGGCCGCGTTGTTTCAGCGCCTGGGTGTAGTCGTACAGCGCGCGGTCGGACTGAATGTCGTGCGCGCCATCCGGGTAGCGTTGTTGCAGCCAGTCGCCCAGCCGGCCCTGGTCGCGCAGCGCCGCCACTTGCTCGATCAGATGCGGCGGGTAGCCGGTGAGGTAGCGCAGTTCAGCCATGTTGCGGGCCGCGCACCGGGCACACGCCACAGCCTTCGTCGCCGTCAAAGTGCTGGTCCATGCTCAGCGCCGGGGCGTCGTGGCCGGTGTTGCCCACCACTTTGGCCGGTACGCCGGCCACGGTGGCGTGCGCTGGTACCGGGGCGAGCACCACGCTGCCAGCACCGATCTTGGCCCCTTCGCCCACGCGGATATTGCCCAGCACGGTGGCGTTGGCACCAATCAGCACACCATCGCCAATTTTCGGGTGGCGGTCGCCGGATTCCTTGCCGGTGCCGCCCAGCGTCACGCCCTGCAGGATCGACACATTATTGCCAATCACCGCGGTTTCACCGACCACAAAGCCGGTGGCGTGGTCGAGCATCACGCCGCAGCCAATCTGCGCCGCCGGGTGGATATCCACGCCCATCACTTCGGAAATGCGGTTTTGCAAAAACAGCGCCAGTGTCTTGCGCCCCTGGCCCCACAGCC
Organism: Aquaspirillum sp. LM1; assembly: GCF_002002905.1. Lineage (NCBI taxonomy): Bacteria > Pseudomonadati > Pseudomonadota > Betaproteobacteria > Neisseriales > Aquaspirillaceae > Aquaspirillum > Aquaspirillum sp. LM1. The sequence continues at coordinate 3,190,851 of NZ_CP019509.1, read as the reverse complement.
AGTGGGTGACACGGTAGGCTTGCAGGGCGTGAAAGCCCTTGTAGTACAGCAGTGGGGTGGAATAGGCGTCGCAGGCTGGGTCGCGCACATAGCAGGCTTCCATGTCGGCGCGCATGGCGGCGCGCAGGGCGTTGTCCTGTTGCAGGGCTTCGTCGATCAGCTCCATCAGCGCACGGCTGTCCATCACCGAGGTGGCCAGCTTGGTGGACAAATGAAAGCTGAGCACGGCTTCCAGGGTGCGGTGGCGCAGCACGGTCATGTGCAGAAAGCTGGCCAGCAGCGGTTCATCAGCAGCGCTGGCGGCGGCTTCGCGGCGCACGGCGTCCCATACGGGGTCGGTCGGTGTGGTCATGTTCAGGGTTCCGGCAAAAACAGCGCCCCGCCAGCAGGCCTGCCGGCGGGGCGGGGCAAGTCATGCAAATGAGGCCACTTTACAGCAGGACAACGTCGAACTGCTCCTGGGCGTACTGACTTTCCACTGCCAGCGAGATGGGCTTGCCAATAAAATCAATCAGCATGGCCAGGCTTTGCGATTCTTCGTCCAGAAACATGTCGATGACGGGCTGGGCGGCCAGAATGCGAAAGCCCTTGGCTTCAAACTGGCGCGCCTCGCGCACGATTTCGCGCTGGATTTCGTAGCAGACGGTTTGCGCGGTCTTGATTTCGCCACGCGCCTGGCAGGTGGGGCAGGGTTCGCACAGCACATGCGCCAGGCTTTCGCGGGTGCGCTTGCGGGTGATTTCCACCAGGCCCAGGCTGGTAAAGCCGTTCAGGGTGACGCGGGTGCGGTCGCGCGCCAGCGCCTTGGCCAGCTCCAGCAGCACCGCCTGGCGGTGGTCTTCGCGGTCCATGTCGATGAAATCGACAATGATGATGCCGCCCAGATTGCGCAGGCGCAGCTGGCGGGCGATGGAATAGGTGGCTTCCAGATTGGTCTTGAAGATGGTGTCTTCAAAGCTCTTGGCACCAACAAAACCGCCGGTGTTCACATCGATGGTGGTCATCGCCTCGGTCTGGTCGATGATCAGATAGCCGCCAAATTTCAGGTTGACCCGGCGCGCCAGGGCTTTCTGGATTTCGGCTTCGATGCCGTGCATTTCAAACAGCGGTCGCTCGCCGCTGTAGCGGCTGATTTTGGGCAGCGCCTGGGTGACGTAGTCCTCGGCAAACTCGGCCATCTTGCCGTAGTTTTCAGTGGAATCGACGGTGATTTTTTCCGTGCACTCGCTGACCATATCGCGCAGCACGCGCAAGGCCAGTGACAAATCCTGATACAGCAGGGTTTGGGGCGGGCTGGTGCGGGCGCGGGTTTCGATGTCGGCCCAGAGTTTGGTCAGGTAGCCGATATCGGCGGCCAGTTCTTCGTTGGAGGCGGTTTCGGCGCTGGTGCGGATGATGTAGCCACGCGGGCTGCCACTGGGCAGCATGGATTCCAGCCGCTCTTTCAGCTGGGCGCGCTCCTGCTCGCTGTCGATTTTTTGCGAGACGCCAATATGGGTTTCCTGCGGCAGATGCACCAGAAACCGGCCCGCCAGGCTGATCTGGGTGGACAGCCGCGCACCCTTGGTGCCAATCGGGTCCTTGATTACCTGCACCAGCACGGTCTGGCCTTCAAACAGCATGTTTTCGATGCGCGCCGGGGCTTCCGGGTGCTGGCGCTGTTCCAGGATGTCGGCAATATGCAGAAAGGCCGCCCGCTCCAGGCCAATTTCAATAAAGGCGCTTTGCATACCCGGCAACACCCGGCGCACCTTGCCCAGATAGATATTGCCCACCAGCCCCCGGCTGGCGGCGCGTTCGATGTGCAGTTCCTGGACGATGCCGTCTTCCAGCACCGCCACCCGGCTTTCCTGTGGGGTGATGTTGACCAGAATCTGCTCGTTGGCGCGCTGCACTTCGCGCTGCCATTGCGCCAGCAGAATGGATTCACTGTTCATGGTGGGTGTCCTTGCTGCCCAGTCCATCCAGGCCATGCATGGCCAGCAACCGGGCGGTTTCACATAAGGGCAGGCCCATCACCCCGGAATAACTGCCGTCCAGGTGGGCAATGAACATCGCTGCCCGGCCCTGGATGCCATAGGCTCCGGCCTTGTCAAAAGGTTCACCGCTGGCGATATACCCGTCAATCATGGCAGTGCTCAATGGCAATAATTCCACCCGGCTGACCGACAGCGCAGTCTGCACGCTGTCCCCCTGGCATACTGCCACCCCGGTCAGCACCTCATGGCTGCGTCCGGACAGGCGGGCCAGCATGGCGCGCGCCTCGGCGGCGTCGGCTGGCTTGCCCAGAATCTCGCCATCCACCGTTACCGTGGTGTCTGCCGCCAGCAGGGGCCGTTGCGGCAGCGCGTTGGCCAGCAGATGCTGCCAGCCAGCCTGCGCCTTGGCTGCGGCCAGACGCAGCACGTAGTCCGCCGGGTTTTCGTCAACCTGCACCGATTCGTCGATATCCATCGGCAACTGGATGCAATCCAGGCCAATCTGGGCCAGCAGCTCGCGCCGGCGCGGGCTGGCCGAGGCCAGATAGAGCGCGGGGCGTGCCAACGGGGGAGAAGTGATAGTGTTTGTCATGGTCTGGACTGGGCTTTTGTTTTATATTGGCAAGCTTGTTACCAAAGTCATCGATCATGGTGTCCGATGACCCGGCAGATGGGCACGGACAATCCGTCCGGCAGCCCTCTGCAATGCGCGCTGCATCATGTGGCGGGCAGGTAGATTTCCATTAGCTTATCAGCATGCCCGGTCGATGCAAAACGCCCGGACCGGCACGCCACGCTTTCGAGGGCCCCAGCCATGTTTGCTTTTTCCCGCTGGTCAGTCAAAAACAAGCTGCTTGCGCTGTTTTTGCTGCTGAACCTGATTACCGTCACCGCCTATTCGGTGTACGGATTCATCCTCAAATCGCAAGGTGTGGTGGCCGAAATCGACAGCCGGCTTACCGCCTCGGCCAGCGCCGTGCCCGATGTACTGGGCAGCGACTACATGCAGCGGCTGACTCAGCGCAATACCGTGCCCAAGGAAGAATACCTGAGCCGGATGAGCCAGCTGGGCCGCTACGCCGAGCAGATCAACCTGGCCTATCTGTACGTGGTCAAGATCGACAACGGCAAGCTGGTGTTTCTCAGCGACGGCGCGCCCGAGGCAGAAATCAAGGCCGGCAACTACAAAAAGCAGTTTGAGGAATACACCGACGCCAGCGACGGCCTGAAAAACGCACTGAGCAGCGGTGTCATGCAGTTTGACGAATACACCGACCAGTTTGGCTATTTCCGCTCGGTGTTTATCCCGCGCAAGCTGCCCAGCGGCGAAACCATTGCCCTGTGCGCCGATATCCGCATCGACCATGTGCGCAACCTGCTGCTGTACAACGTGGTGCAATCCATCCTGATTGGCTTGGCCAGCTTTGTTATTGGCGGGCTGATTGCCTGGTGGCTGACCGGCATCCTGGCCCGCTCGCTGCAGCGCATTGGCACCGACATCCAGGCCATTGCTTCCGAGCGCGACCTGTCCAAGGTGATCAGCACCCCCAGCCAGGATGAAATCGGCCGCATGGCCGAACACCTGAACAGCATGCTGGGCGAAATGCGCCGGGCGATTGAAGACGCCGCCACCGCGGCAAAAACCAATAGCAGCACCGCCACCGTGCTGAAAGACACCTGCGTGAAACTGGTCAGCAGCGCTGCCGACAGCGCCAACCGGGTAGAGCAGGTTACCCGCTACAACCAGAACATCCGCGCCGAAGCCGAAACCTCGGCCACCCAGGCGCGCGATCTGGCCGGACGGATTGGCGTGCTCGACGACAAGCTGGCCGGCTCGCGCGAGCAGGTGGAAATCATGATGGAGGCGGTCAACCGCAACGCCGAAACCAGCGTGAAAATTGCCCAGCGCTTTGACGGGCTGGCACAGAACATCCGCGACATCACCCAGATTCTGGCGCGCATTGCCACCATTTCCGACCAGACCAACCTGCTGGCGCTGAACGCTGCCATCGAAGCCGCCCGTGCCGGCGAGGCCGGGCGCGGCTTTGCCGTGGTGGCTGACGAAGTGCGCAAGCTGGCCACCCAAACCCAGAGCACGCTGTCCGAAACCAATGAATTTGTCGAGCGGGTGCTGGCCACCATCGAAACCACCACCCGCGAAGTGTCCGAGCAGGCGGCAGAAAGCCGCGAACTGGTCAGCGCCTCCAGCACGGTGATCGACACCATTGCGCAAACCAGCCAGTTGATGGAAGAAGCGGCTGATGTGGTTAACCACACTGCCACCAGTGCCGAAAGCATCCGCCACGACATCGAAGCGGTGGGCGGTGAGCTGGAGCAGATCAACAACGCCATGCAGGAAAACAACCACCAGGCCGAGCAGATGCGCAACAAGGCCGACGAGCTGGGCCAGGTGTCGGGCATGCTCAATCAGACGCTGTCGAGCTTCCGGGTATAAGCCCGCGCCGCTGCTGGCCGCGCGGCAACAGCGGCGCGGCCTCAGTCGGCGTAATCGACAATCAGCGGCGCATGGTCGGAAAACTTTTCTCCCTTGTACACGCTGGCGCTGTGCGCCCGCGCCGCCAGCGCCGGGCTGGCAATCTGGTAATCAATCCGCCAGCCCACATCCTTGGCGTAGGCCTGGCCACGGTTGCTCCACCAGGTGTAGCCGGGCTGATCCGGGTAAAGCAGCCGCCACACATCGCGCCAGCCCACCTCGCCCAGCAGCTGGGTCATCCATGCCCGTTCTTCAGGCAGAAACCCGCTGTTTTTCAGATTGCCTTTCCAGTTTTTCAGGTCGATTTCCTGATGGGCGATATTCCAGTCGCCACACACCACCACTTCACGGCCACTGGCCAGCAGCTCAACCAGATACGGCAAGAAGCGTTCAAGAAAGGCAAACTTCACCTGCTGACGCTCGTCCGAGCTGGAGCCAGACGGCAGGTATAATGACACCACGGTCAGCGGGCCAAAGTCGGCGCGCAGGTAGCGGCCTTCGGCGTCGATGTCGGCAATGCCCAGCCCCACGTCCAGACGGTCTGGTTCGCGCCGGGCATACAGCCCCACGCCGCTGTAGCCTTTTTTCTCGGCGCAGTGAAACCAGCCGGTCAGGCCGTCGGGCGCGCGCATGCGCTCGGTCAAGTCGGCGTGCTGGGCCTTGAGCTCCTGCACACAGACAATATCGGCCTGCTGGGTGGCCAGCCAGTCGAAAAAACCTTTCTGGTGGGCGGAGCGGATGCCGTTGAGGTTGGCGCTGATGATTCGTTGCAAGAAATTCTCCATGCTATGCTGTCGCCCATTTTGCGTGCGCCAGCATGCGTGACTGTCAAAAATTGAAGGATGCCCGATGAGCGATTTTCGCCAGGATTTTATTCGTTTTGCCGTGGATGAGCAGGTGCTGCGTTTTGGTGAGTTTGTCACCAAGGCCGGGCGCCTGTCGCCGTACTTTTTCAATGCCGGCCTGTTCAACCACGGTGCCAGCCTGCTGAAGCTGGCACGGTTTTACGCCCAGGCCATCCGGGCGTCCGGCGTCGAATTCGACATGCTGTTTGGCCCGGCCTACAAGGGCATCACCCTGGCCGGTGCCACGGCAATGATGCTGGCCGAAGACGGCCTGGATATTCCGTTTGCCTTCAACCGCAAGGAAGCCAAGGACCACGGCGAAGGCGGCACGCTGATTGGCGCGCCGTTGCAGGGCCGGGTACTGATTATCGACGATGTGATTTCTGCCGGCACCTCGGTGCGCGAGTCGGTCGAGCTGATCCGCGCTCACGGTGCCACCCCGGCGGCGGTGTCGATTGCGCTGGACCGCAAGGAGCGCGGCCAGGGAGAATTGTCCGCCGTGCAGGAAGTGCAGCGCGACTACGGCATGCCGGTGATTGCCATTGCCACGCTGGACGATTTGCTCGGCTATCTGGCCCACAGCCCGGATCTGGCCGACAACCAGATCAAGGTGCAGGCCTACCGCAACCAGTACGGCGTGTGATGGACGCACCAACTTCTTCCGGCCACGACGACTGGGCGCGCCGCTTTGGCGGCATTGGCCGGCTGTATGGCGAGGCGGCGCTGGCGCGCTTTCAGCGTGCGCATGTCTGCGTGATTGGCGTGGGCGGCGTGGGTTCGTGGGCCGCCGAGGCGCTGGCGCGCAGCGCGATTGGCGAGCTGACGCTGATGGATCTGGACCATGTCGCCCCGTCCAATATCAACCGTCAGGCCCATGCGCTGACCGACACGCTGGGCATGGCCAAGGTGGACGCCATGGCCGAGCGCCTGTTGCAGATCAACCCGCAGCTGGTGATTCACCGCGTGGAGGCATTTATTGAGCCGGACACGGTGGGCCAGCTGTTGTCCACCGAGCTGGACTATGTGGTGGACGCTATCGACAGCCTGCGCGCCAAGGCGGCGCTGATTGCCTGGTGCCGTCGGCACAAGGTGCCGGTGGTGGTCAGCGGCGGTGCCGGCGGCAAGACCGACCCCACCCGCATTGTGGTGGATGATCTGTCGCGCACCACCGACGACCCGATGGCCTCCAAGCTACGCTACACCCTGCGCCGCCAGCATGGCTTTGCCCGCGAGGGCAAGTTTGGCGTGCCGTGCGTGTTTTCTACCGAACCGCTGATCCGCCCAAGTGCGGCCTGCGACGCCAGCCCGGCCAGTGGCCACGGGCTGAACTGCGCCGGCTTTGGCTCGGTGATGAGCGTGACCGCCGGCTTTGGCCTGGCCGCTGCCGCACAGGTGCTGCGCCAGCTGGCGCAAGCCGCGCGTCAGGGATAAGCCCTGCTGCCAAGCGCGATTTCCCTGGCCAGATGTGACAATTTGGCAACGGACAATCAAGGATTTACCCGGTTTTGTCCGCCAAAAAACTGACTGGGCGGTCACTTGTTCACGCTGGGTTTTGCCTGAGTGCAGAAAATTTGTGCTGAAAGGGAAAACCTGTGTAGTAGATAGGTAAAAACCCGTAAACCCCCCGTGACACGAAGGGGGGCTATGCCACAATATATCCATGAACGCTGCCCCGTTTGCAACACTCTCTCCTCGTATCCTGCTTGTGGATGACGCCGCGGAAGACCGGCTCCTGCTTGCAGATTTCCTCCGCCAACAAGGCTATCGGCTTTATGTGGCAGAGGATGGTCTGGATGGCTACCAGAAAGCGGTTGCCATTCAACCAGACCTGGTTTTGCTGGATATTCATATGCCGCGCTGCGATGGATTAGCCACCTGTCGCCGCCTCAAGGCCGATGGACAAACCAGCAAGATCCCGGTGATTTTTCTGACTGCCGCCGCCATGCCGCAGGACCGGGTTGCCGGTCTGAACGAAGGCGCGGTGGACTACGTGACCAAACCTTTTGATTTTGAAGAGGTGAAGTTGCGGGTGGGAATTCACCTCGGTCTGGCGCGCATCCAAACGGTTGCCCACTCGTCCTCCGCTGCCCCGGAAGACGAGCAGGTGCCGGATCACGCGTCCAATCTCGATAAAGTATTGTTCTCTTCCGCGCGCAAGATATTGCGCGAACGTCTGGATGCTGCGCCCAATCTGGGCGAGCTGGCCACTGCCGTGGGCACCAACACCCGTCGACTGAACGAAGCCTTCAAGCATTGCGCCGGTGCCACCGTGTTCGACTACCTGCGCGAACTGCGCCTGTCGGAATCACGCCGCCTGCTGGCCGAAAGCGCCTTGCCGGTGCAACAGATTGCCGGCCACTGCGGGTATAGCAACCAGGCCAACTTCGCCACCGCGTTCCGTGAGCGCTTTGGTCTGACCCCCAGCGAATTCCGCCGCGAAACCGACCACAGCCCAGCCAGAGGCACAGAGCCCTGTTGATGGCCTGACCCCCGAATGGGGTCGGGCCAGCACAGGGATGGCTGGCTTTACCCCATCACGTCCCGTTCAGAACGTCCCCAGTACATTCAGAAACCAGCCGCGACTGCGGTAAGACAAGTCGGTCAAATCGTCCGAATATGAAGTGAAGTTGTAGCCCACCCCAAGCTTGACGTGCTTGTCCAGGTGGCGGTACACCCCCAGCAGCACGCCAGAGCGGGCATCCTCGGCTTCTTTGGCGCGCAGGGTGCGCCATTCCACCAGCGCGTCCCATTCCTTGACCACATGCCAGTCGGCGCGCAACACCAGCAGGTCGGCGCGGCTGGAGAACCATTCACCGCTGACCTTGTTGGCGCGTAGCTCGCCAATGCGCAGGCCATACTTGGCCCCCAGCGACAGGCTGGTCCAGGCATCCCACACCGTATCCACCGAGAACACCTGGCTGCGCTGGGCGTAATCGGCGCTGCCCACGCCGGATGGCGCTTGCTGGCCAGGAGACGGCACGTTGTACAGATTGGTGTACTTGAACAGGGTATTCCAGCGGTCGTTGTTCACCGGGCGGTAGGCCGCGCCCAGCACCACTTCGTGAAAATTGCCGTCATAGAACGCGCCCTGGCTGTTATTGCTGCGCGACAGATTGAGCTTGCCCAGCAAGCGCCAGTCCGGGTCCAGCTGGTAGCCCAGGGTGTTGCGCCACAGCCAGACCCGGCGATGGCTGATGCTGCCAGTACCGCTGCCGTGCTCGTTGCGCAGCTCCAGCGCGCCGCTATAGCTCAGCTTCTGGTATTTGTACGCGGCGGAAAACCCCAGTGCCACCCGGCGCAGATCACCCGCTTGCGGGTCGCTCAGCTCACCCACTTCGGTTTTCACCCCCAGCGTCCAGCGGTCATTCGGTGCCAGGTCCACACCAAACGCCTGAGTCAGGCTTTGCGGGCCGGCCCCATGTGCCATGCGGGTTTCGCCAAACAGCCGGGTTTGCTCACTCACCCGGTAATCGGCCCCGCTCACCCAGTTGCCGGTACGGCCCCGGTAGCTGCGCTCGGGGTTGTCGCTTTCCAGCCGGTAGTCCAGATAGGCGGTGCTGCGGTCGGAGAGGCGGTAATCCACTCCCAGCTTGCCGCCCACGCCCAGGCTACCTTCCGAGGCCTCGGCGTTTACACCCATCCGGTCGTTCAGCCGCCAGCGCCCGCCCAGGCCAGCGCGATGGTTGGCATCGCGCTGGCCGCTGCGCGCCAGGGTAGCCTGGGCAAAGCCGTAGGCCGACCAGTCTTCGGTTTCGCCCGGCTTGCCGTCATCTTTGGCCGGGGTGTAATCGGCGCGCACAATGGCATCGGTGCGCCCGCCGTTTTGCGATAGCGTTGGACTGGCGTTGGCCAGGGCGCTGTCGCGAGTGTCGTGGCGCACCCCGCCGGACAGCTTCCATTGCGCATCCAGCTGGGTGGCCACGCCCACTTCGATATTGCGCTGTGACTGGGTATCGGCCTGACGGCTGTCGGCCTTGACCCGCAGTTCGCTGGAGGCACCCAGCGGCATGCTGCCCTGCAGCCCGACCTGACGCACCGCCTCGCCATTGCCAAACACCTGGCCTGGCGCGGCAAAACCGCGTTCGCGGTGTTGCCAGTAACCCATGAACTGGCCCTTGCCGCCGTCAATCCAGTCGGCCAGATCCAGCCGGGCTTCCAGCCGCTGGGCGTTGGCGTCGCGGATCACGCTGCTGGCCTGGCCGTTAAAGCCAAAGCCACCATCCTGTGAATAAAAGCTGGTGCTGCCCGGCCCGCTGGCGCGGGCAAATTCGGCGCGCAGCTGGCTGCCAGCCGACAGGCGCAAGGTGGCATCCAGCCCGCGCAAGGTTTGCTGGCTGGCGTCCTCGCCCTGGCGATACTGGGTGACGCCCAATTGCACCAGGTCGTTCAACCAGTGGGTGGCGCGCAGGCCGACGGTCTGGTTGCTGATTTCGCTCAGGCCCGGCGCGTATTCATAGCTGGTGACCAGATACAGCGGCTGGCCGCTCAGGCTGCTGGTGTACACCAGCCCGCTGCCGCTGGCGGTGGACGGCAAGGGCTCGCGCAGCAGGATGCGGCCCTGCAGATAATTCACTTCGTAGTCTTGCCCGGCGCTCAGTTGGCGACGTTCCAGCACCAGATCGGAATCCGGGTCGCGCACTTCCACCCAGAGGCGCTCCGAGCCCTGGGTGATGTCCTGATGACGCAGGTAATACAGCGAACCACCGGTGCCGCGAAACACTTCGCGCGCGCCCAAGGTGCCAGGGTCGGCGGCAAACGCTTCCACCTGGGTTTGTCGGGCACCAAACCCGGTGCTGTCTTCCGAACGAAAACGCGCCCGTGCGCCGTACAGCCCACGCGAATACTGGATCAGCTCGCTGCCGGTCCATTGGGTCTGGAAGTTGCCCCACATCACCTGCGATTCACCACGCGCCAGCTGCACATAAAACTTGCCCTGGGTTGGCGCGTCGTCCACCGTGGTGCTGTCGTCGCCGTACACCGGGTAATACTGGTTGGGGTCGATATTGCGCAGCAGGTAGCGCGGGTCCTTGGCGGTAAAGTTGGAAAACAGGTTTTTGACCGGCTGCTCGCGGGTGTCGGCGGCGGCGGTCAGCAGCCAGTCGCCCTTGAGCTTGCCTTTCAGGTAAAACGCCGCACGGCCATCCAGATGGCTACCCGACGTTGCCTCGCTGTCGCCGGTTACCAGCTGTGCCGGCCCGCTGACCCGACTCTGGCTCAGAGTCAGATCACCTACGGCAATGTAAAACCAGTCCTGGTCCGGAATCGACAGATTGCGGCGGAACACCGCTTCGCGGCCATCCGGCTCGGTTACCGCCACCGCCACCTGATGCGGGCCGGCAGGCAGAATCTGGCGCAACACAAAGCGCCCCTGCGCATCCACCGGGGCCGACAGGCCCAGCGCGGCCACGCGCTGACCGGGGCGCAGCTGGCCACTGATGCTGACCGTGCCACCGCGCACCGACATATTGCCCAGTGCGCGGGCGTTTTCGCCCCAGCCAGTCAGCGCTTCACGCGACGGCGCTTGCAGGTCGGCCAGTGGCCGGGCGCGGCTGGCCACGTTTAGCGGTTTCAGCGCGGTTTCGTCAAAACGGCCATCACGGTCGTACACCCGCAGCAAATACGCGTATTCCTCCTGGCCTTCGGCAGGAACCGTCCATTCGCTGGCCTCGGCCCAGTTCAGCGGTGTCACCGCCAGCGGCGGCGCATCGGGGCGCTCGCCGCGCTTGAACACCCGCACTTCGGCGCGGTGAATCCAGTGAACATAATTGCTGTAACCCAAAAACTGCACCGGCTGGCCGCGCAGCGCCAGGTCGCGGGCCGTCCATACATTCAGGCTGGGCGTGGCAGCCAGATCGTCGTACTTGATCTGGATATCGGCTTGTGCCAGCGCTACATCGGTGCAACGCTGACGGTCGGCTTCGTTGACCGGCTCGCCCAGCGTCAGCGCCTCGCCGTCCACGCTGATCCGGAAAGGCAGGTCCGGCTGCGCCGCCAACGGCGCACAGGCGGCGGGCGGATTGGCGGCTACCGGTGCGAACACGGGTTCTGGCGCTTGCTGCCACAGACGCAGATCCACCCGGCGGTTATGCGCCATGCCCTGCGCGCTGGCGTTGCTGGCCAGTGGCTGCTGCTCACCCCGACCGGCAATCGACACCTGCGCCAGCGGCAGTTGCCAGCCCTGCTGCAGGTAGCGTGCCACGGTCAGCGCACGCGCTTCGGACAAGGCCTGGTTATCGGCAAACTGCCGCCGGGCGCGAGGCGACAGCCGCTGGGTGTCGGTATGCCCAACCACCGACAGGCGCAGGCCAGGCTGGCCGGCATACTGAGCAATCAGCGCATCCAGCGTGCGCTTGGCTGCGGGGGTCAATTCTGCCTGGCCCGACACAAACAGGGTGCGCCCGGCTTCGTCCAGCACCAGCGCCTGCAGCGGCGGCGTAGCCGGCGTGCGGGCTTCGTTGGCGCGCAGTTGAACCAGATCGGCGCGACTGACCCCCGAGGGCAGCGGATATGCCAGGGCCGGCTGGCGTTCTGCCGGGCTGGGCAAGGGCTGGTGGTCAATCCGGCCATTGTCACGGCGCTTGCCGTCATCACTGCCAGGGCCGGATTCGGCTTGCGCCGCCGTCAGTTGCAGCGCGCACAGCGCGGCCAGGGTGGCGGTCAGCGACCGCTTGTACATCAATCTGGCCGCCATCACTGCGCGCCTCCTGGGTGAGTCGGGGTGGACAAAGGTTCAAGTTCAATCAGCAGGGGCGGCGCATCGGCGCGCGCGCCCTCGCGATGGGCGTAGCGGCGGCGCAACTCGGCCTGCAGCGCCTCCAGCCGGCTGGCCTGACGGCTCAGCGGCGGGTAAGCCAGCCGCAGCACGGCAGGGTGCGCCTGCAAGGCGGTGATCAGCGCCGGCAACTGGGCGGCCCAGCTGTCGAGCAGGCGGTCTTCGCCCGGCACAAAGGCGCGCTCGTCCAGTTCCAGCCGGAACACCTTGTGGATGGCGGCACCAAAGTTCAACTTGACCATCTTGCCGCGCGTCACCCGCACGTCACGCGGGTTTTCCGTGGTCAGCCGGTAGCCGGACGGCAGGGTGCGTTCGTCCAGTTTCATCACAAAATTGCTGCCGCGATCGGCCTGCGGCACGCTGGCGCAGGGCACATGGAAGCGCCCGTCAGCGTCGGTGGTGACCAGCAGGCCACGCGCCGTCACCACGCGCACATTGGCAATGCCCGGTTCGCCGTCGTCCTGGTAGCCGTTGAGGTTTTTGTCGTCGAACACCTTGCCGATGATGTCGCTGCAATCAAAGGTAGGGTCGGGGACGATGCGCACGGTAGCGGCAGCGATATTGGAAATCACCCGCTGGCTGGCATCCGCTGCCCAGGCCTGGTTGGTGTATTCCCCTTCACCCACGCCGGCCCCCACCACCAGCACCAGCCGCACGGTGCGGGTCTGGCCGCTGTTCACCGCCAGGCCTGGCCAGCGCAAGTCACGCCCGCTGACCTGCGGTTCAATCATCACCCCATCCACCGAGGCCGAGCCCTGGCGATAGCGGAAGCCTGGTGGCAAATGGTCCACCACGCTGGCCGCCGTTACCGGCGAGCTGTCAGCCGCGTTGTTCACCGTCACGGTGTAAGGCACCAGGCCACCCCGGCTGACATTCACCAGCGGCGTGGTTTTGCTGACTCGCAGCGTGCCGGAACGGAACGGGTCCAGCGGAATATGGTTATTGACCACATTGGCCGAGCCGCCCCGACCCACCGAGAGGGTAAAGTCAAAGTAATACTGGGTGGTGCTGGCCCCGCCACCAACAATGCCCTGGCAAGCCGTGGGCTGGTGCAGCGGCACGCTGCTGGCCGGCTGGCTGTTGCTGCGCTGAACCAGCGCCGGGTCGGGCTGGCTGGCCACGTTCAGCACGCCGGTGCACACCGGAATCAGGCTGGAAGGTGCCGGCACATACCCGCCCGGATAGGTGGTAATCCGCAGGGAATAATCACCGCTGGGGGCGGTCGGATTGAGCAGGAACTGGTACATGCCGTCGCTGCCTGTGGTTTGCGCGGTACCACCGCCCACCAGATGGACACTTGGATCATAGCCAGCGGGGCCACGCAGGGTGACCACAGCACCGGCCACCGGCTGGCGGGTCACCGCATCGTAGACAATCCCAGCGGGATCCAGCGGCAGGCTTTGTTCCAGCACATTGGCCCCGGGCGTCAATGTCAGGTTGGCCAGCGTGCCATCGCTCTGGCTGGCACCGGCTGGATTGGTGGCGCTGATCACGCTGCTGGTAAAGCTGGCGGCCTGTTCGTTGGGCACTGCCACCCCGTACAGCAGCCCGGTTTGCGGATGACGGAAGCGAATCTGGTAGCCGCTGCCGGCTTCCAGTTCGGTAAAGCCATACGCGCCTTCGGCGTCGGTCTGGGCGCTGCGCAGCAGCACACCATCGCGCAGCAGTTCCACCATCCAGTCGGGTTGTGGCCGTGAGGCTGGGTCGGCAAAGCGGCGGGTGTGTGACATATCCAGCCAGACATGGCCATGCACGCTGGCCAGCAACACCACCTCGGCCACGTCGGCAACGGTGTTGTTGCCGGTTTTGTCACTGCTTTCACCGCCACCGCTGACCACAGCGGTATTGGTGACGGTTTGGCTGGTCAGCGTGGCGGCCAGTTTCACCGGAATCACAATCGGCGTAGCGCTGGCACCCGGCAATACCGGCGTGTCCAGCAGGCAGCTGACTTGCTGGCCGCTGACCTGGCATTGCCAGCCATTGCCGCCGGGCACACCGGAGACCGTCAGCCCGGCGGGCAGGGTATCCACCACCTGCACGCTGCCCACCGTGGCGCTAATGCCCTGATTGGACACGGTCAGCGTATAGCTGGCGGTGCGGCCTGCAATCAAGCGCACCGGGCTGTGGGTTTTGCTCAGCAGCAGATCTGGCTGGCTGACTTCGGCTACATCGGTGGCGGTGTTGTTACCGGTTTTATCCGAGCCTTCACCGCCGCCGCTGACCACGGCGATATTGGTCAGGGTCCGGCTGCTCAGACTGGCGTCCAGTTTTACCGGAATCTCAATCGGCGCAGCCCGGCCACCTGGCAGCAAAACATCGCTGGACTGGCAACTGACCTGCTGGCCGCTGACCTGACACTGCCAGCCTTTGCCACTGGGCGTGCCCGCTGCGCGCAAGCCGTCCGGCAGGCTGTCACTCACCTGGATGCTCTGGAAGGTGGCGGCTTCGCCCTGATTGGACACGGTCAGGGTGTAGCTGGCGAGGCTGCCCGCGCCAAACAGCACCGGGCTGTGGGTTTTGCTGATCACCAGATCGGGCTGCACTGCCGGCACTTCTGGCAGCGGAATGCTGGCCACATCGGTGGCGGTGTTATTGCCGGTTTTATCCGGCCCTTCGCCGCCGCCGCTGACCACGGCGGTATTGGTCACACTCTTGCCGGCCAGGGCAGGGTCTACCATGACCGAGATCACAATCGGCGTAGCACTGGCGCCGGCAGCCAGCAGGCTGCTGGATTGGCAGCTGACCTGCTGGCCGCTCACCTGGCATTGCCAGCCCGCACCGGCTGGCGCGCCAACAATGGCCAGACCGGCAGGCAGGGTGTCCTCCACGCGGATGCCCTGGGTGGTGCTGCCATCGCCGTGGTTGAACGCCTGCAAGGTATAGCTGGCGCTGCCCCCGGCGCTGAACTGGGCCGGGCTGTGGGTTTTGCTCACCCCCAGATCCGGCTGACGGGTGTCAGGCTTGACCGGAATAATAATGGTGACCACGTCGGTGGCAGTGTTATTGCCGGTTTTATCCGTGCCTTCACCGCCGCCGCTGACCACGGCGGTATTGGTGAGGGTGGTGCCAGTCAGGTTGGCGTCCACTTTCACCGGAATCACAATCGGCGCGGCCTTGCCGCCCGCCGGCAGCAAATCCGCCAGCTGGCAGCTCACCTGCTGACCACTGACCTGGCATTGCCAGCCGCTGCCGCTGGGCGTGCCGTTGACGGTTACCCCAGCCGGCAGGGTATCCACCACCTGAATGCCCAAGGCGGTGGCACCGTCGCCCTGGTTGCTGGCTTGCAAGGTGTAGCTGCCCGTGCCGCCCAGGCTGAACTGGCTGGGGCTGTGGGTTTTACTCAGCACCAGATCGGGCTGGCCTGGCGGCGTGCTGGAGCCGCCACCGCCAGAAGGCGGCAGCGGAATTTCGGCAAAGTTGTTATTGGCCGACACGGTATTGGCCGCCGCCAGATTGATCGCGCTGAGGGCGCTGGGAACCACCGTCACCAAGGTGGCGGTGCCACCCGTGGAGCCCACCAGGGTTTTGCCATTCTTGCTGCCTGCTGGCTGGGTCGGTTCGGTGACGGTGTAGCTGCTGCCTTCCGGCACACCACTGAACATGTACGAACCATCCGCCGAGGTGTTGACCGTCAGGCTGACCGGGTTGCCGTTGATGTCATTGCCGGTGAGGTTAAGGGTGACATTGGCAATGCCGCCATCGCCGCTGTCCTGCACGCCGTTATCGTTGACGTCAAAGAACACCTTGCCGGACAGCGTGCGTCCGTTGGGAATTTCAGCAAAGTTATTGTCGATGGAACTGGTATTGGGCGGCAGCACAATGGCGCTGATCCGGCTGGGCAGGGTGCCCACTGCCGTGACGCTGCCTGGCGTGCCACCATTGCCCACGCTGCCCGCCACGGTCAGGCCATTGCTGGAACCCGCCGGCTGGTTGGGCTCGCGCACCGAATAGCTGCCAGGCTGCAAATTGGTGAAGCTGTACTGGCCGCTGGCGTTGGTGGTGGTGGTGGCCACCACCGCGTTGCTGGCGTTGAGCAGCTCAAGGGTGACCGAGCCCAGGCCGTTATCGGCACCGTTCTGGATGCCGTTATTGTTCTGGTCCAGGAACACCGTGCCGGAAATCTGGCTGAGCACCACTTCGGCAAAGTTGTTTTGCACCGAGCCGCTGACCTGACCGCCCCCGGCCATGTTCAGCACAATGCCGACAATCTGGCTGCTGGTGGCACCAGGGTTGCTGGCTGCGCCCGCCGTGCCGGTGCTGCCGCCATTGCTGACAATCGAGCCGGCGGTGGTAATGCCATTGCTGGTGCCGGTGGGCTGGGCGGGTTGGCACACCGAATAGGTGCCGGCAGACAGCTCGGCAAACAGATAGTTACCCAGTGCGTCGGTGGGGGTGGGGTTGGTCAGCCCGGCCACCAGTGCGCCGGCGCAACTGGCCCCGGTGCGCAGTTCGACCGACACACCTTCCAGCGGCGTGTCGGTGCCGGCCTCATAACTGCCATTGGGCGTGACGTTGTTGTCCTTGAACACCCGGCCCGACACATAGCCCTTGTCGCTGACGGTCAGCGTGGCGTTGGCAGGGGTCGGGTTGTTGCCCAGGCTGGTTTTCAGCGCGGCAGCCGGGATATTGTTGGTATGCACCCCTGGCGTACTGCCGGTGACATCCACGCTCAGCGTGCAACCGCCAGCCGGCACGGTGGCACCATTGGCCAGCCGTACCGTGGTGGCCCCTGCGGCAGCGGTGACTGCGCCGGTGCAGGTGCTGCTGACATTGGGTACCGCAGCCACCTGAATCTGACCTGGCGCAATCGGCAGGACATCGTCAAATGCACTGGTCAGGGTGACCGCAGTGCTGTTGTTATTGCTCAGCACAATGCTCAGCCGTGACGTGCCGCCCGGGGTAATCACCGCCGGGCTGAACTGCTTGCTCACCCCCACCGGCTGCGCGACGATCAGCCGGGCACTGGTGGGCTCTTCGTTCTTCACCCCTTCCAGCGTGGTCACCGCGCCAGAAGCCAGCGTGTTGGTGTACGAACCGGGCGAGTTGCTCAGCACGTCCACCCGCACCGTGCAACTGCCGCTGGCCGGCACCGTGGCCCCGGTCAGGCGGAAGCTGGTGCCCGATGGTGCGGCAATGACCGTGCCCCCGGCGCAGGTGGTGCTGGCCGCCGGGGTGGCGGCAATCACCATGCCGCTGGGCAGGGTGTCGGTGAACAGGGTTTGTGTGACCGGCGCGGTATTGGGGTTGGCAATATGCACGGTCAGCGTGGTAGACACCCCAGCCAGCGCGCTGGCGGTGTTGGTGGCAAAGCCTGCCGGGTTGCCGCTGTCCAGGGTTTTGCCATCAATCGCCTTGTGCACCACCAGCGGCGACTTCACTTTCAGCGTATCGCTGCTGGGCTGCGAGTTGGTGGTGGGCACGCCGCCGGTGGTGGCCACCACGGCATTGGCCGGGATGGTGTTGGTGTAATCGCCCTGGGCGGCCACCAGCACGTCCAGTTCGGCGTAGCAGGTGCCCGAAACCACGCCCACGGCGGCGGCCACGGTGGCTCCGGTAATCTGCACCTGGCTGGCGGTTGGCGTGGTCAGGGTGGCCCCGGCACACGTTGTGGTCGGGTTGGCCCCAGCCGGCACGCTCATGGCACCGGGCAGATTGTCAGTGACCGAGGCATTGGTCACCGTTTGCGCGGTCGGGTTATAAAAGGTAATGCGCAGGCGGGCGCGCTCGCCCGGTTTGATTGGGTTGGGCGAGAACTGCTTGACCAGCCCCAGGTTGCTGTTGATGGTCAGGCTGGTGTTGGCCGGGCCGACATTGCTCAAGCCCTGATCGGTGCTCACCGCGCCAATCGGGATAAAGTTGGTGATCCCGCCCACCTTGGACGAGGTGACATTCACCGTGATGGTGCAGCTGGTGTTGGCCGCCAGCGAGGCACCGCTCAGCGACAGCTGATTGCTCCCCGCCGTGGCGCTGACCATCCCGCCAGGGCAGCTGGTTTGCGCCGCTGGCGACGGCGCAATGGCCCAGCCATTCAGTGCAGCACCAGCGGTGCCATCCACCGTAAAGTAGTCGGTCAGGCTCAAACCGGTCACGGCCTGGGTGCCAGCGGTGACGGTGATGGTCAGTACGCTGACCTGACCAGGAAAGGTCAGCGTACTGGGGTTGGTGGCCTTGGCCAGGATGATATTGGTGGGCGGGCTCCAGTTCAGCGTGCCAATCACCGCCGAGCTGTTCATCACCCCGCCGGAAGCGGTGAGGTTGCCCGCTGGAATGGTGTTCACCCAGTTGGCGGCGCCAGTGGCCACCACATCAAACAGCACATCGCAATTGGCCCCGCTGCTCAGCGTGGCCCCGCTCATGCTGACCGAACTGCCGCCCACGGTGGCCGATACCGTCGGGCTGCCAGGGCAGGTGGTGTAGGCGTTGCTTGGGCTGGCCACCACCATGCCGGCGGGCAGCGGGTCGGTCACCGACACATTATTCAGCAGGACAGCGCCACCATTGCTGATACGAATCAGCACGGTGGCTCGCCCACCAGACGACACGGCAGTAGGCGAAAAGGTTTTGCTCGCCCCCAGCGAGCCGGTGTAGGTCAGCGTGGCAGTATTGGTGGTGACAGGGGCCAGCAGGTGGGTGGTGCCATCGGCGTAGGTTTCGGTGCCGGACGCCGTGGCGGTGTTGTTGTACACCCCGGCTGGCCCAACCACGTCCACCTGCACCACACAAGTGCCATCGGCACCCGTGCCATTGCTGGCCCGTGCCGGCACCGAGCCTCCGTTCAGGCCCAGCGAAGTGGAGCCGGCCACGGCGGTGATGGTGGGCGTACCACAGGTGCTGGCGGCATTGGCCGGGGTGGCCACGCGCAACTGCCCACCGCCAGACACCGCCAGCGGCAGGGTGTCGGTGACCGACAGCCCGGTAATCGGGTTGGCTGAACGATTGGTCAGGGTGATCGTCATCCGGCTGATGGTGCCTTCCGACAAAGGCCCAGCCGGACTGAATGCCTTGGCCGCGCTGAGCACGGCGCTATTGACCGACGAGCTGGTCGGGCCAGATGGTGCGGCATTGCACAAGGCACCGCCACTGTGGCACACCCCGCTGGCGACAATATTGTTCTGGATGGTGGCACCATTGGCCACTCCCGGATTGACCATCGCCCAGAAGGTCACCACACAGCTGCCTGGCGTGCTGGCGCTGATCCGCTGCGGCAGGTTGCCAATGGTAAACACCGGCGTGGTGGCACCCACCGCGCCGGCAACCGTCAGCGCCCCACACCCGGCGCTGACGCTGGGGGTGTAATTATTGCCATTGATGGTGCCCGTCAGGAAGCTGGTGTTCACCAGCGTATCGCTGACCGTGACATTGGCCCGGTCAGTGCCGGAATAGTTATTGACGGTGATGCTGAAGCGGATCGGGTTGCCCGGTGCCACGCTGCTGCCGCCCGACGGGGTGGCAGATTTGAGCACCACCAGATCATCGGCCACCAGCACGGTGGCGGAGGCGGATTTGCTGACAATGGCCGGGGCGGTGACGCCCACCGCGCCTTCGGCCAGGGTGTTGGTAAAGGTGATGGGTACCCCGGCCACTTGCGAGGTGCCGATAAAGGGCACGGTCACCGTGCAGCTGCCATTGGCCGGAATCGTCCCGCCTGTCAGGGTCACCCCCACATCGCCAGCCGTATTGGCCACCGCGCCGCCGGCACAGGTGGTGGCCGCGCCAGGTTGCACTTTCAGGCCATACGCGGCATCGCCAATGCCGTCAATCGGGCTGTCGGTCAGCGTCGTCACCGTCAGCGCGCTGCTGCCATCGTTGGTCAGCGTGATGGTCATGGTGTCGCTTTGCCCGCTGGCCAGCGCGGCATGGGCAAACGCCTTGCTGACCCGCAGCGGCGAATTGACCGTGACCGATGCACTGGCGTTGGCCGGCACCAGGCCCAGGTCGTTGGTGAAGTTGGCGCTGCCCTGAATCACATTGGTTTGCGCGCCGGTGGTGTACTGGCCGTTGGAATGGCGCGCTTCTACTTTAACTGTCAGCGTGCAGCTGCCATTGGCCGCCACCGTACCGCCCGTGGCGGTCAGGCTGACATCACCCGCTGCCGGGGTAAACACGGGTGGCGTGCCTGCGCCGGTGCAGGTGGCGGTAGCCGCCGGTGGGGTGGCCACCTGAATGACCGCGCCACCGCCGCCCAGAGTGGGAAAGTTGTCGGTAATGCTGAAATTGGGAATGGCAATCGGGTTGGTCGGGTTGTTCAGGGTGATGGTCAGCGTCACCGGCGCGCCGCCCAGCACGGCAGTGCTGTTGCTGAAGTTCTTGTTCAGCGTGGGCAGCGCCACCGGCTTGACGTTCACGGTCTGGCTGACATCACCCACATTGATCTGGGCACCGGGGTCGTCACCGGTCACCGCATTGCTCAGCACGGTATAGGTGTGGGTGACGCTGGTTCCGGTGGAAGAGCCGGCGGTCACCGGAATCTGAATGGTACAGGTGCCGTCGGTGCCACCGCTGTGCTGTGGAATCACACCGCCAGTCAGGGAAATCGCCTGGGTGCCTGGCGTGGCCGTGAGTACCCCCACTCCGGCGCTGGTGGTGGGGCCTGCCGGGTCGGTGCAGGTGTAGGTGGCTGCACCGGCAATGCGCAAGCCATTGGGCCACACGCCAGGCAGCGTGTTGGCAAATGCCACGTTGGTCAGCAGGGCGGTCTGATTGCTATTGGACAGGGTGATTTGCAGCAGGGTGGTTTCCCCCGGATAAATCGCCGTGGCCCCCACCAGTGTGACCGAGGCACCCAACCCCGCCCAGGCCGGCGCGGCCAGCCACAAGGCGCACACCGCCGTGATTCCCCATGCCTTGCACAGCAGCAAGGCACACCGCATCCGGCACAACCATCCCATCCAGTCCATGTACTGCCACTTTCCTGTAAGCCAGCGCGCGCGGGGAGATCCCGCCGCATGCTGATCACCCGTCTACCCCATGCATCCGGCCACAAACAACACGGCGTTGCCATGGGGCAACGCCGTGTGAACAGGCGTATTGACACGTGAGCGACGAATTAAATTTTGATTAACAGTTATACACGTATTATTACGTAATTGATGTGTCATGCCCAGCGGGGTGACTTGTGCCAGACAGCCGAAAACTTGTGCTGGATGGAAGTTTCTGCACCCTGCCGCTCACGCAAGCCGGCCTGATCGACCCTAAATGGGCGATGCGCTGTCCTTGATGAAGCGGACGGTTTGGTTTTTGACTTTATGGAAAAATGCAAGAAATTTTCTGTAAAAACAAAATATTGTTTTTTGGCATGGCAAAGCAGGTCAATGTCTGCCAGACAAGACAAGCCAGCCGCTGCCAGCGCAGGAGCGGTGAAGGGTTCAAGGACAACAGAGGATTGAGGCAAAACAGGCGCGCAGACGCCTCACGCCAGGGTGAGGCCAGGATGCCACAGTGCCTGCCCGACGGGCGTGGATAGCACACGCTGCCGGGTGATGCCCGCCAGCCTGCTAGCCGCAGATTGGCGGTGAATCTGCCTATTGAAATATATCAATACAGTAATACCGTATATTTACATACCAGCCCAACACATCAGCGCCCACGCCCGCGCTTGCCGCTGCGCGCGTCGGACAAGGTTTGCCACAGGGTGTTTACCAGCGGCTTGCTGCTGCGGTGTTCGCGGTACAGGCGGATTTCCATGCTCAGCTGCCAGCGGGCATCGCCGGCCACCGCCAGCTGATGGCGGCGCACTTCGCGGCTGACCGCGCTCTCGGGCAAAAACGCCAGGCCATGACCTTCCAGCACCATGCTTTTCAGTCCTTCGGCCATATCGGTTTCGTAGCACGCTGCCAGGTGCAGGGTTTGTTCGCCCTCGGCTACCATCAGCGCCACCATCCGCTCCAGATACGCACCGGGGGCGTAGGCCAGAAACGGCACGGGCGCACTGGCCTGGCCGGGCAGGCAGTACATTGGCACGCCCCGGCTGTCGCAACGGGCGTAGGGGCGCAGGATTTCCTCGCCCAGCACCAGCATGTCGTAGCGGGCCGGGTCGAGGTGAACTGGCTGGTGTGGGTGGTGATAGCACAGCAGCAAATCACAACCGCCGCTTTCCAGCGCCATCACCGCATCGTGCACATTGCCGGCGGTCAGCCGGGTGCTGAATTCGCCGCAGGTACGTTTGACTTCGGTCAGCCATTTTGGAAAGAACGTCAGCGCCAGGGTATGCGGCACCGCCACATTCACCGTATCTGGCGGCACCGACTGCTGGCCGCGCAGCAGGGCGCGGGCATGGCTGAGCTGGGCCAGAATCTCCAGCGCCTGGCCATGAAACAGCTCACCCGCCGGAGTGAGCCGGGTGGGGTAGGCGGTGCGGTCAATCAAGTCCACCCCCAGCCAGCTTTCCAGCGAGCGGATGCGGCGGGAAAACGCCGGCTGGGTCACATGGCGCAACGCTGCCGAACGGGAAAAACTGTGGGTTTCGGCCAGACTGATAAAGTCTTCCAGCCATTTCAAGTCCATCTTGAGCGCGCCTGTGGATCAACCGTGGGAAACAAGGGGATGCAGCCTAGTCGCTTGTGCGTCAGGTGGCAATCCTTGCGCGGGAAATCCGCAGGCCTGGCCGGGCGGCTGGCCTGGTGGCGGACACCGGCCAGGCAATCAGCGGTCAGCGCGGATTGCCCAGTGTGAACAGCGGTAGCGCGCGTGGGCCGTGCGTGTCGGCACGGGCACTACGCACATTGCGTTCGGTTTTCCGAACGATCCTGACCGAACGGGTTCGGCATTCCGTACGAATAGCCAGGCGGTCAGACACAAAAACCATTAAAAACAATATCTTATACAAAAACCCCCACCCGATTTTCCTTGGCACTGTTTCTGCTAATACGCTATACAGTGTTACCCACAAGCAGCAATAAGCTGCTACCGTAAAATCATGGCAGCCAGGCGCAGGGGCGCAAGCTCTGTGGCGCAAGGCCCAGCCAGACATGACATTCTGCCCTGGTCGAGCCAATTGGCCGATCCCTTGCATTTGCTCAGGAGAATTAGATGCGCACTTCGATCCGTTTCATGGCTGTGGCCGTGACCTCTGCCCTGCTGGCCACCCCGGTGATGGCTGATACCCTGCAAAAAATCAAGGAAACCGGCACGATCAACGTCGGCCACCGCGAATCGTCGATCCCGTTCTCCTACCTGGATGGCAACCAGAAGCCGGTGGGCTACTCGATGGACCTGTGCAACAAAGTGGTCGAAGCGGTCAAAAAAGAGCTGAAAATGCCGGCGCTGGTGACCAAGCTCACCCCGGTGACCTCGCAAACCCGCATTCCGCTGATGACCAACGGCACCATCGACCTGGAATGTGGCTCCACCACCAATTCGCTGGAACGGCAAAAGCAGGTGGCGTTTGGCGTCACCACCTTTGTGTCGCCGGTGCGCATGGTGGTCAAGGCCGATTCTGGCATCAAGTCGCTGAGCGACCTCAACGGCAAGGCCGTGGCCACCACCACCGGCACCACCTCGGACCGCTACATCAAGCAAAACGAGAAGGGCCAGAGCATTGACGTGAAAAACGTCTACGGCAAGGACCACGCCGAATCCTTCCTGATGGTGGAAACCGGTCGCGCGGCGGCGTTTGTGATGGACGAAGTGCTGCTGGCCGGCTTTATTGCCAGCGCCAGGAACCCGAAAGACTTTGCCCTGGCCGGCCCGGCGCTGTCCACCGAGCCGTACGGCATCATGCTGCGCAAGGACGACCCGCAGTTCAAGGCACTGGTGGACAAAACCCTGACCGACCTGATGAAGTCGGGCGAAATCAACAAGATCTACGCCAAGTGGTTCACCAGCCCGATTCCGCCGAAAAACGTCAACCTGAACCTGCCGATGAACGCCCAACTGCAGGACGCCATCAAGAACCCGAACGACAAGGGGATTTAACCCCAGCCGGCCAAGGGCACACGCCCGGCCCGGAATACAACCGCCACTGCGGACAATGGGGCGGGAAACCGGCGTTTCTTGCCCGGCGGGCCCGGCCACACCGGGCTGCGCCCCAGCATGAAGGACATTATCAATGAGTCAATATCAATGGAACTGGTCGGTGGTCCTGGAACAGGTCTCCGGCACAGAAGAGTTCTATTACCAGTGGCTGCTCAGCGGCCTGGGCTGGACCATCACCACCGCGCTGTCGGCCTGGGTCGTGGCGCTGGTGGTGGGGTCGATGATCGGGGTGTTGCGCACCGTGCCCTCGCGCTGGGTGGCCGGGCTGGCCACCGCGTATGTTGAGCTGTTTCGTAATATCCCGCTGATTGTGCAGATGTTTTTGTGGTATTTCGTGCTGCCGGAACTGGTGCCGCACTCTACTGGCATCTGGATGAAGCAATCCATGCCGCTGCCGGAATTCACCACCGCCGTGGTGGCGCTGGGCTTCTTTACCTCGGCGCGGGTGGCCGAACAGGTGCGCACCGGCATTCTGGCGCTGCCGCGCGGGCAGAAAAGCGCTGGTCTGGCGCTGGGTTTCACCCTGGGGCAAACCTACCGCTATGTGCTGCTGCCGATGGCCTACCGGATTGTGATTCCGCCGCTGACCAGCGAATTCATGAACATCTTCAAGAACTCCGCCGTGGCGCTGGCGATTGGCCTGACCGAACTGACCTTCCAGATGCGCCAGATTACCGGCGAATACTCCCCGGCCAACCCGATTGAAGTGATGACCGTGGTCAGCGCCATGTATCTGCTGGTGGCATTCAGCGTCAACCGCATCATGGCACTGATTGAACGCAAGACCCGCGTACCGGGTTATATCTCCGGAGGCCATTGATGAACCTCGATTTCAGCACGTTGGCCGGTGCCCAGGATTTTCTGTGGCAAGGCTTCAAGTACTCGCTCAGCCTGACCGTCAGCTCGATGGTGATTGGCATCTTTTTTGGCACCCTGCTGGCCATGGCGCGCCTGTCCAGCATCAAGCCGCTGCAGCTGGCGGCGGCGGGGTATGTGAACCTGTTCCGCTCGGTGCCGCTGGTGCTGGTGATTTTCTGGTTTTACATCCTGGTGCCGCTGCTGACCGGGGTGGACGTGGGCGCGGAGCGCTCGGCCTACCTGACCTTTGCCATCTTTGAGGCAGCGTATTACTGCGAAATTGTCCGCGCCGGCATCCAGTCGATTCCGCGTGGCCAGATTGCCGCCGGCCAGGCCATGGGCTTTACCTACGGCCAGAACATGCGCTATGTGATCCTGCCGCAGGCCTTCCGCAATGTGGTGCCGCTGTTGCTGACGCAAACCATTGTGCTGTTCCAGGACACCTCGCTGGTGTACGTGGTGGGTGCCACCGATCTGCTGGGCGCAGCCGACAAGGTGGCGCACCGCGATGGCACCCTGGTGGAAATGTATATTCTGGTGGCCCTGCTGTACTTCTGCATCAGCTTTGCCCTGTCGCAGGCCGTCAAGCGTCTGCATGCCCGTATCGCCATTGTGCGCTAAAAGAGTTAAGGAACTGACCGATGATCCAGATCAATAATGTCTCCAAGTGGTACGGCGAGTTTCAGGTATTGACCGACTGCACCACCGAAGTGAAAAAAGGCGAAGTGGTGGTGGTGTGCGGGCCGTCCGGCTCGGGCAAGTCCACCCTGATTAAAACCGTCAACGCGCTGGAACCGTTCCAGAAAGGCGAAATCCTGGTGGAAGGCGTCTCGGTGGGCGACCCGAAAACCAATCTGCCCAAGCTGCGCAGCCGGGTGGGCATGGTGTTTCAGCACTTTGAACTGTTTCCGCACCTGTCGATCACCGACAACCTGACCATCGCCCAGATGAAGGTGCTGGGCCGCAGCCGCGACGCCGCCCACGACAAGGGCCTGAAGCTGCTCGACCGGGTGGGCCTGAAGGCGCATGCGCACAAATACCCCGGCCAGCTCTCCGGCGGCCAGCAGCAGCGTGTGGCGATTGCCCGCGCGCTGGCGATGGACCCGATCGTGATGCTGTTTGACGAACCCACCAGCGCGCTCGACCCGGAAATGGTCAACGAAGTGCTCGACGTGATGGTGGAACTGGCGCAGGAAGGCATGACCATGATGTGCGTCACCCACGAAATGGGCTTTGCCCGCAAGGTGGCCAGCCGGGTGATCTTCATGGACCGTGGCCAGATTGTGGAAGACTGCAGCAAAGACGATTTCTTCGGTCATCTGGATGCCCGCTCGGAACGCGCCCGCCAGTTCCTGTCGAAAATCCTGCAGCACTGATTCCAGGCGGGGCCGCAGCGTGTTCTGCGGCCCCGCCTGCGTCTGGAGCGCGCCTTGCCTGATTCCCTCCCGCCGGCCCGGCGCTACCGCCTGGCCCATCTGCGCCTGCCGGCGTCGGCGTTTCTGCCGCGTCCGCGCCGTTATCCCTTTGTCCGCCTGCCTGCCGACAGCGCCTTTGCCCCGCCCCGCCCGCCGCGCATTGTCCGTTCGCTGGTGCTGCCGCTCCTGATGTTTGGCATGATGATGCTGATTGGTTACAGTGGCTTTCTGGTCAGCGAACACACCGGGATTGGCAATCTGCGCGAAAGCGGTGCCCGGCAGATGGCGCTGCATGCGCGCGGGGTGGAAAGCGAAATCGGCAAGTTCACCTTCTTGCCGCGCCTGCTGGAAATGGAACCGCAAGTGGCCCAGCTGCTGCAAACCCCATCGCCAGCGCGGCGTCGCTACGTCAACCACTATCTGGACGGCTTTAACGACCGCAGTGGCAGCCGGGTGGTGTATGTGCTCGACCCGACGGGCCGGGTACAGGCATCCAGCAACTGGGACGACTTTGACAGCTATGTCGATGAAGACCTGTCGTTTCGCGCCTATTTTCAGGATGCCATTGTCGGCAAGCCGGGGCGGTTTTACGGCATTGGCAGCACCATCGGCGAATCGGGCTACTACCTGGCTCACGGGCTGAAGCACCAGGGCAAGATCATCGGCGCGGGTGTGGTCAAAGTGCGGCTGGAGGCCGTTGAGCAGCGCTGGCGGCAAGCCGGGCTACAAGCTTTTGTCAGCGATGAAAACCAGATCATCATCCTGTCCAGCGAACCGGCGCACAAACTGCGTGCCGTCACCCCGCTCAGCCCGGCACGGCGCGAACAACTGGCGCTCAGCCTGCAATACCACTGGTGGGCGCTGACCGACCTGAAAACCCAGCGGCGCGAACCGCTGGGGCCAGGTGAAGAACTGATCACCTTTCCCTCCGGCGAACGCCGCGCGCCAGGCGGCGTGCGCTATCTGGCGCTCAGCCAGCCGCTGGCCGACACACCATGGCGCTTTACCCTGCTGCTGCCGCTGGAAGACATCCGCCGCAACGCCACCAGCCACGGCGCGCTGGCGGCGGTGCTGTTTGCCTTTTTAAGCTTTTTGCTGATTGCCTGGAACGAGCGGCGCAAAGTCATCGCCACCCGGCTGGCCGCCCGCGAAGCCCTGCAAAAAGCCAATAATGTGCTGGAGCATAAAATTGCCCAGCGCACCGCCGACCTGCGCGCCAGCAACCGCCGGCTGAAAGCCGAAGTGCGCGAGCGCGAACAGACCGAACTCACCCTGCGCCGCACCCAGGACGACCTGATCCAGGCCGGCAAGCTGGCGGTAATTGGCCAGATGGCCACCAGCATCGCCCACGAACTCAACCAGCCGCTGGCGGCGCTGCGCACCCTGTCGGGCAATACCGTGCGTTTTCTTGAGCGCGGCAAGCTCGACGTGGCCAGCGCCAACCTGGCCACCATCAACCAGCTGGTGGACCGCATGGGTAAAATCACCGCCAGCCTGCGCTCGTTTGCCCGCCGCTCCGACCCCTCCGACAGCCGTGCCAGCCTGACCCAGGCAGTGGACGCCGCGCTGTTTCTGGTGGAGCCGCGCAAGGGCAGGGGACCGCTGACGCTGGTCCGCGAATTTGCTGATTGCCAGCTGGCCATCGACCAGACCCGGCTGGAGCAGATTCTGGTCAATCTGTTGTCCAATGCGCTGGACGCCATGCAGGGCCAGCAGGAACGCATCCTCACCCTGCGCGGCGAACCTGGCGAGCAGCACTACCAGTTCATGGTGCGCGATAATGGCCACGGCCTGCCGCCCGACACCATGCCCCGGCTGTTTGAACCGTTTTTCACCACCAAACCGGCAGCGCAGGGCGGGCTGGGCCTGGGGCTGACCATTTCCGCCAGCCTGGCCGCCGACGCCGGCGGCTCGCTGTCGGCACGCCAGCCTGATGGCGGCGGAGCCGAATTTGTCCTGACCCTGCCTTGCCTGCCCACGGAGACCCCGCCCCATGGCTGATGACGTCCTGAGTGTGCTGATTGTCGAAGACGACCCCCATGTGATGCTGGGCTGCCAGCAGGCGCTGGCGCTGGAAGACATCGCCAGCGAAGGCGTCAGCAGCGCCGAAGCCGCGCTGGCCCGGCTGAACGACGACTTTGCCGGCATCGTGGTCAGCGACATCCGCCTGCCCGGCATGGATGGTCTGACCCTGCAAAAACAGCTGGCCAGCCGTGATGCCAAGCTGCCGGTGATCCTGATTACCGGCCATGGCGATATTTCCATGGCGGTCAACGCCATCCAGCAAGGCGCTTACGACTTTATCGAAAAGCCGTTTTCCCCCGAGCGGCTGGTAGACGTGTGCCGGCGCGCGCTGGAACAGCGCCGGCTGACCCGCGAAGTGCGCAGCCTGCGCCGCCAGCTGGCTGGCCGCCAGGCGCTGGAACAGCGCATCATCGGCCACTCGCCGGCCATCTGCACCCTGCGCACGCTGATTGCCAATGTGGCCGACACCGCCGCCAATGTGCTGATCGAAGGCGAAACCGGCACCGGCAAAGAGCTGGTGGCGCGCTGCCTGCATGATTTTTCAGCGCGCAGCAGCAAAGAATTTGTTGCGCTCAACTGCGGCGGCCTGCCAGAAAACCTGTTCGAAAGCGAAATCTTCGGCCACGAGGCGCACGCCTTCACCGGCGCGGGCAAGCGACGCATTGGCAAGATCGAATACGCCCACGGCGGCTCGCTGTTTCTGGATGAAGTGGAAAGCATGCCGATCAATATGCAGATCAAGCTGCTGCGTGTGCTGCAGGAGCGCCAGCTGGAGCGGCTGGGCTCCAATAGCGCCGTGGCCGTAGACTGCCGGGTGATCGCCGCCACCAAGTCCGACCTGGAAGCCATGGGCCGCGACGGGCGCTTTCGCAGCGACTTTTACTACCGGCTGAATGTGGTCACGCTGGAATTGCCGCCGCTGCGCGAACGGCGCGAAGACATCCCGCTGCTGTTCGAGCACTTTTTGCAGCAGGCGGCGCTGCGCTTTGACCGGGAAAGCCCGGAACTGGACGCCACCACCCTGGCCGCGCTGCTGCGCCACGACTGGCCAGGCAATGTGCGCGAGCTGCGCAACGTAGCCGAACGCTACGCGCTGGGCCTGCCGGTATTTCGCAAAACCGGTGCCGCCCCGGACAGCCACACCCCGCGCCTGGCCGAAGCGGTGGAAGCCTTCGAAAAAAGCCTGATTCGGGATACGCTGGAACGCCACGGCGGCAACCTCAGCCAGGCCAGCGTGGCGCTGGGCATCGCCAAGACCACGCTATTCGATAAAGTGCGCAAGTATGGCTTGAATCAGCCGGGGTGATTGGGCGATAGGGCAAACAGGGCTTGAATGTCCGGCTGGGGCAAGAATAAAGGCGCTGTGGCGTCAGATTAGCACCGTGGCACCTTTATGCTACCAATTCCAGTGTGCTCCGTAGGGTGCCCACGCATCAGGCAACGGCCTCCGTCCTAGTAGCCAGTCACCCTGATATGAACCGATCATTGGCACAGATACCCAAGGTCAGCGCGCTCGCCTGCACACGGGTATTTCAACGGGACGACGACTCGACCGCTTTCGGCATGAGTTTCACCCACGTGTCGTTCCCGCGCAGGCGGGAACCCAGACCGCACCACAGCGTGCGCCGTGGGAAGCTTTAGCATGGCGGAGCGGTGGTGAGCGCACGCACCCGCTGCACGCTGTGGAGGCCCCTGGATTCCCGCCTGCGCGGGAATGACGGGGTAGGGTGCGGCGGGTGGTTCGCTGTGGCCAGGTCAGGATTTGTTTTAACAGAAATTAAACCGAGATACCCGGCATAAACTGGCTCGCATGAACCCTTGTGTTTCAATGTGACTGACTACGAGCCAACCGCTCAATCCAACCGCCCGTGTGCCCCACCCGCGCTGGCCCACACCGCTGCCGCCATCCGTGCGGTGCGGCGCAGATTCTCCGCCGCACCGTCCAGCGCCTGCGCCAGGCTGACCGGCCCCGGCACAATCGGCAGGATGGCGCGCACGCCCAGCGGGTAGAGCGCCTGATAGCCATCGCCCAGGCTGCCGGCCAGTACCAGCAGCGGCACGCCGGCGGCCTGGGCGCGGCGAGCGACGCCGCTGATCACCTTGCCGCCCGCCGACTGGCCATCGGCGCGGCCTTCGCCGCTGATCACCCAATCGGCCCCGTGCAGGGCGGCGTTAAAGTCGAGGGCGTCCATCACCCAGTCGATGCCAGGGCGCAGGCGGGCGGCAAACACCGCCAGTGCTGCCGCCCCCATGCCACCCGCCGCGCCCGCGCCAGGCAACTCGGCCACCTGGCGACCTGTGGCCTGGGCCAGTTGCGCGCCCCAGTGCGCCAATGCAGCGTCCAGCAGCGCCACACCTGCCGCGTCGGCACCTTTTTGCGGGGCAAACACCGCACTGGAACCGCGTGGGCCGCACAGCGGGTGATCCACATCGCAGGCCACTTCCACTGTCACCCTGGCCAGGCGCGGGTCGAGGCCATCCAGTTGCAGCCGGGCCAGCTGGCGCAGTGCCGCGCCGCCCGGCGGCAGCGGCTGGCCTTGCGCGTCGAGCAGGCGTGCGCCCAGCGCCTGCAGCATGCCCGCGCCGCCATCCTGGGTGGCGCTGCCGCCCAGGCCAAGCAAAATCCGCGTTACTCCCAGGTCCAGCGCGGCGGCCATCAGCTCGCCCACGCCGTAGGTGCTGGTGCGCAAGGGGTCGCGCTGCGCTGGCGACAACAGCGGCAAGCCAGCGGCTTCGGCCATTTCAATCAGCGCGGTTTTGCCATCGCCCAGCACGGCAAAGCGCGCCAGGGTGGGCTGGCCCAGCGGGCCTTGCACCTGGCGGGTCAACAGCTGGCCGCCAGTGGCGCTGACCAGCGCATCCAGCGTGCCTTCGCCGCCATCGGCCAGCGGCAGACACACGCAGTCGGCATCTGGCCACACCTCGCGCACCCCCTCGGCAATCGCCTGGGCGGCGGCGCTGGCCGGCAGGCTTTCCTTGAAACTATCCGGGCAGATCACGATTTTCATCAGGCGGCATCCATCAGCTGTTGATACAGAAACACCGTGACCCTGGCCACTTCCGCCGCCAACTGGCGCATATCGCCGCCCTGGCCGCTGTGGCCGCCGGCGTCGGACTGGTACAACTGCACCGGCTGACCCAGCGCCAGCAGGCGGGCGGTGAACTTGCGCGCATGGCCGGGGTGCACGCGGTCGTCGCTGCTGGAGGTGGTCACCAGGGTAGCCGGATAACGCACGCCGGCTTGCAGACGCTGGTAGGGCGAATAGGCCGCCAGCGCGGCGTAGTGCTCGGGGTCCGCCGGGTCGCCGTATTCGTCGATCCAGCTTGGGCCGGCGGACAGTTCGGTGTAGCGCAGCATATCGGTCAGCGGCACTTCGCACACCACCGCGCCAAACAGCTCGGGGGCCTGAGTCATCGCCGCCGCCACCAACAGGCCGCCATTGCTGCCGCCCTGAATGCCCAGCCGCGCCGGGCAGGTCAGGCCATCGGCGATCAACTGGCGGGCAATCGCCAGAAAATCATCAAACGCCACTTGCCGACGCTCGGCCAGCGCCGCCTCGTGCCAATCCGGGCCAAATTCGCCACCGCCGCGAATGCAGCTCAGCACAAACACGCCGCCCTGCTCCAGCCACTGCCGCCCCAGCGCGCCCAGGTAAAACGGCGTCATTGGCACGGCAAAACCACCGTAGCCATACAGCAGGGTCGGGCGCTGGCCATCGTGCGGCGCATCGCGGCGGGCCACGACAAAATACGGGATGCGCTCGCCGTCCGGGGCGATGGCGTGGTGCAGTTGTGCGTGCATCTGCTCGGCGGCAAAGCGCGGTGGCTGGCCGCGCAGTGCCTGTGGTGCCAGCGTGGCGTCGTCGGCATCCAGCCAGTACAGCGTGGACGGAGTGAGAAAATCATCGTAACCAAACAGCAGCC
Organism: Aquaspirillum sp. LM1; assembly: GCF_002002905.1. Classification (NCBI taxonomy): domain Bacteria; kingdom Pseudomonadati; phylum Pseudomonadota; class Betaproteobacteria; order Neisseriales; family Aquaspirillaceae; genus Aquaspirillum; species Aquaspirillum sp. LM1. The sequence continues at coordinate 3,158,566 of NZ_CP019509.1, read as the reverse complement.
CGTTGCTCTGCCACGGCTGGTCCACCATCTCCAGCTGGCCCTGACCGGGCAGAGGCGCGCGCTGCGCCTGCCAGCCGTCGGCAGTGGGGGTGAACACCCACAGCTGGCTGACGCCTTCGTCCAGCACATGCACAAACAAACAGCTGCGCCCGGCCAGCGCGCCATCCACCGACTGGCGCGGGCCGGGGGTGAACAAGGGCAGCGGGTCGATTTCACCGGCGCACAGCGCCTGCCAGTCCAGCGCCAGCAACACACCGGCGTCCAGCTCGCCCCACGCTTGGTTCAGTCGCACAATCAGCTGGCCGGCCACCACGCCGTCGATGTCCACCTTGGGCGGCAAGGGCAGCGCCTGCCGGCTCAGGTCGGGCAGCACGCGCCAGTAGCGGGTGCGGTAAAAGCTCAGCGCTTCTTCGATGATGTCCACCGGCTCGCCGCCGTCCGGGTTGAGCATGCGCCAGGCGCTGACCGCCAGGGCATTGCGCTCGGCCTTCAGCAGGCTGTGCGCCTGGGCAAACGGCTGGCCGCGCTGCCATAGCTTGACTTCGCGTGGGTAACCCGAGGCGGTGGCGTCGGCCTCGCTTAGCACCACGGCGGCGTACAGGCTGTCCGGGTCGCGCCAGGTAACGCTGTGCTTGCCGGGCGGCAGCTGAAAGCCCTCGGCGACAAAGGCGCGCGCGTCCAGGTCGTATTCGCGCAGGCAGGCGGCGTCACCGCCATCAGCGGACAGCGACAGCAAACAGCGCGCCGGGCGTTCGGTGCAATGGTCAATCCCGGCCAGATGCCAGTCCACCCCTTCGGCGGCGGCCAGCGCGTCCAGATCAAACAACACTTCCCAGGCATCGCGGTTGGCGCGGTAGTCGTCGGGGCGAATGCGGCGGTACACCCCGCGTGGATGCGCCGGGCTTTGCAAAAAGTGGTGCCACCAGCCGGCATGCGCCTCGACAAACGGCACGCGCTCGTCGTCGCGCAGATGCTCCAGCACTTCGTCGGCCAGCGCGGCAAAGCGCGGGTCGGCATCCAGCTGGGCGGCGGTGTGCGCCTGTTGCTCGGCGCACCAGGCGCGGGTGGCGGCGGAATCGTCTTCCAGCCAGAGGTAGGGGTCGTGAGTGGGCATGGGGTCGGCAAGCATCAGGAAATCAATAGGGCGGTATTGTACTGCGCGGGGGGGCACACCGTGCCGATGGCAGCGCTGTAGCCCTGTTCCAGCAAAAAAACCCGCCGGGGAGAGCCGGCGGGGCAGGAAAATCGGGCTGGGTTAGCACATCTGTTTCGGCCTGTGGCCGCCCCCCATCTGTGCCCAGACCCGAGAGGGATGCAGGAGGAATACCGGGAGAGTCAGACCATCAATCAATACATCATGAACATGCGTTGCAGTGCCTTGGTGTCGTGGGTTTTGGTCAGGCCCAGCATCAGCAGGATGCGGGCTTTTTGCGGCGACAGGTTGTCGGCAACCACAAAATCCAGTTCGTCATCGTTGGCTTCGCCATTGCGGGCGGTGATACCGGTGCCGGTGCGCGAGCTACGCACCACAATCATGCCCTTCTTGCGGGCTTCGGTCAGCGCGGCCTTCACCGGGGTGGACAGGCTGCCATTGCCGGTGCCGGCGTGGACCATGCCTTCATCGCCAGCGGCAGCAAAAGCGTCCACGGCAATGCGGGTGGCATTGGCGTAGCTGTACACCACATTCACTGCCGGCAGCTTGTTCAGCTTGCTGATGTCAAATTCGCTGTCGGTGGTGTGCTTGCGGGTGGTGGCGCGGTAGAACATCGGCTTGCCCGACACCATATAGCCCAGCGCGCCCAGGTCGGCGCTGCGGAAGGTGTCGGTGGTCATGGTGTTGCTCTTGGTCACTTCGCGGGCGGCGTTGATCTGGTCGTTCAGCGACACCAGCACGCCACGGCCTGCGGCATCCGGGCTGCTGGCCAGCGCCACGGCGTTATACAGATTGATCGGACCATCGGCGCTGATGGCGGTGGACGGGCGCATGGCACCCACCAGCACCACCGGCTTCTTGCTCTTCACGGTCAGGTTGAGGAAGTAAGCGGTTTCTTCCAGGGTGTCGGTGCCGTGGGTGATGACGATGCCGTCCACGTCGCGCTGGGCCAGCAGTTCATTGACGCGCTTGCCCAGTTTCAGCCAGTGGTCGTTGGTCATGTTTTCGCTGGCGATCTGGAACACCTGCTCGCCTTTGACATTGGCCACGTTTTTCAGCTCGGGCACCGCTTCAATCAGGCGTTCCACGCCCACTTTGGCGGCGGTGTAGCCCACGGTGGTGGTCGAGGTGGCACCGGTGCCGGCAATGGTGCCGCCCGTGGCCAGAATCATCACATTCGGCTTGTCGGCAGCCAGGGCGGCGGCGGAGAACAGCACGCCGGTCAGTACAGTCAGACGCAGGGTTTGGATCATCATCAGACAGTTCCTCTGTAGGAAATTTATGTCGCTTGTCGTTGCCATTGCGCGGCCCACTCGGGCCTGCAGCATGCGGGTGGCCTCAGCCAGGATCAGGCTGGGCGGCAGCGGATTAATGCATAAACGATGCCATGTGTTCCGGCGCAAATGGATTTTCATAATAGGCTGATTTTTTGCGGATTTCTGAGCTTCTACCTCAGAGACAAAACGGAAAACCGAACAGCGCGGCGTTCGCCCATTCGGCTAGCCGAACGCCAGCGGCTGGCTTAGCCCGGCAGCGGGTCGGACGTACTGGCGTCGCCACGCAAAAAATACAGAAACCGCCCGCGATACGCCTGACCGCCAGGCAGCTGACAGTCGGCGCGGCGGGCGTGATGGCGGTAGCCGCGCGCGGACATGGCCTGGCAAAAACGGCTGCGCTGGCCCCGGTCGGGGTCAACAATCATCACTTCCACACTGGCCGACGAATGGCAATCGATAAACCCGGCCAGTTGCTCCGGCTGGTCGCGTTCGTACAGCACATCACTGCCGATAATCAGCTCAAACTGCCCCAATGCCGGGTTGCTGCCCGCCCAGTGGCCAGTTTGATACACCATTGGCCCCAGTTGGTTCAGTTTCAGGTTTTCCCGCATGAACTGCGCCGCCAGTGGGTGGCAGTCGCTGGCGGTGACATCGGCGTCACGCTGGTGCAGCACCAGGCTGGCCAGCGCCAGGCCAGCGCCAATTTCCAGCACGCGCCGCCCCTCCAGCGGCTGGGTGTGCATGGCCGCCGCCAGCACTTGCGCCGACGGCCAGACCAGGCCAAACAGCGGCCAGGTGGCCGAGGAGATGCCCAGTCGTTCGGCTTCGCCATCGGGGTCGGAAAATTGTTGTAAATCCAGCAGGGAGCGAATCTGATACTCCGCGCCGCCAATCGTCAGGGTTTCCACCTTGACTTGATAACCAGGCATGAAGGGCTTTCTGTTAACGCCGCGCCGCCTGTCGTGTCCTGCCCGGCCAGCAGCGGGGCAAAAGCTTGATTTGACAAGAAGAAGGGGAAGGATGGGTGCAGCGGAAGACGGCAGCGACAGCAGCCGACAGGCGTCATGACGCCATCGCGCTGGCCTGGCCGAAGTGGGGTCATGCCGGGTGAGGCGGGCAGCTTACCACGCTTGTGCTACCGGCAGCGGATCGGGCCGGTTTTTTGCTTACCCTTCATTCAGGAAGTAACCCCCCGCGTGCGCACGGCTGACAGTTTTTGTCCGCTCAGCTGCGCGCAAAATGAACTAGGCTGAAAAGATGTTGCCGCTACCAGACCCTGGGCAAAGGCACCGTCAAGGAGGTGAATCATGAACCGCATGCAATGGGATAGCCGGTTTTTTCTGACCGGTGCCGGGGTAATGGCTGTGCTGTTTTTGCTGGATGGCGACTGGCTGCTGCTGCCGGTGTGCCTGCTGGCCCTGATGTGGGGCGCGCGGCTGGCCGACAGCGAGCGGGTGGCGCGGCTGGTGGCGGGCGAAGGCGATGAAGATGCATTAAGCATGCTATTCGAGCCGGTTCGCAGCCATTCGCTGCTGCCACTCGACCATTTTCGCTGTCGCGAGCTGATGTTTTACCGTTCCGGCTGGCCGGTATACCGGTTTTTGTGTTCCAGCCGCTGCTGGTTTGAGTTTGTTGGCGAAAGCGAGCAGGTGGCCACGCTGACCGAGCAGCATATTCTGGTGTTTCCCGGTGTGGTGTATCTGCGCCGGGATGATCTGGCGCAGAACGAACTGCCGAGCCGACGCTGAACCCCGCCATGTCCCGATCAGCCACGCCTGAATAGTCAAACGTGGCTGATTGTGTCCTGAGTCACTGCCCAGAAAAACACAGGGGGAACCCCTGGTTTTGTGAAAAATAGCTTGCAGGTGATTGATTTTACTGGGTTTGGCTTGTTGAAAAAGTGCTGTCCTGCATCAATCCGCGCATTGCTAAGCCCAGTGCCCATATAAAATCCCCCCCCACACCACCGCCAGGTTGACCAGCCCGAGCAATTGCGCGGCGCTGCCCATGTCCTTGGCGCGCTTGGCCAGGGGATGGCGGTCCAGCGAGGTATGGTCCACTGCGGCTTCGATGGCAGAATTCAGCAGTTCGATAATCAGCGTGGCCAGCGGCGCGGCCATCATCAGCGCACGCTCCACCGGAGTGACCGGCAGCCAGAGCGCCAGCGGCAGCAATAGCGCGGCCAGCAGGCTGAGCTGGCGGAAGGCGGCTTCGTGGCGGAAGGCGGCGCGCAGGCCGTCCAGCGAGTAGCCCAGCGCATTGATCAGCCGGCGCAGGCCGGTTTTGCCCTTGAATGGGCTTTCAGTCGGTGGGGTCACACTGTCATCTCAAAAAAAGCGGTCAGGAGGGAAACCCACTCAGGGTGTCCACCTTGGCCGGACGTTGCAGCCATTGCACGCGCTGATGCATGCGCGGGCTCAGCCAGGCGTGGCCGTCGGTTTCCACCAGCATGACATCGCGGATGTCAAAGCGGGCAGCCAGCCGGGCGGTGTCGGTGCGCGAGGCAAAAAACAGCGGCTTGCTGGCCACATCGGAGCGCAGGCCGGCATCCAGGCCGTTTTCCACCAGCACGGTGGCGGCCTGACGCTGGCAGGCGGCGCTACCGGTGCGCGGGTCAATCAAATGGCAGTAACGCACGCCATTGAGCTCGAAATAGCGCTGATAATCGCCCGAAGTGCCCAGCGCCTCACCATCGCGCAGCACAATCACCGCCATGGCCTGGTTGTCCCTGGGGGCCTGCAGGCCCACTTTCCACGGTTCATCGCCCTTGCTGCCCAGCGCCAGGATATTACCGCCGATATTGATTAAGGCAGACTTAATGCCCGCTTCGCGCAGGCGCTCGGCCACCCGGTCCAGCGCCCAGCCTTTGGCCATGCCGCCCAGATCGAACGAGACATTGCGGTTACGACTGCGCACCTGTCCCCCATCTAGCTGCACATCGCTCATTTGTGGGGCGCTGGCAATCAGCCGGCGCAGGGCCGCCGGATCCGGCGTAATCGGAGCAAAGCTGTCGGCATGAAAACCCCATAATGCCACCAGCTGGCCGATGGCCGGGTTGAACAGCCCCTCGGCGGCAGAGGACATCTGCTGAGCCTGGCGCAGCAGGGCAAACACTTCCGGGTCGGTGCGTGTCCATTGATCTTGAGCCAGCGCCCGGTTGATCCGGGTCAGCTCGCTGTCGTCACGCCAGGCATGCAGACGCACATGCCAGCGGTCCAGATCCGCCAGCGCGGCGCTGACCACCGGGCGGGCCACGGACTCCGGCACATCAGCCGTGGTGATCTGCACCCGGGTGCCAAACACATAGCTTTCCTGCTGCCATAATGTGGGGCCTTGCTCGCAGCCGCTCAGCAACAGGCTGCCCAGCAAGGCCAGTGCCGCCATCATTCCCGATATCTTCAAGCAACACATTGGCGCTCCAGCGCATCCAGCAGCAGGCCGGCCACATTGCAGCCGGTTTGGTCCATGATTTCCCGAAAGCAGGTCGGGCTGGTGACATTCACTTCGGTCAGCCGCTCGCCAATCACATCCAGCCCCACCAGCAGCAGCCCTTCGGCCTTCAGGCGCGGGCCCAGTGCCTCGGCAATGGCGCGGTCGCGTGCGGTCAGCGGGCGGGCTTCGCCACGGCCCCCTGCCGCCAGGTTGCCACGGGTTTCGCCTGGCTGCGGAATGCGCGCCAGGCAGTACGGCACCGGCTCGCCGTCAATCAGCAGCACACGCTTGTCGCCATCGACAATTTCCGGCAGGTAGCGCTGGGCCATGATGGTGCGCTGGCCGCGCTCGGTCATGGTTTCCAGAATCACCGACAGATTGGGGTCGTGCGGGCTGACGCGGAAAATCCCGTCGCCGCCCATGCTGTCCAGCGGCTTGAGGATGGTGTCGCCCTGCTCGGCGACAAAGGCGCGCAAGATGGCTGGCTGCTGGCTGACCAGCGTGGGCGCGGTCCATTCAGGAAACTTCAGGATGGCCAGTTTTTCGTTGTAGTCGCGCAGGGCCTGGCCACGGTTGAACACGCGCGCGCCCTGGCTTTCGGCCAGCGACAGCAAGTGGGTGGCGTACAGGTATTGCGCGTCAAACGGCGGGTCCTTGCGCATCAGCACGGCGTCGAATTCGTTCAAGGCGCAGTCGCTGGGTGCGCCACGGACAAACCAGGCGTCGGCCTGGCCGGTCAGCGTGATCGGGCTGACCTGGGCGCGGACCTGGCCGGCGGCCACGTAGAGGTCGTCGGCTTGCAGCGCGTACAGCGCGTGGCCGCGCCGGCTGGCCTCTTCCATCATGGCAAAGGTTGAGTCTTTGTAGATTTTGAACGACGCCAGCGGGTCGGCAATAAAGGCAATTCGCATAGCAGGGCTCCAGCGCGTCAGTCGCGCAAGGGGTCAGTGGCATCCAGTTCAACCGCACCCGCCAGCAGCGCCAGCCGCGACACCACGCCATAGGCGTAAAAGCGGTTGGGCGGGCAGTCTGGCTCACCTTTGCGGTCGGGCAGGCAGGCAGTTTCAAACGACAGCGGCACAAAGTGCATACCAGGTGCATTAAGGTTTTCGTCCACGCCACGCCCGGTGTGTACCCGGTAAAAACCGCCCACCACGTAGCGGTCAATCATGTACACCACCGGTTCGGCCACCGCTTCATTGACCTGCTCGAAGGTGTACACCCCTTCCTGCACGATCACCTCGCTGACTTCCTGGCCTTCCTTGATTACCGCCATCTTGTTGCGCTGCTTGCGGTTCAGCCCGATCACCTCGCGGGCGTCCTTGACGCTCATGATGCCCATACCATAAGTGCCTGCGTCCGCTTTGACAATCACAAACGGTTTGGCGTCAATCTTGTGTTCACGATATTTCTCGCCAATCCGGGTCAGCAGGCTATCCACCACGTCGGCCAGTTGTTCTTCGCCCTGGCGCTCGTGGAAGTCCAGCCCCTTGCACGAGCGGAACAGCGGGTTGATAAACCACGGATCAATCCCGATCAGCTGGGCAAAATCGTCGGCCACCTGGTCATAGGCGGCAAAGTGGTTGCTCTTGCGGCGCACGGCCCAGCCGCCATGCAGCGGCGGCAGCACTGCTTGGTCCAGGTGTTTCAGCAGATCGGGCAGGCCGGCGGACAGGTCGTTGTTCAGCAGCACCACGCAGGGGTTGAAATCATCACCCAGGCTGACCCGGTGGCCGTGGCGGACAATCGGCTCCACCGTCAGGGTTTCACCATCGCCCAGTTCCAGCACGGTGGGGGCAGTGATATCAGGCGACAGGCTGCCCAGGCGCACTTTCAGCCCGGCCAGCTCCAGAATCTGCTTGAGCGCGGCCACATTGCGCAGATAAAACGTGTTGCGGGTGTGGTTTTCCGGCACCAGCAGCACGCTGCGTGCCTCGGGGCAGATTTTTTCCAGCGCGCTTTGCGTGGCCTGCACCGCCAGCGGCAGAAAATCCGTGCTCAGATTATTAAAGCCGCCGGGAAACAGGTTCATGTCCACCGGCGCCAGCTTGAAGCCGCTGTTGCGCAAATCCACCGAGCCGTAAAACGGCGGGGTGTACTGTGTCCACTGGCTGCGAAACCAGTGCTCGATCTGCGGCTGGGCCGACAGGATACGGGTTTCCAGATCTTTAAGCGGGCCGGTCAGGGCGGTGGTCAGGCAAGGAACGGGCATGATGTGCCTTTCTCGGTGGCGGCAAAAAAACAGTTGGCCGGACGCCCATACAGGCGGCCCGGCCCAGCCGTTCTAGCACACAAAGTTTGCGATTTTTCCGGCAGCGCACGGGATCGCCGGCCTGACTGCAGGAAACATCTTGGCTAGATGGCGGAGTCCGGCGGGTTTTTCAAGCAGCAGACAGAAAATCCACTGCCCGGTGTTGATCACCCGCCATGGCGATTACAGCGGGCATGCCACGCCAAACGCGGCGACATAGCGCTGCCGGATGGCGTCTGGGGCCAGCGGGTGGTTCTGCCCACCCCGGCTGGCAATCTTGATGGCACCCAGCACACTGGCCAGCCGGCCACAATCCAGCCAGCACCAGCCCTGCGCCAGGCCATACAACAGCCCGGCACGGTAGGCATCACCACAGCCCGTGGGATCGACAATGGCATCGGCCTGCGCCACCGGCACGTGCCAATGCTGGCCGTCGGCGTACAGATCCGACCCCTGGCCGCCCCGGGTAATCACCAGCCCGGCCACCTGGCTGGCCAGTTCGGCCACGCTCAGACCGGTGCGCTGGCAGAGAAGTTCGGATTCGTAGTCATTCAGTGCCAGCCAGCGTGCCTGCGCAATCAGCGCCAGCAGGGCATCTTGCTCGAACAGCGGCAGCTCCTGGCCGGGGTCGAACATGAACGGCACGCCCAATGCGCTCAGTTCTGCCGCCAGCTGGCAGGTGGTCGCCGGGCCGCCAGGCGCGAGGATGGCCAGTTGAAGCGGGCCGGCGTCTGCCGGGTGCGCAGCGGGGGGATTGTCCATGGCCCCCGGATGGAAGGCGGTAATCTGGTTATCCGCCTGGTCGGAGGTGATGAAACATTGCGCGGTATACTGGCCCGGAACTGTGCGCACCAGCCCGGTGTCCACCCCCAGGGCGTCCAGATGGGCCTGGTACGGGGCGAAGTCTTCGCCCACGCTGGCCAGAATGCGTAGCGGGGTACCCAGCGCCTGCAGGGTGTAGGCAATATTGCCGGCGCAGCCGCCAAACTCGCGGCGCAGGCGTGGCACCTTGAAACACACCGACAGTTTGTGCAGCTGGTCGGGCAGCAGATGGTCGCTGAACGCGCCCTCAAAGTGCAGCAGGGTGTCGTAGGCCAGTGAGCCGCAAACAAGAACGGACATGGGTTTTCCTTATATATAGCGTCGCGCGGCCACCGCCAGCCAGGCAGGTCATGCGCAATGCCGGGATTTTGACTGGAAGGAGCAGGAATGTCATACACAATCAATCGCCGCAGCCTGTTGGCGCTGGGCAGCGCCATGCTGCTGACGCTGGCGGGTGCCGCCCAGGCCGCCTCGGCGCTGGACGGGGTGAGCTACCCGGATATGAGCGGCAAACCCCGGGCGCTGAGCAAGGCCTGGAGCGGCAAGGTGGTGGTGATGAATTTTTGGGCCACCTGGTGCGCGCCATGCCGCGAAGAAATGCCTCTGCTCAACCAGTACGCCGACCGCTATGGTGCCGCGCCGCTGGCGGTGGTGGGTGTCGCCATTGACGACAAGGTGGCGGTGCGCAATTTTGTTCAGCAGTTCAATATCCGCTACCCGGTGCTGCTGGCCGACAGTGGTGCGCTGAACCTGATGCGCGCAGCGGGCAATCAGCTGGGCGGCCTGCCGTTTACCTTGATTCTGGACAAAAACGGCAATATTGTTGCCCGCTTGAGCGGAAAAGTCAGCGAAGCCCAGCTGGATGCTGCCGTGCGTGCGCATTTGTAACCTGAGCGTGGCAGGATTGCCACACCACAGCCCGCCCGGTGTGGCCTGGCTGTGGCAGTGGCGCAAACCCAGGCCCATTTGGCCCGGTTTTACCTTGCGTAAATCTACGTAGCATGCTCCAATAACGGCGTTTTCGCCTTCCCCCCACGCAGTCAGGCTGCGTGTCTTGTCCGGCCTTCTGGCCCCAGTGGCCATGGCTTTGTGGCTGATTGGCCATGCGCAGGCCTTGCTTCTGGGCACAAGGCTGCCGGGTCTGGCGTGGTTTGAAACAATTCTCATTTGGTAAGGTTTTTATGGCGCGGGTGGATCTCCTGCTGGTCAGCCGTGGGCTGGCGGCGTCCCGAACGGTAGCGCAACACCTGATCGATGCCGGGCGGGTGTATCAGGGCGAGCCGCGCCAGCGTGTCAGCAAGCCCAGCGCCCGGCTGGATGACGACACCCCCTTGTACGTGGAAGCGCATGCCGACGATCGCTTTGTCTCACGTGGCGGGCTCAAGCTGGCGGGTGCGCTGGCAGAAAGCGGGCTGGCCGTAGAGGGGCTTTGCGCGCTGGACGTGGGGATTTCCACTGGCGGCTTTACCGATTGCCTGCTGCAGGCCGGCGTGGCCCGGGTGGTGGGAATCGACGTGGGCCATGGCCAGTTGCATCCGCGTTTGCAGGCCGACCCGAGAGTCACCCTGTTTGAAGGCGTGAATGCGCGAGCACCGGATGAGGCCGCGCTGCGGGCGGCCAATCAGGGCGAAGCATTTTCCCTGATTGTGGGCGATGTGTCGTTTATTTCCCTGACGCTGACGCTGCCGCCGCTGGTGCCGTTGTTGCAGCCGGGGGGGCATCTGCTGCACCTGGTCAAACCCCAGTTTGAAGTGGGCCGGGCGGGCATTGGCCGGGGTGGCCTGGTCAAGAATCCTGCCTTGTATGCCGATGTGGAAAAACGCATGCGTGCGCTCGTTTCCGAATTGGGCTTGCACTGTACAGGATGGATGCATAGTCCGATTGCCGGTGGTGATGGTAACCGCGAGTTCTTTATCCTGGCGCGCAAGCATCTGTAAATTCACTGGATTTTTTCTGTGGCGCACAGGGCTTAAGCCGCTTTTGTTGCAACGCAACATGTGCTATGGTGATGTTACAATCCCCACAAAAATGAAAAAAGTAGACCTGCCAGCACAGGAACTACGTATATATACCTACGATTTCACGCCTATTTCTTTGAGACTTTACCGGAGATTCTCACCATGGGACGCATGACTCTATCTGCCAGGCTAATGCTTGGTATTGGCATGATGGTGCTTTCATTGCTGGTTACCGCCGCGTTGGGCGTTTACGGGCTGACACAAAGCCAGAGCACCATGAAACAAATGGTGGATAAAGACTGGGAGCGTGCCCGCGCCGCCGCCGACATCATCTACATTGCCAACCAGTTCAACAACGGCATGTTCCTGATGTTTGACAATCCGGCGCTGCTGCCCGAGGTCAAGGCCAAGTTTCCGGGACAGCGTGGCCGTATCACCAAGAATTTTGAAAAACTGGCCACCCTGATGACCGAGCCTGCCGAAAAGGAATTTCTGGCTGACCTGGTGGCCAAGCGCAAGGCCTATACCGATGTGTACTTCAAAGCCTTCAAACTGTTTGAAGAAGGCAAGTTTGAAGAAGGCCACACCATTTTCAAGACCGAAGCACCCGGCCCGCTGGTGGCGTACATGAAAAAACTGGAAGACCTGGTCGACCAGCAAAACCAGCATTTTGACGCCAATGCCTCCACCGCTGAAACCGCTGCCAACACCCTGCGCGTGCTGCTGTTCAGCGTGACCCTGGGCTCGTGCGTGGTGGCGTGCTTTACCGGTTTCTGGATTGTGCGCAGCGTGACCGTGCCACTGGGTGGCGAGCCGCACACCGCCAGCGAAGTGATGCGCAAGATTGCCAAGGGCGACCTGTCGGCGCATGTGCCAGTCAAACCCGGCGACCGTAACAGCCTGCTGGCCGACCTGGCGCAAATGCGCGACGGCCTGCGTGAAGTGATTGGCAATATCCAGCAAAACTCGCTGGAAGTGGCCGCTGCCGCCCAGCAGGTGTCAGTCGCCTCGTCGCAAGTGGCGTCGCGCTCGATGGAACAGGCCGAATCGGCCTCGTCGATGGCGCTGGCGGTGGAAACCCTGTCCACGGGCATTTCTGGCGTCAGCGAAAACGCCACCACCACCAAGCAGATTGCCCGCGACGCCAGTACCCGCTCGCACGCTGGCCGCGAAGCCATCAGCAGCACCGCCGATGAAATGCAGTCGATTGCCTCGCTGGTGCAGGAAGCGTCGTCCGGCATTCATGCCATGGCCGAGAAATCACAGCAGATTTCCGGCATTGTGGCGGTGATTCGTGAAATTGCCGACCAGACCAATCTGCTGGCGCTCAACGCCGCCATTGAAGCTGCCCGAGCCGGTGAGCAAGGGCGCGGCTTTGCCGTGGTGGCCGATGAAGTGCGCAAGCTGGCCGAACGTACCGCCGTGGCCACCAGCGAAATTGCCGGCATGATCCAGCAAGTGCAGGACAGCGCTTCCGGCGCGGTCAGCGGCATGGCCAGTGCGGCCAGCCAGGTGGGACGCGGGGTGGAGCAGGCCAATGGTGCCAGCCAGGCCATGGGTGAAATCTACAACGGCCTGGCCGCCGCCACCGATTCGGTGGGCAGCATTGCCGAAGTGCTCAACCAGCAGCGCGACGCCACCAATGTGCTGTCGGGCAATGTTGAGCTGATTGCGCGCATGGCCGAAGAAAACAGCGCCGCTACCCGCGAAAGCGCCAGCTCGGCCCAGCGCCTGGAAGAACTGGCCAGCTCGCTGCGCGACACCGCCAGCCGCTTTGTGGTGTAACGCTCACGCCAGCCAGCTGTTGCCGCCTTGGGCGACAAAAACCAACCCCCCAACACCGCAGCGGGATCTGCCGGGTTGGGGGTTTTCATATGAGCGGTGCCGGCAATGGGCGAGCGGGCCGAATCAGGCCGGTGGATGCCCTGGCCGGTCGCTGTGCCCAAGCGAACGCGCCGGGTCGATCTGGTCGCGCACCTTTTGTTTCAGCAGCTTGATGTCGGGAAAACCGTCTTCGGTTTTGCGGTCCCACAGCAGCACACCATCCAGATGCACGCTGAACAGCCCGCCGGTGGCGGGAATCAACGCCACCTCGCCCAGGTCGCCGTCAAAGGTGGTGAGCAATTCCTGCGCCATCCAGGCAGCACGCAGCAGCCAGCGGCACTGGGTGCAATAGCGGATTTCCACGCGGGGATGGGGGGCGGGCAGGGTCATGGCGGCTCACGGCAGGTTAACAGACGCTGGCCATTATACCCGCCTGACCCCCCGGCTTCAGATACGCACGCTGGCTGGGCGCAAGCTGGCCGGTGCGCTGCCGCGTTCGGTACGCCCGGTCTGGAAGGTGCCGGCATGGCTGGCCAGCTGGCTGGCTTCACCGGCCAGCACCCCGGCGGATTGGTCAAGCTGCTCCACCACTTGCTGCAACACCGCCAGGCTGCTCTGAATCTGGCTCATGCCCTGGGCGGTGTCGTCCATGGCGGCGGCCTGCTGGCGGGTGGTACCGGCCACTTCATCGGCCACCTGATGAATGTCGCGCATATGGCAGGTGATGGTTTCCTGCGCCTGACGCGCCTGGTCCAGCGCGCTCATGCCGTCTTCCACCTGCCCGGACAGCGCCGACATCGACTGGGCAGCATGGTCGGTGGACACCCGGATGGTCTGGATGATCTGGGTGATATCGCCGGTGCTGCTGGTGGTGCGCTCGGCCAGCTTGCGGACCTCGTCGGCCACCACGGCAAAGCCCCGGCCTTGCTCGCCAGCGCGGGCGGCTTCAATCGCGGCATTCAGCGCCAGCAGGTTGGTCTGATCGGCAATGTCGCTGATGACCCTGGCCACTTCGCCAATCCGCCCCACCGCCTGATTCAGCTCGGTCATCATCCCCGCCAGATTGCGGGTGGCGCTGACCAGCTCGCTGCCGGAATCGCGCGAGGCCAGCATGGCGGCTTCGGCGCTGTGGTTGGCCTGGTTGGCCTGGGCCACCACCTGGGCATGGCCGGCAATGGCGTGGGCCATGGCGGCAATGCCGGCGCGCATCTGCTCGGTGGCAGCGGTCAGCCCGGCCATGGTCTGGCCGATGTCGCGGCCACGGGCATTGGCGGTTTGTGACTGGCTGGACACCGCCCCAGAGGCCTGGCGCAGGGTGTCGGCGGCATGCTGGATCAGGCGGATGGTGTCAGCCTGCTTGTCGAGCATATGGTCGATGGCATGGGCAATGTCGGCCACTTCATCCTTGCCCTGGCTGTGCAGGCGCTGATCCAGACGATTGCCCAGCCCGGCCAGAAACTGGCGGATGCCATCCAGCGAGCGGGTGATGCTGCGGCCAATCAGGATATCCAGACAAATCAGGCTGGCCATGCACGCCAGCAGCGCCAGCAGCAGGCTTTGCCCGGTATGTTCGGCCACTTCACGGGCGGCGTCCTGCTCCACCTGGCTGGTGCGCTCCAGTGTGGTGCTGAATGCGCCCATGCTTTTTTCCAGCGCGTCAAAGCGCTGCGAGAATGCGACAAACGCTGCCTTGGCGTCGCCCTTGCGCGCCAGAATGTCCAGGGTGTGCTCGGCTTCGCGCACATAGGCGTCCAGGTCGGGGCGCAGGGCATCCAGCTCCTTGCGCTCCTGCGCGCTCATCGGCAGGCTGGCGGTGCTGGCCACCCGCTCGCGCAGGGTTTTGCTGTGTTCGCTTAGCGACTGACGCACTTCCTGCAGGGCAGCGGGGGTGGCGTCTGGCTGGTTGGCCTGGTAGTACATTTCCAGCACATCGCCACGTATGGCGTCGTGCATCATGTCGGCTTCGCCCTGATTGCGGATCTTGCCCTGGCCAAGGGTGGCCTGTTCCAGTGCATGGGTGAGCTGCCGGGTTTGCCAGTAATTGATGCCGCCCAGCGCCACCAGCGCCAGCGATGCCATGACAGCCAGAATGGCCAGGCGCACACGGATACTCAGTCGATTCAGCATGGCAAGTGCTCCGGAAGGGAAGGACAAATAAAATAATCGTTTGATTTTTTTGGTGTTTTGCATACACGCTTTGCATGGTATGTCATGGTGAAGCACCTTGCCAGTGTGATTGTGCGGGCCAGCAGAAATTTTTCACCCCGTGCGGTGGCCAGGGCGGTGCTGCGCCCATCGGTATGCTGGCCCGGCTGCGTTACAATGGCGTTTTGCCTGAAAGACCCGTGTATGTCCGAGCCCACTGTGTTGCGTTTGTCCAAACTGATGGCTGATCGTGGCCTGTGTTCCCGCCGCGAGGCCGACAGCTATATTGAACGAGGCTGGGTCAAGGTGGATGGCGAGCTGGCCGTGCTGGGCATGAAGGTGACGCCTGACGCCCGCATCGAGCTGTCGCGTCAGGCCAGCGGTGCACAGGATGACCGGGTGACGATTCTGCTGCACAAGCCCATGGGGTATGTGTCTGGCCAGGCCGAAAAAGGCTATGCACCGGCGGTCACGCTGGTGGTGCCGGAACGGCGCTGGGCCGGCGATCACGCGCCACAGCGCTTTCAGCGTGAACACCTGCGCGGGCTGGCACCCGCCGGGCGGCTGGACATCGACTCCACCGGCCTCTTGGTGCTGACCCAGGATGGCCGGGTGGCCAAAACCCTGATCGGCGAGCATTCCGATGTCGAAAAAGAATATCTGGTGCGGGTCAGCGGCAGCTTGTCGGCACAAGACCTGGCCCGGTTGAACCATGGCCTGGTGCTGGATGGCCAGCGCCTGCGCCCGGCCAAGGTCTGGTGGCAGAACGAAGACCAGCTGCGTTTTATCTTGCGCGAAGGCAAAAAGCGCCAGATTCGCCGCATGTGCGACCTGGTGGGCCTGCGCGTGGTGGGCCTCAAGCGCATCCGCATTGGCAAGGTGATGCTGGGAGACCTGCCACCGGGGCAATGGCGCTATCTGGCCCCGGATGAAACGTTTGCCTGAGGCACTCCGTTGTGCTGCCTGCCCCTTTTGCCGTGATTTTGCGGACGCCGGCCCTGGCCCGTCCGCACAGGAGTTGTTCTTATGTATCAACGCATTCTGGTGGCCATCGATAACAGCCACAGCACCCCGCGTGCGCTGGACGAAGCCCTGAAACTGGCCGGCATTCACCAGGCCGAGCTGCATCTGGTGACCGTGATCAACCTGCTGGAAGTGGCAGTGGACGAGCCACGCAGCCACGACACCAGCCGGCTGACCACCCAGGCCGATGCCCAGGGTGAGGCCATTCTGGCCCCGGCGCTGGCGCAAGCGGCCAGCCACACCGGGCCGGTACATCCGGCAGTGCGCCATTGCTGGGAAGGCGGCAAGGACATTGCCCACGCCTTGCTGGTGCATGCCAAAGAAATTGATGCCGACCTGATTGTGATGGGCACCCATGGCCGCCATGGCCTGCGCCATGCGCTACTGGGCAGCGTGGCAGAGTATGTGATGCGGGAAAGCTACCTGCCGGTGCTGGTGGTGCGTTCAGCACACTGATCTTCATCTGTCTGGTGCCATGGCCACACCCCGCCTTGCTGGCCGGTGTGGCTTTTTACCGTAGAAATACCCATCTTCATCATGTGGCTAAGACAGTTCACGTACACTATCACTTTTCCTTAATTTTACGGTGCCAGGCTGTTGGCGCACGTGATGGCTTCGCTCACCAACGGAACTTCTTCATGACCTTTCGCCTTCGCATCATGCTGATGGTGGCCGGCGCGCTGGTGCTGGCCTTTATTGGCTTGGGCTACGCCTCGTTTGCCCTGCTGGCCACCCAGCACAACACCAGCCAGTTTGTTGACCGCGACCTGAAAACCCTGCAGGCGCTGGACGATATGTACGCCCAGGGGCTGCAGTCTGGCCAGGCCTTGCGCAATGTGATTCTTGACCACGGCAACCCGCAGGGCCACAGCAATCTGGACGCCGCGCTGGCCGCGTTTGACCAGGCGCTGGACAGCGCCCGCCGCACCAGCCCGGAACAGGACAAGCTGTGGCAAAGCCTGGCCCAGCAACAGCAGCAGCGCCGACTGGCGCTGGACCAGGTGCGCAAGCTGGCCGGACAGGACAGCGCCGCTGCCATCCAGCTGCTCAACAGCAGCGAAACCCCGGCCTGGCGGGCCTTGCGCAAGCAGCTGCTGGCGGCGCTGGGCGAGCAACGCAAGCTGGCCGAACAGGTGAAAACCCGCACCCTGGCCGACGCCGACCACGCCGTCAAAGTGGTGCTGGCACTGGGTGCCGTCAGCCTGCTGGTGGCCATGGTGCTGATTCAGCGCCTGCTGGCCAGCCTGTCGCGCGAGCTGGGTGGCGAGCCGCGTGCTGCCCGGCAAATGATGCGCCGGGTAGCCGATGGCGATCTGACCGTGCATATCCAAGCACCTGCCGGCAGCCTGCTGGCCACGCTCAATGATATGGTGCAGGCGCTGCGCGCGCTGCTGGAAGCCATCGACAAACAGGCGGTGGAACTGGCGCTGGACGGTGACGAAACCAGCCGCGCCTCGGCCAGCATGGCCGACGCCGCCCAGCAGGAAGCCCATGCCGCCAGCGCGCTGACCGACAGCGTCAACGCCTTTATCGACAGCGCCGGCCAGATTGCCCGCACCGCCCAGGCCAGCCGCGACGACGCCGACCAGGCGCTGCGCCTGTCGCAGCAGGGCGTTCAGCTGGTGCAAAGCGCCGCCGCCCGCATGGTGGGCATTTCCACCACGGTGAGCGACGCCTCGGCCAAAATTCGCGTGCTTGACGCCCGCGCCGACAAGATTGCCGCCATGACCTCGGCCATCAAGGACATTGCCGACCAGACCAACCTGCTGGCGCTGAACGCCGCGATTGAAGCCGCCCGCGCTGGCGAGCAAGGACGGGGGTTTGCCGTGGTGGCCGATGAAGTGCGCAAGCTGGCCGAACGCACCGCCGGGGCCACGGTGGAAATCGAAAGCCTGATCAGCGCCATTCAGCACGACACCGACGCTGCTGTGTCGGCCATGGATGCCGCCCTGCCAGAAGTGAGCGACGGCGAAACCCTGGCCAACCAGGCTGCCGACGCCCTGCAAGCCATCCGCGACGGTGCCGCGCGCACCGTGCAGCGGGTGGAAGACATTGCCGCCGCCACTCAGGCGCAAACCAGCACCAGCCACGCCATTGCCGGCCAGGTGCAGCGAGTGGCTGGCATGGTGGAAGAAACCAGTGAAACCATCCGCCAGTCCGCCATCAACGCCGCGCACCTGAATGGCATTGCCGTGGCACTGAAAAACCAGGTGGAGCGTTTCAGGATGTAGCCGCAGGCGGTGTCACCACGACCCGCATGATGCGGCCACCCGCCTTGAAACCATGACCCCCACCCCCTACACCCGATACTGACTGACTTCCTGGAACATCACCGCCGACAGCCGGGCCAGTTGCTGGGCGGTGTTGGTGGTGGATTGCGACGCGGCACTGTTTTCTTCGGCCATCTGCGCAATGGTTTCCACCTGCTGGGCAATGCTGGTGCTGGCGCTGCTTTGTTCGCGGATGGCCTTGCTGATATCGGCCACCATGGAGACCGTCTCACCCGCGCTGTCGCCCATGGCCTGGATGGTCTGGTTGGCCTGTTCGGCATGCGAAACGCCGCTTTCCACCTGGCCTACCACGGTGCGGATGCTGGACACTGCCAGTTGCGCGCCTTGCTGCATGTCGCTGATGGTTTGCGAAATTTCCCGGGTGGACTGGCTGGTGCGTTCGGCCAGCTTGCGCACTTCATCGGCCACCACGGCAAAGCCACGGCCTTGCTCGCCAGCGCGGGCGGCTTCAATCGCCGCGTTCAGCGCCAGCAGATTGGTCTGCTCGGCCACATCCTTGATCACCGCCACCACACTGCTGACCCGCTCGCTATTGTGTTCCAGCTGGCTGATATGGCTGGACGCCTCACGCACGGTCTGGGCAATGTGGTTAATGCTTTTTACCGTGGTTTCAATCCCCTGGGTGCCGGCGCTGGCCAGCGAGCCAGACTGACAGGACAACTGATCGGCTTCGCTGGCACGATCGGCCACATGGTTGATGCTGACCGTCATCTGCTCCATGGTGGCCGCCATGCTGGCGGCGGATTCGCTTTGCATTCTGGAGGCACTGCTCATCTGTGCCGAGGCAGCCGACATTTTTTCTGCTACGCTGGAAACCGACTGTACTTGAGTGGTAATCGAGCGAAAGCTGTTTTGCAGCTTGTCCAGCAAGCGGTTGAATGCGCTACCCACGGTGGAAACTTCATCGTTGCCCAGTTGTTGCAGTCGGTGGGTGAAATCCAGGTTTTTTTCAATGTGGGTAAATGCATCAATCAGTTTATGCAGATGATTTAATGTGTAACGGTAGGTTTGCCAGCCCAGCAGTATCGTGCCCAGACCCGTGACCAGCATCAGCACGATCACTTCGATGATGGCCTGCTGGTAAGCCCGCCTGGCCACTTGCATCTGCTGTTGGGCCAGGCTGTTATTGTAGTCGATGTGGTTTTTCAGGTTTTTGCTCAGCTGCAAGGCCAACTGCATTGCCTGACTGGCACGCATCTGGCTGACGGCTTCCTGCTTGTGGTTCAGCCGGGATTTGGCCAGAAACGGCGCTGTCTCGGCCAGGTACTTGGCCAGCAATGCCTTGCTGTCGTTCAGATACTGCTGATCCTTGGTGTCGGAAACAAAGGCCTGGTAGCCATTCAGTGTCGTTTCCAGCTGCTGCCGGGTGTGTTCCAGCGTGCGATCCTGTTCGGCCAGGCTGGCGGTGTCTTCCATCAGCAGGTGATACAGCACCTGGGTGCGCAAGGACATGAAGGTGTTTTCAGCTTCAGCCAGTTTGATCAGGCTGGGCACCACATTTGTGCCGGTTTCATCCAGCTGTTCATGGATGGTATTCATCTGAAACAGGCCCACCAGCCCAATGGCCAGCAAGCCAGCCGCAGAAAGACAAATCAGCAAAATCATGCGCTTGGCGATATTCATTACAGGACTCACATTGTTTGGCATCACGCCTGATGGCAGGAGGATGCCGGGGTTTATGGCATGCACGTAGAAGAAAATGGATAAATACAATACCGTATTTATACGTATTAGCAGACGCATGCTGTTCCGACAAGCCAACGATGGCTGAATCACGCAGAAAGTGGACGGCCAACGGCCAGGTGGGGCGTTTTTACGCAGGGTGACACGTGGGTAGGCGGGGTCAGCCCTGCACAGCAAACAATTCCAGCTGCTGAGGATGCGTCGTGGGGGCGCTCAGGCGCACGCCCACGCCAAGCAAGCGCACCGGCTGAGCACCGCGCGCCAGCGCCTGCTGCAACAGGCCGGACAGCGCGGACAGGCTGAGCATGGCCTGTGCATCTTCGACGGTAGTCTGGCGAAAATCGGCAAACCGCACTTTCACCCACGCGCCGCGAAACTGGCCACCACTGGCCAGCCAGTTGCTCAGGCGCGCCTGCAGGGCGTCCAGCAGGTCGGGCAGGCGCGCCTGACAGGCAGCCAGGTCAGGCAGATCCTGCGGATAGGTGCGCTCCACGCTGAGCGACTGGCGCACGCGTTCGCTGCGCACCGGGCGGTCGTCTTCGCCGCGCGCCATGTGGTAAAGCCGCTCGCCAAAGCGGCCAAACTGCTGGATCAGCGCATCGCGCGTCAGGGTTTGCAGTCCGGCGCAGTCGCTTACCCCCAGCGCCGCCAGTCGGGCGGCGGTGGCCGGGCCCACGCCGTTGAGCCGCTGCACGGGCAGGCCGGGCATGAATGCCGCCACCTCCTGCGGGCGAATCAGCCACTGGCCGTCCGGCTTGTTCCAGTCGCTGGCAATCTTGGCCAGCATCTTGTTCGGGCCAATGCCGGCTGATGCGGTAATGCCCACTTCATGGCGAATGGCCGCCCGGATTGCCTCGGCCATGCGCGTGGCGCTGCCCTGGCAATGCGGCTGGCCGGTGACATCCAGATACGCTTCATCCAGCGACACCGGTTCAACCAGATCGGTATAGCGGGCAAAGATTGCCCGCACCGCCAGCGACGCCTCACGGTAGCGCGGCATGTCGCCGGGCACGATTTTCAGCTGTGGGCAACGCTTGAGCGCCTGCGCTGACGGCATGGCCGAATGCACACCAAACTGGCGGGCCGGGTAATTGCAGGTGGCAATCACCCCACGCGCATCGGCGGCACCCCCTACTGCCAGCGGAATGTTCCGCCAGGCCGGGTGGTCGCGCATTTCCACCGCCGCAAAAAAGCAGTCACAGTCGATATGGATGATTTTGCGCAACGTCACGGCGAGATCCAGGCCCACTTCAGAGAAACCTGCAGTATGCGCGGCTTCGTCTTGTTCGCCCAGCTGACCGCCGACGGCAGGTCAGGGCTGCGGGCATGCTTTCTGCTGTTTAGGCTCACCCCCATGGGATACCCCCGCAAAAACCGGCAAATCGCCGGGGACAGCGGCAAAATTTACCGTGAGAAAGGCCCCATCATGCAGATTCGACCTACCGGCACCCCCATAACGGCCAGCCAGCGTCGCGGTTACCGTGACACCCCAGACAGCCGTTTTTACCAGAATTATCAGTCGGCCTATCAGGCGCTGAACACTGCCAGCGCCGCAGCGCCTGCCACCAACCCGAGCGCCAGCGCCCCGCCGGCCAAAGCGGCTTCGCTGGAAGCCATTCTGGGCGTGACCCATACCGAACTCTCGGCCTTGCGTGGCGTCAGCACACAGATACAAGCCACCTACGCGGGCGTGCTGAACAAGGCGTATAGCAGCGGTGGCATCAGCCAGGCCCGGCAGTTTTTGCAAAGCCTGTCTGCCGATGAGCTGGAGGCCGTGCGGCAGAACCACTGTCTGGCCGACCCCATCGACCCGACTCAACTGAGCGAAGAAGGCGCGCAGAACCTGCTGTTGCCGGAAGGCTATAGCGTGGACCTGAACCACGACGGCGTGGATGAAGTCGGCGCAGCGCGCACCATGCACTTTCCGCCCCGAGATGCGCCGGTTGGCTTCAAGGAAGCCTGGTTTCAGGCCACGGCCAATATGGACGACGGCGAGATGATGACTTACAGCCTGACAATGCACGGTGCCGTGTACGGCCTACAGATTGACGGCCAGAGCGTCGGGTCGAATTATCCGGTGCAGGAAATCGACAGCTATCGCCGCATTGTCAGCAATTTTCTGGCGGCGCTGGAACAGCAGAAAGCCTTCCTGGCCGAAGGACAGTACGCGCGCGACAAGCGCTTTTTCAGCGAATTGCAGGCCCTGCTGGCGTAGGGCGCAACGCGCCAGGCGTGGAGGTTTTTGCGCTGGCGCGAGATCCGGCCAGCGCCATGGCATCACTCATGAATATCGCTGACCGCCACCTCGGCTGCCGGGCGCGACAGCAGCCACACTCCAGCCAGAATCAGCACGCCACCCAGCAGTTGCGACAAGGTGACCGCTTCGCCCAGCCAGGCGGCGGCCAGCAGCACGGTAACCACCGGCTCGAAGGTGGAAATCATCGACGCCTGGGTAGCACCAATGCGCTTGATGCCAATTAAAAACCCGACAATCGCCAGCACGGTGCAAATCAACGCAATCGCCAGCAGCGCCAGCCAGCCGGCGGCATTATGCGGCCACACCAGCCCATCGCCTTGCGCCAGCACAATCAGCCCATTGCTGACGCTGGCGGCCAGAAACACCACGCAGGCCGAAGAAATCGGGTGGCTGCCGGTGGTGAAGCGCCCGCCCAGCAGGATATAGCAGGAATAAATCAGCGCCGACGCCACCCCCAGGGCAATGCCCAGTGGCTGGCCGGACAATTCCAGCCCCAGGGTGACCACCAGCCCGGAAAAAGTCAGCCCGGCAGCCAGCCATTTGCGTGCCGTGAGCGTTTCCCCGAACAGCGCTGCCGACAGCAGCATCACCAGCACCGGATACAAATACAGCAGCAGCGCCACCGTGCCCGCCGGCGCGTAGTTCAGCGCCATGAAAAAGGTTTGTGAATTGCCGGTGTAGCACACACCGCCCATCACCAGCAGCGCCAGCAAGGCGCTGCCACGCGGCCAGGGCAGCCGGCCAATCAGCACAATGGGCAGCAGGCACAGCCCGGCCAGGGTAAAGCGCAAAAACAGCAGCGAAGAGGTTGTCAGGCCAGCGGCGTAGGCCAGCTTGGCAAAAATGGCCATGCTGCCAAACGCGGTTGCCGACACCAGCACGCACACAGTGCCCCACAGGCGGGGCGAACGGGATTCCATCAATCAATACTCCAGAACAGCCGGCCCTGCGGTTTGCTGGTGCGGCGCCTTCGGTCAGATACCGAAAACATGCAATAGCTTGTTAAACAGCAAGCGGCCAAAGCCGGCAAAATGGGCCTGACAGGCTACCATAGCCAGGTGAATGGCCGCAGAGAGTTTAGAATATTAAACATCTTCTGAGCAAAACCGGGCGGGTCTGCGCTCAGGCACCGCGCCTGGCAAGCGGTCTGCGCGAGCGTGGCAGATGACACGTCATCAAATCGTCATCATCAGCCACTAAGCTGGCAATCTGCCATGTCCGACTTTGATCTCTTTGCCATGGAAACCCTGGTGGCCGATGCCAGCCGCCAGGTGTTGGCCAATCCCCACGCCAGCGCCGCCGATTATCGGCAGGCGCTGTTGACGCTGCTTACCCACTTTGAGCGAATGGTGCGGGAAACCCGGCGGATGATCAGCCAGTCTGACCGCCGCGAAGCAGAAATGAACCAGCTCAACAGCCGGCTGGGCGAGCTGGCCCGCCGGCTGGAATACGAAGCCACCCACGACGCGCTGACCGGCGTACTCAACCGGGCGGCCATCACCGTGCGGGCCGAACACGCCATGGGTGCGGTGATTCTGCTGGACATCGACCACTTCAAGCGCATCAACGACCACTATGGCCACCCCTGTGGCGACGCCACGCTGGTGGAGCTGACCCAGCGCATTCTGCGCAACCTGCCGGAAGAAGCCATGCTGGGCCGCCTCGGCGGCGAGGAGTTCATGGTGCTGTGCCCGGCCATGCGGCTGAGCGAGGCGGCGATTCTGGCGGAAAACCTGCGCGAACGCATTGCCAGCCAGCCGTTTGAGGACGGCGGCCACTGCCTGATGGTCAGCATCAGCGCCGGCGTGGCGGTGCTGCTGGCCGACGTGCACGAGGCCTACCAGCACGCCGACGCCGCCTTGTATCGCGCCAAGGGCGGCGGGCGCAACCGGGTGGAAGTGGCGCGCTAAGCCCCCATGTCGTATCGGGCTGGCGGCGTGCAGTCGGGGATCACATCCAGGCTGCCCCGACAGGCCAGGCATCGCCCCAATGCTTACACCCAGTCTCGCCCAATCAGAAACTCGCTCATCAGCTGCGCTTCCACGCTGCCGGCCTCTGGCTGCCAGTCGTAGCGCCATTTGACGATGGGTGGCATCGACATCAAAATGGATTCGGTGCGCCCGCCGGATTGCAGGCCAAACAGGGTGCCTCGGTCAAACACCAGATTGAACTCGACATAACGGCCACGGCGGTAAGCTTGCCAGTCGCGCTGTTGCTCGCTGTAGGCCTGACCGCGCTGGCGTTCGACGATGGGCAGGTAGGCGTTGACGAAGTGTTCCCCCACCGACTGGGTCAGGGCAAAGCAGTGGTCAAAACCGCCTTCGTTGAGGTCGTCAAAGAAAATCCCGCCCACGCCGCGCGGTTCGTTACGGTGCTTGAGGAAAAAATAGCGGTCGCACCAGGCTTTGAACTGCGGATGATAGTGCTCGCCAAATGGCTGCAGCGCCTGCTGGCAGGTGCGATGAAAATGCACCGCGTCGTCCACCTCGCCGTAATACGGGGTGAGATCCATGCCGCCGCCAAACCACCACACTGGCTCCTGGCCTTCGGCTGTGGCGACAAAATAACGCACATTCATATGCACCGTCGGCACATGGGGGTTGCGCGGGTGCAACACCAGCGACACGCCCATGGCTTCAAAGGCGCGGCCAGCCAGCTCGGGGCGGGCGGCGGTGGCCGAGGGCGGCAGCGACGGGCCGGTGACGTGCGAGAAATTCACCCCGCCGCGCTCGAACACGCCGCCTTCTTCGATCACACAGGACAGGCCACCGCCGCCCGTGGGACGCTCCCAGCCATCGCGGCGAAACGCCTGGCCATCAACCGCTTCAAGTTGGGTGACAATCCTGGCCTGCAGGGCTTGCAGCCAGGTTTTGACAGATTCAGGGCGCATGGCCAACTCCATCAGGGGGGATAAGGCCGGCCATTTTAGCCCGGATGGGCGCAAGAACCGTGATGATGCGCACAAAAACCGGGGAGACTTGCATGCAACTTAACGGCAGCTGCCAATGCGGCAATATGACATTCACGCTGGAATGGACGCCCGATCCAGCGGAAATCCCGGCACGGGTGTGCCGTTGTACGTTCTGCTCCGCGCACGCGGCGGTGTGGACATCGCACCCATCAGCCACACTCCATGTCACCATCCAGCGCCCGTCCAGGGTGTTCCAGCATACCTTTGCCAGCCACACCACACAGTTCCATACCTGCAGCGAATGCAGCGATGTGCCGGTGGCCACCAGCCTGATTGATGGCCAGCTGTTTGCCGTGGTCAATGTGAACACGCTGCAACACCTCGACCCCGCGCGGCTTCGATACAGCGTCAGCCATTTTGATGGCGAAAGCCTGTCGGCCAGGCTGGCCAGACGGCAACAGCACTGGATTGCCCAGGTGACATTCTCCAGCGGGGCTGGCTAAAGCGTAACCTTCCCCTGTTCAGTGCGCCGTTACAGCGCATCGGTGACCCGCGCTTCGGCGCAAATCCAGTCTCTCAGCGCCTGCGCCTGCCGGGTGGGCGCATCGTCGCGCTCGATCAGACAATACACCTTGCTCGACGCCGGCCCCGGCTGCGGGGTGCTCAGTGCCACCAGCCGGCCATCATCCAGCATCGGCTGGATCAGCTGGCCGCGCCCCAGCGCAATGCCCTGCCCGGCCACGGCGGCGTGAATCACTTGATCGTACAGGTTGAAGCGGACAATGCTCTTGGGCCGGACGCCAGCCCAGCCTTGCGCTTCCAGCCAGCAAAACCATTGCCAGCAGGGTGAGGGGTCGCCTTCAAATTCCAGCAGGGTCGATTCGGCAATCAGTGCCGGCGTATCCAGCGCGCTCAGCCCCAGGCTGGGGTGCGCCACCGGGAAAATCGTTTCGCCAAACAGCCGGATGGCCCCGGCGGGCAGGCTGGCTTGCGGGCAGTAGCGGATGGCGATGTCCAGCCCTTCCTTGCGCAGGTCGATGATCTGGTTGCTGGCGGACAGGCGCACTTCCACCTCGGGGTGCAGCTGCTGAAAACGCCCCAGGCGCGGCAGCAGCCACAAACCGACAAACCCCACACTGGCGGTCAGCGTGACGGGCCGCTGGCGCTGGCGGTCTTCCAGCGCGCCGATGGCGTCCTGCAATTGCTGCATCACGCTGTCGGCCACCAGAAACAGCCGCTCGCCTTCCGGCGTGAAGCGGATGGCCCGATGCACGCGGTCAAACAACTTCACCCCCAGCGCGGTTTCCAGACCATGCACTTGCCGGCTGACCGCCGACTGGGTGAGAAACAGATCGGTGGCGGCCTGGGTAATGCTCATGCGCCGCCCCACGGCGACAAAGCCGCGCAACAGGTCGATGGACGGGATTTTCGACAGGCTGACTGACATGATCAAACCTCATGGATAAGGGCAAAAAACTCAATTGAGCCTGCCGGGAAACTCCATTCTAATGGGCTTTTACCTCCCGCCATAGCAGAGATAAACATGCACAGCACACATGCAGACCCCACCCCCTCCCGCGCCAGCCATCCCCCCGGCAGATGGCATGACCAGCCCTGGGTGTGGGTGCTGGCGGGCGGCGTGATCATGGGGCTGGCGTTGGGCGTTCGCCACGCGGGCGGCATGTTTCAGTTGCCCATGACCCTGGATCACCAGTGGAGCCGGGAGGTGTTTGGCTTTGCCATCGCCGTGCAGAATCTGGTCTGGGGGCTGGCCCAGCCGTTTACCGGCATGCTGGCAGACCGGTTTGGCGCGCGCCGGGTGATTGTGCCGGGCCTGCTGCTGTACGCACTGGGCCTGGCCGGCATGCGCCTGGCGGCCACACCGCTTGAGCTGACCCTGTCTGCCGGGCTGTGCATTGGCATTGCCCTGTCCGGCACGTCGTTTGGCGTGGTGTACGGCGCGCTCAGCCGCATGGTGCCCCCCAGCCGTCGCGGCTGGGCGCTGGGTGTGGCGGGTGCGCTGGGCGGACTGGGTCAGTTTGCCATGGTGCCGCTGGTGCAAGGCTTGATTGACCAGCTGTCGTGGTCGGGTGCGCTGCTGGCGCTGGCGCTATGCTGCGCGCTGGCTCTGCCACTGGCCTGGCCACTGCGTGATGCGCTGCCGGATGATGGCCCGCGTGCCGGGCCGGAGCACAGCCTGCGCACCGCCCTGCGCGAGGCCTTTCAGCATCGCGGGTTCTGGTTGCTCAGCCTGGGCTTTTTTGCCTGTGGCTTTCAGCTGGCATTCATTGCCCTGCACCTGCCGGCGTATCTGCTGGGCAAAGGCTTGTCGGGCAATGCGGCGGTGGTGGGGCTGGCGCTGATTGCGCTAAGCAATGTGCTGGGCACTTATTGCTGTGGCTGGCTGGGCGGGATGTTTCGCCGCACCTATCTGCTGGCGGCCATCTATGTGCTGCGGGCCGGGGTGATGGCGCTGTTTTTTGTGCTGCCACTGAGCCACGCCAGCCTGTATCTGTTTTGCCTGGCGATGGGCTTTGTCTGGCTGGGCACAGTGCCGCTGACCAATGGCGTGATTGCGCAAATTTTTGGGGTGAAATACCTCACCACCCTGTTTGGCCTGGTGTTTTTTGGCCACCAGTTAGGCGCGTTTTTTGGGGTATGGCTGGGCGGGTATTTATACGACACCACCCGTTCGTATGACCTGGTGTGGCTGGTCGGCATCGGCCTGGGCGGCGTGGCAGCGCTGCTGCACTGGCCGATCAACGACCAGCCCGTATCCCGGCCAGCCGCCCTGAGCCTGCGCCCATGTGCATGAGCCGGGTGCTGAAAGTGCTGGGCGGAATGGCGCTGCTGTATGGGTGTTACCAGGGGTTTCTGGCTTACTTGCAGCCGGAGCATGTGCTGGCGTGGTCGGCGCTGTGGTCTTTTTGCCGGTAACACTGGCGGGGCGTGGCCAGCACATGGCCAGACACGCCCCGCGCGGGCTCAGAAGTGATATTCCGCCCGGATCATCGGGGTTTTGGCAAAGGCCCCCTTACCGGCGGTACCCTTGTGGTCGTTGCCAAACTTGTTGCGCCAGTATTGGTATTCCAGGCCAACGCGGAAGGTTTTTTTCTGGGCGTTGACCAGCGGGCTGAGGTCGTACATCAGCATCATGTCGATATTGGTTTCGGGTTTGGTGCCCACGCCAAATTCGTTTTTGCCCTTGGCGGCGATAAAGTTGGCGTAGCCTTCAAACGACAGCGGCAGCGATCCAATGGAGAACGGAATGCCCCAGGCCAGGTTCAGCATCGGGTGGGCATCGTAGCTGTAGCGCTCCACGCTGGTTTTGCTATAGCCATTGTACGGCGCGTTGCTTTCCCACAGCTGCAGCAGGCTCATGTTCAAAAAGCCCGGCACGTCAAACATCACCGTCGGGCCAGCCATCCACATGCGTTTTTTCGAGTTGTAGCCGGCGTCGTCCTTGGTGTTGATGTCAAAGCCAGCGGTCAAGCCCAGGCCGCGCACCGGGCCGAATTTCAGGTTAGCGCCCGTCACCTTGCCCAGATCCAGGGTGTGGCGGTACACCACATACACTTCTTGCGAACCGGTATTCGAGCCCACGCTGGCCGGGTCGTTTTTGTCGGCCAGCAGCAGGTCGGCGTTGAAGAAGTTGCTGCCATACTGGTAACCGCTGGCGTGGGTGAGGTTGATGATGCTCTTGCTGATGTCTTTCTGGTTGAACGGCTCGGCAAACTGCTTGCCGTAGCGATAGCCAATGGACGTATCGCTCCAGTCAGCCGCCAGGGCAGACGAAGCAGCAGCCAGCAGGGATAAGGCAAGCAGCGGGGCGGAACGGAAAGCCATGATGGAATTCTCCTGGTAAGGCAGACAGAAGGCGCTGCCGTGATGGGGTGGGCAATGTGTGCTCGGCACACCATGCTGCGCGGCAACATGCGGTCGATGTGACGCATTTAACCGGATTTTCTGCCCAGGCGCAGATATAGCCGGCATAAGCAAAAACAGATAATCCCCTCAGTATGGGCAATTGAATATACCCAGCCTGCCTGATTTAAAATACCCCGGATTAACGCACCCGAATGGCGCAAAAAAACCACCCATGCACCATGGCAAGGCACGGTTTTAATGCATACCCCGGCCATTTAGCAGTCAATTCAAGCCAATAAATTGACAAGTGAATTCAATAGCCAATTTTATTCAATAAAAACAGCACCATAGCCACTGGCACACCACTTGCACCAGCAAGGGCTTTCCGCACCCTTCTGGAGATTTCCATGCTCACCCGTCTGAATGTCTGCCGCCGTTGGTTTCTGGCCGCCAGCCTGGCGCTGATTGCCGCCCCCAGCCTGGCCGACCCTTTGCCCAAGGTAAAATTCACCCTGGACTGGCGATTTGAAGGCCCGTCGGCACCGTTTTTACTGGCCAAGGCCAAAGGGTATTTCCAGGCCGAAGGCGTGGACGTGGAAATTGATTCCGGCTCGGGCTCGGCGGGCGCAGTCACCCGCGTGGCCACTGGCGCTTACGACATGGGTTTTGCCGACTTTAATGCCCTGGTGGAATACGACGCAAAAACCCCCGGCTCGAAAATCCAGGCGGTGTATATGGTGTACAACGCCACCCCGGCAGCGGTGCTGACCCTGAAAAAAACCGGCATCAGCAAGCCGGCGGATCTGGTGGGCAAAACCCTGGCCGCGCCGGTATTCGACGCCGGGCGCAAAGCCTGGCCAGCGTTTGCCAAATCCAACAAGCTGGACCCGGCCAGCGTGAAATGGCAAACCGTCGAACCCGCATTGCGGGAAACCCTGCTGGCGCGCGGCGATGTGGATGGCATCACCGGCTTTTACTTCACCAGCGTGCTCAACCTGGAAGCACGCGGGGTAAAGCCAGAAGACATCGTCGCGCTGAAATACCCGGACCACGGCGTCGAGCTGTACGGCAACGCCATCATCGCCAGCCCCAAGCTGCTGGCCGAGAATCCCAAGGCGGTCAGCGCGGTGCTGCGCGGCTTTAACCGCGCACTGAAAGACACCCTGGCCAACCCGGCTGCCGCCATTGCCTATGTGAAAGAGCGTGACCCGTTGATCAATGTGGCGCTGGAAACCCGCCGGCTGAAACTGGCGCTGGACCACAGCGTGCTGACTGCCGAAGTGCGCGCCAACGGCCTGGGCGCAGTCACCGCCGATCGCATGCAGCGCTCGCTGGCAGAAACCGCCGACGCTTACGGCCTGACACGGGTGCCTGCCGCCGCCGAACTGTTCAACCCAGCCTTCCTGCCGGCACGCGCCGAGCGGATGGTGAAATAAGGGGAATCGGCATGTCGTTTGTGCGGTTTGAAGAGGTCAGCCTGGCGTATGCCGCAGGCGGCGCGCCGGCCATTGAAGGGGTCAACCTGTCGATTGCCGAAGGCGAATTTGTGGCCGTGGTCGGTCCGTCCGGCTGCGGCAAATCCACGCTGATGAAGCTGGCGTCGGGCCTGCGCCCACCCAGCAACGGCTATGTGTTTGTCGATGACCGCGAAGTCAGCGGCCCGCTGAAAATTGTCGGCATGGCGTTTCAGGCATCCAACCTGCTGCCGTGGCGCACCACGCTGGACAATGTGATGCTGCCGCTGGAAATCGTCGAGCCGCATCGCCGCCTGCTGCGCAAACAGCGCGCCGAGTACGAAGCGCAGGCGCGCGCGCTGCTGGCGCGGGTGGGGCTGGACGGCTACGCCGACAAATATCCGTGGGAATTGTCCGGCGGCATGCAGCAGCGTGCGTCCATCTGCCGGGCGCTGATTCACCAGCCGCGCCTGTTGATGCTGGACGAGCCATTTGGCGCGCTGGACGCCTTCACCCGCGAAGAGCTGTGGTGCATGCTGCGCGACCTGTGGCAGGAAAAACCCTTCACCGTGATTCTGGTCACCCACGACCTGCGCGAAGCGGTGTTTCTGGCCGACACCGTGTATGTGATGAGCACCCGACCAGGCCGCGTGCTGCTGCGCCAGCCCATCGACCTGCCACGCCCGCGCGACCTCGACCTGACTTACACCGACGCCTTTGCCCACCATGTGCACGCCCTGCGCGAGCATATCGGCCAACAGCGCCACTGAGCGCCACACAAGGATGTTTTGTTCATGAGCATGAAATCCTCCACCCTGGTCAAGCTCGCGCCCTGGGCGCTGACCACCTTGCTGTTTGTACTGTGGGAGCTGATCTGCATCGGTTTCAAACTGCCCGACTACCTGCTGCCCGCCCCCAGTGCGGTATGGGCCAGCGGCCACGAGTACGCCGGGGCCATCATGCAGCACGCCACGCAAACCCTGCTTACCACTCTGGCCGGCTTTGGTCTGGCGGTGGCCGTTGGCCTGGCGCTGGGCCTGGCGGTGGGGGCCTCGCCGCTGGTGTACAAAGCTTGCTACCCACTGCTGGTGGGCTTTAACAGCATCCCGAAAGTGGCTTTTGTGCCGGTGCTGGTGGTGTGGTTTGGCATCGGCACCGTACCGGCCATCCTCACCGCGTTTTTGATTTCGTTTTTTCCGGTGGTGGTCAATGTCGCCACCGGCCTGGCCACGCTGGAACCCGAGCTGGAAGACGTGCTGCGCTCACTGGGTGCCCGCCGGCTGGACATCCTGTTCAAAGTGGGCCTGCCACGCTCGCTGCCGTATTTCTTCGCCTCGCTGAAAGTGGCCATCACCCTGGCCTTTGTCGGCTCGGTGATCTCCGAAACGGTGGCCTCCAACCTGGGCATCGGCTACCTGATGATGTCGGCCAGCTCGTCGATGAACATGCCGCTGGTGTTTGCCGGGCTGATGGTGATCGGCGTGATGGGGGTGGTGATGTATGAACTGTTTGCGCTGGTGGAGCGGCGGCTGACGGGGTGGGCGCATCGGAACCCGAATGCGCCGCATTAAAGGATACACTGAAAAAACCGTCATTCCCGCGAAGGCGGGAATCCAGGATGTTGATTTTGCTTGGTTTTATTTTGGCAGAAACGATTTTTCTGAATAAATCAGTGCGCCCCCAGTAGGCCGCCAAGGCAAATTCACTCGAAATGGATATTGTATAAACAGGCCATTGCTTGTGATTATTTTGTGCGGCACCCAGTTTTCCTGAACGCTTTCGAGATGAATCGATATATCCGGCAGCTCAGCCAGAACATGAATGGAATCGCCAGCAAAAGCGCCATCGCACCCCATAAAACAACCATGAGGCCAAGGCCTAAATCATCTTCACCAATGGGAATGGGGTGGCGCAGCTCGTAGTAATGAGCAGCCAGGGTCATCACCAGGAAAACCCATCCGGCCACAAAGGCAAGCGAGCACATTATGGACACAAACCAAGTGATTGACTGATGTAAAATGGTTTTCAGTATTTTTGTTTTTGAAGCATGAGTCCACATGGTTTTATTTCACTACAGTGAGTACAACTTGGCATGAGCAGGAATATTGGACAGAATAATCCAACAAGACGACACAGAACTTTCTGGGCTTGCGAATTAATGACCAAAATCAAAAATATCATCATGAACACAACTGAGTACGTAATGGTTGTCTATCGCACACCAAAATATATATCGCCCAGTGCCATGGTCTAATTCATGTGTGGCAGTGCGCCTATGCCCCTCATCATCGGTGAAGTAGATCCTCATACCCAACTTGCCCCGTGGCTTAAAAAAGCCAAAATAATGGCCATGCTCAGACGTCTTGACACCAGGATCATGGTGTCGTGATGGGCCTGCATAGATAGATTGCCCATTGAGGGTGATTTTATAAATGCTGACCCGGCTTGTACCATGATTGGTAAAGCCAACACTAGACTCTGCGACAATCAATAGCCGCCAAGCCCCCCAGCTCAAGATGGCGATTAATCCAAGAAAAAGAAGTAAGTAAAACTGTTTTCCGGAGGTTTTTATTTGAGGTTTCGAGATAAGTCTATCCTCTGTTTAGAGTGCATTTTAATCCGTTCTAGAGCATGCTCTGAACCATGCCAATAACATTAGACAGGTGCGGCAGCATCAACATGGCAAACGCCACGTAATGTAATCCAGCCAGAGTCTGCGGCAGCTTCTCGTAGTCTCTGGCCAAACGCCGGAAGCGAGCGGCCCAGCCAAAGCTGCGCTCAACTACCCAGCGGCGCGGCAGCAGCACACAGCCCCGCTTGGCTTCTGACAGCTTGACTACGTGCAGTTCGACACCGTATGCACTGCCTCACTGGCACCATCGTAGCCTGTGCCTGTGCTGCTGGGCGTGGACTGAATGGTGCAGCAATCGATGATAACGGCGGACGGATGGGCTTTGCGGCCATCGGCCAGGCGCAGCAACACACGCAAGTCATGCACCATCTCTTCAAAGCAACCGGCTTTCAGCCAACGCTGCATTTGCTGATAAACCAATGACCATGGCGGCAGGTGCAGGTCATTGGGCAGCATGCGCCATGGGCAACCACAGCGCACCACGTAGCGCACAGCGTTGAACACCTCGCGCAGTGAGTGTTTGCGCTGCCCTGCGTCCAGGGGAAACAGGGTCAAGTACGGCGCGACGAACGCCCATTCTTCGTCGCTGACATCGGATAGGTAAGGTTTGCGGTTCTCCATGGGGCTTATGTTTTTACTATCATGGGATATTTCAGAGCATGCTCTAGAAGGTACTGTGGTTCAGTAAATACAGAGCTCCAGCTTTGGGGGCGTTATGCTAATTCGTGAGGAGTGGTTTTTGCATACGCGGCCACTGCCATAATAGCTTCACGAGTTGCATTGGTGCAGTTCGCAATTGATAAGGTCGAACCAATTTGCTGCCCATCACGAATTACTTTATACATTAAAGCATGAACAAAAGATTGAGTGGCAAAACGCACTTTATTAAAGTTTAGAACAACCATAGCTCCACTGTTAATACTGGGCAATATGATTGTTTCTCGAAATTTTGATGCTTCTTCAACATTCTCCTCAAAATCTACTACATTGACTACTATCAACCCTGGTTCATCTGGTACCTCCTCAATAAAGTCTAGGGCTAACTCTGCTGGGTATTTTCTGGCCTCTGCTGCCATGTTCCGGCAAACAGTAAGAATTTCGTTAAATTCTGCGATTGAATCTCTTCTTAATTGGAGGTATGCAAAAGTTCCTGGCCATCCACCATTTTTCGCTGTCTGGTATGTCTTTTTTTGAGTGCCTTTTTCATCGCCCCATAAATCCATAAGCGCATTTTTTGAACCAAGAAAGAAACTGCCGTTAGCAAGTGATGCAATTTGCTTAATAAAGAAAAGCCCAAGACCTGCATTATCTCGCATGGTTGAATATGTTTCAGGGCCAAATGTTCTGGAGACATGGGGCATGGTAGCTAGCTTGAGTGCTTGTAAATCTGTATTGAGCTCTGGGTAGGCTTCTGTCAAGCTGTCTTTAAGGCCTACCCCCATATCTGCCACGCATATGTTAACCAAACCGCTGTTTGGATAGTATTGCGCCATTGCAATGCCGCCTACCGAGCTACCAGAATGCTGAACAATGTTACGCAAAAGCTCAATTAATGAATATTTAACTGCGCCTTCTAGCTCTTCGTCTTCTATATGAAGAATTTCCATGACTTTTGCAGCAAAGGCTGGGATTTCTGCACTGCTTTTAATTCTTGTTAGCTTAACTGTTCTATTTGACTGTTCAACGTTCTCCAAGTTTGGTTTTTTGTTTATAATCTCAAGAAAGCCTGTTTCAACAAGGTAATTTCCTGCGACACTGCTCTCGGTAACATGAATTCTCACAGATTTTCTTTTCGCTTCTTTTAGCCACAAAAGATAGATAGCAAAAAGTGTTACAGCATATGGGGCGATAAAATTACAGCCTTTAAAATTAACTTCTATTGGGGCTACTGGGTCTGCGTGCCACCTCCAGCCACAGAAGAACTTAATTAAAGATTTGTCATTTAAATTGTCTGGTATGTTTAAGTGAAACTTATTCATTTCATGCCCATTTGGTTTGTTGGCATAAAGTCTGCTTTCTTGCAGCCTTGCTTTTCGTTGATTAATAGGTGTAATTGTATATTTATGCAACTATACCTCTATTTTGCTTTTAATTCAAATTGAGTTTTAGCTAGTTCGCCCACCCTCCCCAACACATGCGTCGCCACCACGCACCGTTCATCCCCCAACACCATCAGCGCAAACAACTGCTCGCTCAAGCTCCCGCCATGTTGCAACCGATACGCCAGTTCCGGTGTCGCCATCGGGTTCAGCACCACGCAATCGGCTTCTTTGCCGGGCAGGAAGTTGCCGATGTGTTCATCCAGATAAAGCGCGCGGGCGCCGGCCAGGGTGGCCAGCCACCAGGCGCGCAGCGGCGGCAGGGGGCGGCCGAGCATTTGCGAGACTTTATAGGCTTCGCCCAGGGTGCGGATCAGGCTGAACGAGGTGCCGCCGCCCACGTCGGTGGCCAGGCCCACGCGGATGCCGGCGTCCAGCGCGGCGGCGTGGTTGAACAAGCCGCTGCCGAGAAACAGGTTGGAGGTGGGGCAGAAGGCGGCGGCGGTGCCGGTGGTGGCCATGTCGCTGATTTCCACCGGGGCCAGGTGGATGCAGTGGCCGTAAATGGTGCGCGGGCCAAGCAGGCCGTAGTGAGCGTAGACGTCCAGGTAGTCGCGGCGCTGCGGAAACAACTGGCCCACCCAGGCGATTTCGTTGGGGTTTTCCGCCAGATGCGATTGCACATGCAGGTCAGGCTGGCTGCGGTAGAGCGCGCCGGCCAGCGCCAGCTGCTCGGGGGTGGAGGTGGGGGCAAAGCGCGGGGTCAGGGTGTAGCGCAGCCGGCCACGGCGGTGCCAGCGCTCGATCAGCGCCAGGCTGTCGCGCTCGGCGGAGGCCACGGTGTCGCACAGTTCCGGCGGGGCGTGGCGGTCCATCATCACTTTGCCGCACAGCATGCGCAGCTGGCGGCGTTCGGCGGCGGCCATAAAGGCGTCTACCGATTGCGGGTGGACGGTGGCGAATACTGAGGCGGTGGTGGTGCCGTGTGCCAGCAGGCGTTCGACAAAATAGTCGGCAGCGGCTTCAGCCACTTGCAGGTCGGCAAAGGCGGCTTCGGCGGGAAAGGTGTAGTCGTTCAGCCAGTCCAGCAGCTGGCGGCCAAATGAGGCGATCACCCCGGATTGCGGATAATGGCAGTGGGTGTCCACCAGGCCGGGCAGCACTAGGTGGTCGCCGTAGTCAAAGCATTCGGCGCTGGCCAGCTCGTCGGGCGTGCGCCGTGCGCGCAGTTCGGGCCAGGGGCCAAGGTCGGCCACGCGGCCATCGACAATCCACAACGCGCCGTCGGGCAGGCTTTGGTAGCTGTCGGCGGCGTCGTGTTCGCCAGGGTCGGCCAGAAAATGCAGGATGTGGCCGCGAATCAGCTGGGTGGCAAAGGCAGAGGTCATGGCGTTCTCGTCAGCAGCGCACGCGCCGGCCCGCCGCACGCCAAGCGGCGTGCGGCACAAGCGCGAGTAAAGGGAAAAACCGGGCCAACGGCGCACCGCTGGCCCATGGCGGAATTAAGGCAGGTAGGGCTTGCCCAGCGAAGCCGGCAGGTTCAGTTGCAACAGCCGGCGGTCACGCGAGATCAGCACCAGCACCACAATGGTGGCCAGGTAGGGCAGCGCCGCCAGCAGTTGCACCGGCAGGGCAATACCCAGGCCCTGGGCGTGAAATTGCAGAATGGTCACCGCGCCAAACAGATACGCGCCCAGCAGCAGGCGGCCCGGCTTCCAGGCGGCAAACACCACCAGCGCCACGGCAATCCAGCCGCGCCCAGCGCTCATGTTCTGCACCCACAGCGGGGTGTACACGGTGGACAGATACGCGCCGGCCAGCCCGGCCATCGCCCCGCCAAACAGCACCGCGCCATAGCGGATGGCCAGCACTGGGTAACCAATGGCGTGTGCCGCCTCGGGCGATTCACCCACGGCTTTGAGCAGCAGGCCCAGCCGGGTTTTGGCCAAGGTCCACGCCACCAGGGCAAACGCCGCCAGCGACAGATACACCACGGCATCCTGATGAAACAGCACTGGGCCGATCACCGGAATGTCGGACAGTAGCGGAATCGACAGCGGCTTGAGCCCCGGCAGGCTGTAGCTGACATAGTGCTGGCCAATAAACGCCGACAGGCCAATACCAAAAATGGTCAGTGCCAGCCCACAGGCGGCCTGATTGGCGGCCAGCGACAGGGCGAATACGGCAAACACCAGCGCCGCGCCCATACCGGCCAGCGCGCCCGCCGGCAGGCCAGCCGCCGGGCCCAGCCCGGTTTCGGCGGCGGCGGCAAAACCGGCAATCGCGCCGATTAAAATCATGCCTTCCACACCAAGGTTGATCACCCCGCTGCGCTCGGCCACCAGCTCGCCCAGCCCGGCAAAAATCAGCGGCGTGGCCGCCGCCAGCGTGCCAGCCAGCACTGGAATCATCGAATCCATCATTGCTTGAGTCTCCTGGCGCGCCGCCTCAAGCCAGCGGCGCGCGTCTGTGTCCGGCTGCTGTCGCAGCCGGGTAAAACGGTTTCAGTTCAGTCTGTGGCAGCGCCACGGGCGTGCGTTGTGGATACTTCTGGATCCCCGCCTGCGCGGGGATGACGCGGTGAGGGGGATCAATCCGGTGACGGTGTGCTACCGCTGCGGGCTACTTCACCCCGCCGATTTCACCCGCCGCCCTCTCCATACCGTCATTCCCGCGCAGGCGGGAATCCAGAGCGTGCCACGGCGTGCAGTGTTTCTCTTCACGCCCCGCCCTGGTCGGGTGATCCTGCCAAGGGCGGCACGTTGTGGATACTCCTGGATCCCCGCCTGCGCGGGGATGACGCAGTGAGGGGGTCAATCCGGCAGCGGTGTGCTACCGCTGTGGGCTACTTCACCCTGCCGACTTCACCCGCTGCCCTCTCCATACCGTCATTCCCGCGCAGGCGGGAATCCAGAGCGTGCCACGGCGTGCAGTGTTTCTCTTCACGCCTTGCCCTGGTCGGGTGATCCTGCCAAGGGCGGCACGTTGTGGATACTCCTGGATCCCCGCCTGCGCGGGGATGACGCGGTGAGGGGGGTCAATCCGGTGGCGGTGTGCTACCGCTGCGGGCTACTTCACCCCGCCGATTTCACCCGCTGCCCGTTCCATACCGTCATTCCCGCGCAGGCGGGAATCCAGAGCGTGCCACGGCGTGCAGTGTTTCTCTTCACGCCCCGCCCTGGTCGGGTGATCCAGCCAAGGGCAGGGCGCTGTGGATACTTCTGGATCCCCGCCTGCGCGGGGATGACGCGGTGAGGGGGGCAATCCGGGGCGGTGTGCTACCGCTGCGGGCTACTTCACCCCGCCGATTTCACCCGCTGCCCTCCCCATACCGTCATTCCCGCGCAGGCGGGAATCCAGGGCGGGCCACGGCGTGCAGTGTTTCTCTTCACGCCCTGCCCTGGTCGGATGATCCTGCCAAGGGCGGCACGTTGTGGATGCTTCTGGATCCCCGTTTGCGCGGGGATGACGCGGTGAGGGGGGTCAATCCGGCGGTGGTGTGTTTGTGCTACCGCTGCGGGCTACTTCACCCCGCCGATTTCACCCGCCGCCCTCTCCATAGCGTCATTCCCGCGCAGGCGGGAATCCAGGGCGGGCCACGGCGTGCCACGCTGGCGCTTGATGCTGCCCCGCCCTTACTTGCGCCGACGCAGGCGGTTGTCGATAAAGGCGTCTGCGCCAAGCAGGAAGAACAGCAGCATGCCCTGAAAAATCCCGGTAATCGCCGCCGGCAGTTGCAGCGCCACTTGCGCGGCTTCGCCGCCCAGGTAGATCAGCGCCATCAGCGCGCCGGCCAGCACGATGCCCAGCG
Source organism: Aquaspirillum sp. LM1 (assembly GCF_002002905.1). Lineage (NCBI taxonomy): Bacteria > Pseudomonadati > Pseudomonadota > Betaproteobacteria > Neisseriales > Aquaspirillaceae > Aquaspirillum > Aquaspirillum sp. LM1. The sequence goes on along the minus strand of NZ_CP019509.1, from coordinate 3,119,736 downwards.
CGTGCAGGCGGCCCAGATAGGCGACGATGATGGCGGCAAAGCCGTAACCGGGCGAGATGTTCAGGTTAAGCTGGCCCACCGGGCCGGCCACTTCGCCCACGCCGGCCAGGCCGGCGGTGAGGCCGGACAGCACCAGGCTGAACCACACCGTGCGCTGGGCGGAAAACCCGGCATAGCGCGCCGCCGCCGGGGCCTGGCCGCCCACTTCCAGCTGGTAGGCCAGAAAGCTCCTGGCGTTGAACAGCCAGAAGCCCAGCACGGCAAACAGGGTGATGAACACCGAGCCATTCACCCGCGAGCCTTCCAGCAGGATGGGAAACAGCGCGCCGTCGGCAAACATCACCGATTGCGGAAAATTCATCCCCTCCGGGTCGCGCCACGGGCCGTTGACCATATACGACAGCAGAAAACTGGCCACATAGCTGAGCATCAGCGTGGTGAGGGTTTCTTCGGCGTTGAAGCGGGTTTTCAGCAGGGCAGGAATCGCCCCCCACAGCGCGCCGCCCAATGCGCCGGCCAGCACCATGGCCGGCAGAGCCCAGGCCACGCCGCTGTCGCCCACATAAATGCCAATGCCACCGCCAGCCAGCGCGCCGGCAATCAGTTGGCCTTCGGCGCCGATATTGTAGATGCGTGCCTTAAAGCCAATGGCCAGCCCCTGGGCGATCAGGATCAACGGGCAGGCCTTGATCAGCAGCTCGCTCCAGCCGTAGCTGCTGGCCAGCGGCTCGACAAAGAACACCTTGAACGACTGCACGGGGTCTTTGCCCAGCGCCAGAAACAGCCCCGAGCCCACCAGCAGGGTGGCGATGATGGCGATCAGCGGCGCGGTCCAGCGCATCAGCTGCGACGGTTGCGGGCGGGGTTCAAGCAGATGCATGGCTGGCCTCCGCGTTGAACAGGCCGGCCATTTGCAGGCCCACCGACTCGGCGTCGGCCTCGGCCTTGGGCACGGCTGCCGACAGCCGGCCCTGGGCCAGCACGGCAATGCGGTCGCTGATTTCAAACAATTCTTCCAACTCCTCGGAAATCACCAGAATCGCCACGCCCGAGCGGGACAAATCCAGCAGGGTCTGGCGCAAGAATGCCGCCGCACCCACGTCCACCCCCCAGGTGGGCTGGGCGACGATCATGGCTTTCGGGTTGAGCATGATTTCCCGCCCGACAATGAATTTTTGCAAATTGCCGCCGGACAGCGAGCGCGCCGCCGCCAGCGGGCCACCGCAGCGCACGTCAAAGCGGGCAATGCACTCCTGGGCAAACTGGCGCGCGCGCGCATAGCTGACCAGGCCAAAGCGGCGCATGCCGCCGTGACGATGGCCAGTGAGCAGGGCGTTGTGCGCCAGCGATTGCGACGGCACCGCGCCGCGCCCCAGGCGCTCTTCCGGCACAAAGGCCAGCCCGTGGGCGCGCCGCCGGCCCGGATGCCAGTGGCCGATGGCATCGCCATCCAGCCAGACGGTGTTTTTGCCGCTGGGCGCTTCGCCGGACAGCGCCGCCAGCAGCTCGGCCTGGCCATTGCCAGAAATCCCGGCAATGCCGACGATTTCGCCGGCGTTCACCGTCAGCGAGACATCGGTCAACGAGGTGCCGAACGGGTCGTCGCTGCGCTGGCTGAGCTGGCGGATTTCCAGCATGGGTCGGCTGGGGCCGCTGTAGGGCGGCGCTTCGCACACCGGCAGTTCGCGGCCAATCATCATCCGCGCCAGGCTGGCCGGGGTTTCTTCACGCGGAATCGCCTCGCCGGTTACCTTGCCGCCGCGCAGGATGGTGGCGCTGTCGCACAGGGTTTGAATTTCATGCAGCTTGTGGCTGATGTAGACAATCGACACGCCCTCGCTGGCCAGCCGGCGCAGGGTGTCGAACAGCTTTTGCACCGCCTGCGGGGTGAGCACCGAGGTGGGTTCGTCCAGGATCAACAGCTTGGGGTCTTGCAGCAGGCAGCGCACGATTTCCACCCGCTGGCGCTCGCCCACCGACAGGCTGTGCACCAGCCGGTGCGGGTCCAGCGGCAGGCCGTAGCGCTCGGACACTTCGCGCACCCGCAGCGCCAGCGCGGCCGGGTCGAAGGGCGCATCCAGCGCCAGCGCGATGTTCTCGACCACGGTCAGTGTCTCGAACAGGGAAAAATGCTGAAACACCATGCCAATGCCCAGCTTGCGCGCCTGCGCCGGGTTGGCGATGGTCACCGGCTGGCCGTTCCAGCGGATTTCGCCGGCGTCGGCTTTCACCGCGCCGTAGATGATTTTCATCAGCGTGCTTTTGCCCGCGCCATTTTCGCCAAGAATGGCGTGGATCTCGCCGGGTGCCACCGACAGGCTGACGCCATCATTGGCGACCACGCTGGGGTAACGCTTGCTGATCCCGGTCAGGGTCAGACGGGGTGGGGTCTGCGACATGCTTACTCCGGATAAGAAACAGTCGGCTGACTCAGCGGATGTGCCTGATTCAGCCATTGGCGTGCATTGTGCAGCTGCACCATCTGCGCGGCAACGGCCAGCGCAATCGCCGCCGGCTGTTTGTCGGTGATGCCGGCAATGCCAATCGGGCAAGTCAGCTCGTCTAGCCGGGCGGCATCCAGCCCGCGCGCCAGCAGCTTTTGCTCAAAACTGGCGCGTTTGCTGCTCGAGCCGATCAGGCCAAAATACGCCGCGTCGCGGCGGGCAAAGATGGCCTGGCACAGGGCAAAATCCAGCGCGTGGCTGTGGGTCATCACCAGATAAAAACACCCCGGCGGCGCTTCGGCCACCTCGCTGGCCGGGTCGTCGCACACCCGCGCGTCCACCCCGGTAAGATCCAGCCCGGCAAAGGCGTCGTCGCGCGGGTCGATCCAGCGCACTTGCGCCTGTAGCAGGCGCAGTTGCGTCACCAGCGCCTGCGCCACATGGCCGGCACCAAACAGCCACACCGGAAACGGCGCGCGCGCCAGCCGCTGGTGCCAGCGCCAGTGGTGCTCATCGCCATCCAGCGCGCTGCTGGCCTCAGTGGGCGCAGCCAAGCGCCAGCGCGAGGCGGCTTCGCCGGCGTGCAGTTCGCGCCACAGCGCCTGGCCGGTGGCCAATTGGGCGGCGCGCGCCTGCCAGTCGGCCAGCGCACCGGCGGGAATCACTTCAAACAGCAGCCACACCACGCCGCAGCAGCACTGACCCAGCCGCGCGCCCAGATTGTAGCGGCTGACGCGGGCAGCCGGGCGCGGCTGGCCCAGCAGTTGGCGCGCCTGGGCGATGGCCTGCCATTCCAGATGGCCGCCGCCAATGGTGTCGGCCTGGCTGTGTGCGCTGACCACCATGCTGGCGCCCACCTCGCGCGGGCCGGAGCCGCGCACGCGCGCCACGCTGATCCACACCATGGCTTCGCCGGCGGCCAGGCCATCCAGCAGCGCGTTCAGCCAGCGCATGCGCCGCTCCCGGCGCGCAGCGCACGCACAATGGCTTCTGGCGTGGCCGGCGCATCCAGCTGCACCGACGCGCCCACTGGCAGGGCGGCGGCCACCGCGTCGCGCAGGGCAAAAAACACCGCCAGCGCCAGCATGAACGGCGGCTCGCCCACCGCCTTGCTGCGGTGAATGCTGTCTTCGCGGTTGGCGTTGGCGTACAGCGCCACATTGAACACCGCCGGCACATCCGCCGCAGTGGGGATTTTGTAGGTGGACGGCGCGTGGGTCATCAGCTTGCCGTCGGCGCGCCAGTGCAGTTCTTCGCTGGTCAGCCAGCCCAGGCCCTGCACAAAGCCGCCTTCAATCTGGCCGATGTCCAGCGCCGGATTAATGGATTGCCCCACGTCGTGCAGCAGGTCGGCGCGCAGCACCCGGCTTTCGCCGGTCAGCGTGTCGATGGCCACTTCGCAGGCGGCGGCGCCGTAGGCAAAGTAATAAAATGGTCGGCCCAGCTTGCTGACCGGGTCAAAATGAATGTCCGGCGTGCGGTAAAACCCGCTGTCCCACAGCTGCACCCGTGCGCGGTAGGCGCGCATGGCCAGCTCGGCAAACGGCAGGCTGAAGTCCGCCAGCCGCACCTGGCCATCGGCAAAAATCACCGAATCAGCGCTGCCGCCGCCAGCCAGCTCGACCATCAGCGCCGCCAGCCGCGCCTTAATTTGCTGGCACGCCGCCTGCGCCGCCTTGCCGTTGAGGTCGGTGCCGCTGGAGGCGGCGGTGGCCGAGGTGTTGGACACCCGGCTGGTGTCGGTGGCGGCCAGCCGCACATCGGCCAGCGGCAGGCCAAATTCGCCAGCGACGATCTGGCGAATCTTGGTGTACAAGCCCTGACCCATTTCGGTGCCGCCGTGTGAGGCCAGCACGGTGCCGTCGGTGTACACATGCACCAGCGCGCCGGCCTGGTTGAAGTGGGTGGCGTTAAACGAAATGCCAAACTTCACCGGGGTCAGCGCCAGGCCGCGCTTGAGCGTGGCGCTGCCGGCGTTGAATTCGGCAATCGCCTGGCGACGCTGGGCATACTGGCAGCGCTCGGCCAGCTCGGCCACCAGCGCCGGGGCGATATTGTCGGTGACTGGCATGCCGTAGTGGGTGATGCTGCGCGCGCCGCCCGGCTCGCTGTCGTAAAAATTGGCCTGACGCACCGCCAGCGGGTCGAGCTGCAAATGGCGGGCGATGTCGTCCAGCACGGTTTCAATCAAAAACATGCCCTGCGGGCCGCCAAAGCCGCGAAACGCGGTGTTGGACACGGTGTGGGTTTTGCAGCGCAGGCTGCGCAGCGCCAGCGCATCCAGATAATAGGCATTGTCCAGATGACAGATGGCGCGGTCGTTGACCGGGCCAGACAAATCCGCCGAAAACCCGCAGTGCGAGGCCATCTCCAGCTTCAGCCCGGCCAGCCGGCCATCGTCGGCAAACGCCGCCTGCCATTGATACTGAAAGCCATGGCGCTTGCCGGTGGCGCTCATGTCCTCGTCGCGGTCCAGCCGCAGCTTGACTGGCCGGCCAGTGCGCACCGCCAGCAGCGCCGCCAGGCAGGCCCATTGCGCCGATTGCGATTCTTTGCCGCCAAACGCCCCGCCCATGCGCCGGCAGCTGACCGTCACCTGATGCGCGCGCCAGCCCAGCGCGTGGGCAATCAGCTGTTGCATCTCGCTGGGGTGCTGGGTGGAGCACCAGACGTGCAGGCTGTCGTCGTCGCCTGGCTGGGCGTAGGAAATCTGCCCTTCCAGATAAAAATGCTCCTGCCCACCCAGCCGCGCCCGGCCAGAAAGCTGGTGCGGCGCGGCGGCAAAGGCGGCATCCACCTCGCCCCGGCGCATGTCAAACGGCGGCAGCACCCAGGATTCGGCGGCCACTGCGCTGTCGATGTCGAGCAGCGCTGGCAAGGGCTCGATGTCGATCTGCGCCAGCCGCGCCGCCTGACGCGCCTGCTCGCGGCTGTCGGCGGCCACCACAAACAGCGGCTGGCCATAAAACTGTACTTCCTCGCCGGCCAGCAGCGGGTCGTCGTGCAGGATGGGGCCGCAATTGTTCTCGCCGGGAATGTCCGCCGCGGTGAGCACGGCGCGCACGCCAGGCGCGGCGCGCACTGCGTCCAGCTGCAAGGCGCGCAGGCGGCCATGCGCACACGGGGCTTGGCCAATGGCGGCGTGCAGGGTGCCGGCCAGCTCGGGCTGGTCGTCCAGATACTGGGCGGCACCGCTGACGTGCAGCGCGGCGCTTTCGTGCGGCAGGGCATGGCCTACTGGCGTGGGTCGGGTGTCGGCGCGCATGTCAGCAGCCCTCCAGGCCAATCGGGGCCAGCGCATCCAGCCGGTGCTCGCGCTGGCCCTGGCTGTCCAGCCAGAAGCGCCACAGCAATTGCGCGGCGACATGGCGGCGGTAGTCGGCGCTGGCGCGGGCGTCGCTCAGCGGCTGAAAATCACCCTCCAGCGCAGCCATGGCGGCGCGCACGCTGGCGGCATTCCACGGCGCGCCCAGCAAGGCGGCCTCGGCCTGCGCGGCGCGGCGCGGGGTGGCGGCCATGCCGCCGTAGGCCAGCCGCGCCAAGGTCACTTGGCCAGTGGCGTTGGTGTGCAGCTGCATGCCGGCGGCCACGGCGGAAATATCCTGGTCGTGGCGCTTGGCCACTTTATAGCTGCGGAACTCGCCCAGCGGGCGCGGCACGCGCACGGCGCGGACAAATTCACCCTCGGCCAGCGCGGTGCGCTGATACGCCAGGTAAAAATCTTCCAGCGCCAGCTCGCGGCACACGTCGCCGCGTTGCAGGCGCAGCGTGGCACCCAGGGCAATCAGTGCCGGCATGCTGTCACCAATCGGCGAGCCATTGGCAATATTGCCGCCCAGCGTGCCGGCGTGCTTGACCGGGGTGGAAGCAAAGCGGCGCGCCAGCTCGGCCCAGTGCGGCGTCCACTGGCTGAGCGCGGCAAAGGCGTCGTGCAGCGGCGCGGCGGCGCCGATTTCCAGCTGGCCGTCCACCTCGGCAATCTGTTTCAGTTCAGTCACCGCGCCCAATTGAATCAGCGCGCCCAGCGCGCGGCCCTGCTTGGTCACCCACAGGCCCACGTCGGTGCCACCGGCCACCAGCCGCGCCTCGGGCCGCGCCAGCCGCAGCGCCGCCAGCTCGGCCAGGCTGCGCGGGCTGAAGCTTTCGCTGCCGTCGGTGGCGCGGTAATGCAGTGGTGGCAGCGCTGCCAGCTGGCGCAGGGCAGCTTCTATTGGTGCGCTGTCCCATGCGCGGCGCGGCACCTGCCAGGCGGCCTGAGCGGCGTCGATAATGGGCCGGTAGCCGGTGCAGCGGCACAGATTGCCCGACAGGCAGTCTTCCAGCTCGGCGCGGCTGGGGCAGGCCGGCTGTTGCTGATAGTGGGCAAACAGCGACATGGCAAAGCCCGGCGTGCAAAAGCCGCACTGCGCGCCGTGGTGGTCGATCAGCGCCTGTTGCAGCGGATGCAGGCCGTCGGCGTCGGCCAGGTCTTCGACGGTGAACAATGCCTTACCGTCCAGCGCCGGCAAAAACTGGATGCAGGCGTTTACTGCGCGCAGGCGCAGCGTGCCATGGGCGTCCAGCTCGCCCAGCGCCACGGTGCAGGCACCGCAATCGCCCTCGGCGCAGCCTTCCTTGCTGCCGGTCTGGCGCAGGTCTTCACGCAGGTATTGCAGCACAGTGCGGGTGGGCGAAGGGCCGGCGATCTGGTGCAGGCTGCCGCGAAAATAGAAGTGGATCGGTCGGGCTATCATGGTGCAAATACTCGGAACAAGGCATGAAATCAAGGTAGCACAAGCCTGCTGGCGTCTGGCAGTGGCGGCGGTGGATAAGCACTATGCGTGCGGGAATATGGCAAAAAAAGCCGGGGCGGAATCTGGGCTGGCGTTCTGTCGCGTGGTTTGAACACCTGCTGCACCGAGTGTTTAAATTTTTATGATTTACTGTGGCGTTTTCTTAAACGCACGCCTACAATCAGGAGCATTCGGGTCAGCACGCTTGACCCACTGACTGGCCTGTGCCGGCCTGGCCGGCGGGGGCATCTGGCATGAATCAAATCCGGCCGGATTGCCGCTTGGCAGCCAGCGGGAATTCCGTGATAGTAGCCAGATCAAGCGAATCACGGAGCAAAAACCATGCGCAGGATCAGGCAGATGCTCGGCTGGCTGGGTATTGGGCTGCTGGGGGCATTGGGCAGCGCACAGGCAGGCGAAGGCGTATTGAAGATCATCGCCTGGCCGGGCTATATGGAGCGCGGCCAGAATGACGCCCGCTACGATTGGGTGACGCCGTTCGAGCAGGAAACCGGCTGCAAGGTGAGCGTGCGCACGGCGCTGAACTCGGACGAGATGGTCAACCTGATGATGCAGGGCGGCCACGATCTGGTTACCGCGTCTGGCGATGCCAGCCTGCGGCTGGTGTTCGCCAACAAGGTGGCCGCAATCAACCCGATCCGGATTATCGGCTGGGAAAGCATCGACGCCCGCTTGCGCCAGGGGCCGTGGCTGAATGTGGCCGACAAGGTATACGGGGTGCCGTTTCTGTGGGGGCCGAATGTGCTGCTCTACGACACCCGGCTGTATCCGCAGCCGCCCAATAGCTGGGCGGCGCTGTTTGAAGCACAGACCTTGGCCGACGGCCAGAGCAATCAGGGTCGGGTGCAGATGTATCACGGGCCGATGGCGATTGCCGAAGCAGCGCTGTACTTGATGAAGCAGCGCCCGGCATTGGGCATTGTCGACCCTTATGAGCTGTCGCCCGAGCAATACGCCGACGTGCTGCAGCTGTTGCGCCGGCAACGCGAGCGGGTGCAGCGCTACTGGTCGGACCCCGAACAGCAAGTCAAAGATTTTCGCCAGGGCGGCCTGGCAGTCAGCAGCGGCTGGAGCTATACCGCCAATGCCTTGCGCAGCCAGGGCGCGCCAGTCAGGGCCGTGCTGCCCAGGGAAGGGGCCACTGGTTGGGCCGATTCGCTGATGCTGCACCGTCAGGCGGCGCACCCGGTGTGCGCTTATCAGTGGATGAATTACGCGCTGCGGCCAGCGGTGCAGATTGCGGTTGCCGAGTGGTTTGGGGCCAACCCGGCCACGCCAGCCGCGTGCCGGCACCCGGCCCCGGCAGGCAGCCCGGTATGCCGCAACAACGACTATGGCCGCTTTGCCGAGCTGCATTTCTGGCGCACGCCGCAGGCCAATTGCCGCAGCCAGCCGCGCTGCATGCCGTATAGCAGCTGGGCCAGGGATTATGCGCAGATTGTCAGTGGACGCTAGCGCCACCACAGGATGAAATGGCCGGGAGGGTGCAGGCAGATCAGCGCCGCCCCGGCAAGCAGCACCGTTTTGAAGAGGGAATCGCTGGCAGTTGCCGGCAGACTATCCGCAGACCGCCTCAGGCGGCATGAGCCTTTTTGCATGTCAAGGCTCCGGGCAACCATCCATTAACGTATGTCATGGGGCGGCAACGCCGCCACACGGGAGAACCCACACAATGAGCACCACCACCAACGCCAGCCTGCAACAACGCAAAGACGCCGCCACCCCGCGTGGCGTGGGCGTGATGTGCGGCTTTTACGCCGACCATGCCAAGAACGCCGAAGTCTGGGATATCGAAGGCCGTCGTTACATCGACTTTGCCGGCGGCATCGGGGTATTGAACACCGGCCACCTGAATGAAAAAGTGGCCGCTGCCGTGGCCGCCCAGGCGGAAAAGTTCAGCCACACCTGCTACCAGGTGGTGCCCTATGAGCTGTATGTGTCGGTGGCGGAAAAACTCAACGCCATCACCCCGGGCAGCCACGCCAAGAAAACCGCTTTTTTCACCACCGGTGCCGAAGCCGTGGAAAACGCGGTGAAAATTGCCCGCAGCTACACGGGCCGTCCGGGCATCATCACCTTCTTTGGCGGCTACCATGGCCGTACCAACATGACCCTGGCGCTGACCGGCAAGGTGGCTCCGTACAAACTGGGCTTTGGCCCGTTCCCGTCCGACGTGTTTCACGCGCCGTACCCGAACCCGCTGCATGGTGTGAGCGAAGAAGACGCGCTGAAGGGCCTGGAAAAGCTGTTCAAGTGTGATATCGACCCGAAACGCGTGGCAGCCATTGTCATCGAGCCGGTGCAGGGTGAAGGTGGCTTCAATGTCACCCCGAACAGCTTCCTGGCCGCGCTGCGCAAGGTGTGCGACGAACACGGCATCCTGCTGGTGGCCGACGAAGTGCAATCCGGTTTTGCCCGTACTGGCAAAATGTTTGCCATGGACCACACCGGGGTGATTCCGGACCTGATGACCATGGCCAAATCGCTGGCGGGCGGCTATCCGCTGTCGGCAGTGACTGGCCGCGCCGAAATCATGGACGCCCCGGCCCCTGGCGGCCTGGGCGGCACCTACGCCGGCAGCCCGCTGGCGCTGGCGGCAGCCGAAGCGGTGATCGACCTGATTACCGAAGAAAAACTGTGCGAACGCGCACAGCTGCTGGGCGACAAGCTGAAAGCCAAGCTGAACAGCCTGAAGGCCGATATTCCGCACATCGTCGAAGCTCGCGGCCAGGGCGCGATGGTGGCAGTGGAATTCATGCAGCCGGGCGCCCACACCCCGGACGCCGACTTTACCAAGAAAGCCCAGCAGTACGCGCTGCAGCACGGCCTGATCCTGCTGACCTGCGGCATGTACTATAACGTGATGCGCTTCCTGTTCCCGCTGACCATCGAAGACGCCGTGTTCGACGAAGCACTGGGCATCATGGAAGCCGCCCTGCGCCACGCCGCCGCCTGATTGTTGCTGCCTGACGGCCCGCCCTGTGGCGGGCCGCTTGTCTGTCCTGACCGGAAACCCCGCCATGCTGAATCTGAAAGACCCTGAACTGCTGCGCCAGCAGTGTTATATCGACGGTGCCTGGGTGGATGCCGACAACGGTGCCACCCTGGACGTCACCAATCCGGCCACCGGCGAGCTGGTGGCACGCGTGCCGAAAATGGGCGCAGCGGAAACCCGCCGCGCCATCGAAGCCGCCGAACGCGCCTGGCCAGCCTGGAAGCGCAAGCCGGCCAAAGAACGCAGCGTGATTCTGCGCCGCTGGTTTGAGCTGATGATGGCCGCCCAGGAAGACCTGGCGGTGATTCTGACCGCCGAACAGGGCAAGCCGCTGGCCGAAGCCAAGGGCGAAATTGCCTACGGGGCCAGTTATCTGGAATGGTACGCCGAAGAAGGCAAGCGCGTGTACGGCGACACCATCCCCACCCACCAGGCCGACAAGCGCGTGGTGGTGCTGAAAGAACCGATCGGTGTGTGCGCCGCCGTCACCCCGTGGAATTTCCCCAACGCGATGATCACCCGCAAGGCCGGTCCGGCCATGGCGGCAGGCTGCCCGATTGTGGTCAAGCCGGCATCGCAAACCCCGCTGTCGGCACTGGCCATTGCTGTGCTGGCCGAACGCGCCGGCGTGCCGGCTGGCGTGTTCAGCGTGGTCACCGGCTCGGCAGCCGCCATTGGCGGCGAGCTGACCGCCAGCCCGATCGTGCGCAAGTTTTCGTTTACCGGCTCGACCGAAATTGGCCGCGAACTGATTGCCCAATGCGCGCAGACGGTGAAAAAAGTGTCGATGGAGCTGGGCGGCAACGCGCCATTCATCGTGTTTGACGACGCCGACCTCGACGCAGCAGTCGAAGGCGCGATGATTTCCAAATATCGCAACGCCGGGCAAACCTGCGTGTGCGCCAACCGCCTGTACGTGCAGGCGGGCGTGTACGACGCCTTTGCCGAGAAATTTGCCGCCGCCGTGGCCCAGCTGAAGGTGGGCAATGGCCTGGAGGCTGGCATTACCCAAGGCCCGATGATCGACAGCAAGGCTGTGAGCAAGGTGGAAGAACACATTGCCGATGCACTGGCCAAGGGCGGCACGCTGGTGGCGGGTGGCAAGCGCCATGCACTGGGCGGCAGCTTCTTTGAGCCGACCATCATCACCGGGGTGACCCAGGCGATGAAAGTGGCCAAGGAAGAAACCTTTGGCCCGCTGGCCCCGCTGTTCAAGTTTGACAGCGAAGCCGACGTGGTGGCCATGGCCAACGACACCGAATTTGGCCTGGCCAGCTACTTCTACAGCCGCGATATTGGCCGCATCTGGCGGGTGGCCGAACAGCTGGAATACGGCATGATCGGCATCAACACCGGGATTATCTCCAACGAAGCCGCGCCGTTTGGCGGGGTGAAGCAATCCGGCCTGGGCCGCGAAGGCTCGCACTTTGGCATGGATGACTACCTGGAAGTGAAGTATCTGCTGGTGGGCGGTCTCGACCGCTAAATCCACCGTGTGTGGGTGTTGCATTGAACGGCGTGCCTGGGGCACGCCGTTTTTTTGTTGGCTTTGCCGGTTGGCTGAACGCTGAAAACGCCACACCCCCGGCCAGCAGGCACGGGGGTGTGGTGGGGCATCCGTTATATCTGGCTGGCCGGTCAGCAGGCCAGGGAAAGATTACTTGGAGTTGCCAACGATGTATTCCACGGCAGCGCGGAACTCGGCATCGCTGCCAGAGTAGCCACCCTTGGGCGGCATGGCGTTCAGGCCCTTGGTGGCGGAAGCCACCAGACCATCCAGCCCCTTGCCGATACGCGGAGCCCAGGCGGCCTTGTCACCCATTTTCGGTGCGCCAGCCGCGCCGGTGTCATGGCAGGCCATGCAGACGCTGCCGTAGATTTCCTTGCCCTTGACTGCCGGGTCCACCTTGGCGTCGCCGCCAGCCGCACCTTCCACCTTCGGTTCGGTGAACTTGCCGCCTGCTGCGTTGCCCATATAGGCCACGGCGCGTGCCACTTCGTCGTTGGTCAGGTCAGTGGCACCGCCCTTGGCCGGCATGCCGCGAATGCCTTCCACCGCGTGCTTGACCAGCAGGTCAAAGCCCTGGGAAATACGGCCAGCCCAGGCACCGGCATCGCCAAATTTCGGCGAACCGGCCAGACCGGCAGCGTGACAGGACGCGCAAATGGCCTTGTACACGGTTTCGCCATTGCGGCTGCCCGGCGCGCCACCTTCGGAGGCCACCGACACACCCACCGGCTTCAGTCGGGCGGAAATGGCTTCCTTGGACATGGTTTCCGCGTCCACCACCATGCCGCTGGTAAACAGTTTGGCCAGCAGCCAAACACTCAGAACAACCAAGACAAGCACGGAAAGGATGACGCGAATCATCTCTCCCGACGAGCTACCCTTATTTGCGCTACTCATTGGCTACTGCCCCATAAAAAAAGTAAAGAAAGAATAATGACAATCAGAATAGGGGAATTATACGGAAACCCCGGCGATTGGCAAAGACGCTAACTGGACTGATTGCAATAAATCGGCTATGATTCGCAGGCTTTTTGCTTGCAAGCACCCGTAGCTCAGTTGGATAGAGTGTCAGTTTCCGAAGCTGAAGGTCAGTGGTTCGATCCCACTCGGGTGCGCCATCCCCTGCATCACCGCCTGTTTTACCGCGCAGCCCCAGCCTGCCGCCGCACCAAAAACCCCTTTAAATTCAAAACGCTGCAACAAACCCTTCTGCGCAACGCGCCCTTTCCCGTCGCCATCCGGCCAGGATTACGCGATACTCGCGGGTATCCCACCTGGAACAGCCGTCATGCCCTGCCTGCTGCGCGTAGCGTTATTCTGCCTTGCCATTTTGTTCAGCCTGTCCGCCACGGCGGGCGGTGTGCTGCAACTGGAGGCACAAGCGCCAGGGCAGCGCGCCACCGCACATATCGACCTGCTGGAAGACCCACAACACCAATATCGGCTAAGCGATATCCAGCGCCCGGAACTGGCCGCCCGCTTCAAACCGGCTGAGGGGGCCAATAACGACATTAATCTGGGTTATTCGCGCAGCACCTATTGGCTGCGCATTCCGCTGCAGGCTCCGGCGCAGGGCAGCGCCCAGACCTGGCTGGTGGAGCTGGGGTTTCCCGCGCTGGACCAGGTCACCGCCTATCTGCACGACCAGCACGGCCAGCAGGTGTACCAGACTGGTGATCTGCTGCCATTTGCCCACCGCCCCTATCCGCACCGGCACTTTCTGTTTCCCTTGCGCCTGGCCCCTGGCCAGTCCACCACCGTCTATCTGCAAGTCCGTTCCGAAGGCACCCTCACCCTGCCGGTGATGGTGTGGAGCGAACCCTCGCTGCTGGTGTTCAGCCAGTCGGCGTATGGCCTGCTGGCACTGTACTACGGCATGCTGCTGGCGCTGGCCTTGTACAACCTGCTGCTTTACCTGTCGCTGCGCGACCCGGCCTATCTGGCCTATGTGCTGTTTACCGTGTGCATGGCCATTGGCCAGATTTCGCTCAACGGCCTGGGCAACCAGTATCTGTGGCCCGACTGGCCAGCGTGGGGCAATGTGGCGCTGCCCAGCGGCTTTGCCCTGTGCGGGCTGTTTGGGGCCTGGTTTACCCGGCTGTTCCTGCACACCCGGCAAACCGCGCCCCGCTACCACCGGATCATCAGCGGGCTGGGCTGGATGTTTGGCCTGCTGGCGCTGGCCCCGCTGGTGCTGCCGTATCAGTGGGTGGCCATTCTGGTGTCGCTGCAGGGCATTGTGTTTTCAGTGGTGACCATTTTTGCCGCGCTGTTTGGCCTGAGCGCCGGCAACCGGGGGGCGCGCTGGTTCTTGATCGCCTGGTCGCTGCTGCTGGCTGGCATTGTGGTGATGGGCATGCGCAACCTGGGCTGGGTGCCCACCAATATGCTCACCACCAACGCCATCCAGATTGGCTCGGCGCTGGAAATGCTGCTGCTGTCGTTTGCCCTGGCCGACCGCATTCACCTGGCCCGCGCCGACAAAGAATCGGCGCAAAGCGAAACCCTGGCCGCCAAAGAAGCCATGGTGGCGGCGCTGCGCCAGTCTGAGCAATTGCTTGAGCAACGGGTGGCCGAACGCACCCGCGAGCTGGCCGACGCCAACGCCCGGCTGCAAATCAGCGAAGCCCAGCTGACCGAGCTGGCCCAGCACGACCCGCTGACCGGCCTGGCCAACCGCCGCCGGCTGACCGACGCGCTGTACGAAGCGCTGAACCACACCCAGGAACACCCCGGCGAAGGCGCGCTGCTGCTGATCGACCTGGACCGCTTCAAGCCGGTCAACGACGGCTACGGCCACGAAATTGGCGACCGCCTGCTGCAGGAAGTGGCCCTGCGCCTGTGCCACTGCGTTGGTCCACACGACACCGTGGCCCGGCTGGGCGGTGATGAATTTGTGCTGCTGCTGGCTCCGCCGCTGACCGCCCACCGGGCGGTGGCCGTGGCCGAGCAGGTGCTCAGCCAGCTGCAACAGCCGGTGGAAACCCCCGCCGGACAGCATCAGATCAGCGCCAGCATCGGCATTGCCTACCTGCCCAGCGATGGCCGGGCACCCGCCGAACTGCTCAAGGCCGCCGACCTGGCCATGTATCAGGCCAAGCAAAATGGCCGCAATGGCTGGGTGCAAGCCAATATGGCCGGCCCGCAACCGCAGCAGGAATACTAAGGGCGCGCTGATTGATTCAGAAAAACCGTTTTCGCCAAAAGTAAAACCCAGCAAAATCAATAACCTGCATTCAAACCGGCGCGGAAATGACGATTTTTTCAGCGTTTTCCCAAGCGCCGCTCACCAATCCTTCTGCCAGCCATGTCGCATCGCCAACCCTGCATGTCGCCCCCACGCGCCCAGCCCGCACCCAAGCCGCTACACTGGCGGACAGACGCCGGCCACTCCACTGCCGACGGGTTTTTGCTCCCCGGAGCCCCCCCCGAAACAACCGTTATCCCCGCCCCAAGGACACCCCCATGGCCCTCAGCGTATTCGACCTGTTCAAAATCGGCATCGGCCCCTCCAGCTCGCACACCGTCGGCCCGATGCGCGCCGCGCGCCAGTTTGTCAGCCGGCTGGCGCGTGATGGCCGCCTGAGCGCCGTGGCGCAAGTGCGCGTCGAGCTGTTTGGCTCGCTGGGTGCCACCGGCAAGGGCCACGGCAGCGACACAGCGGTGATGCTGGGCCTGCATGGCGAAAGCCCCGACCTGATCGACCCCGACCACGCCCCGGCCATCCTGGACGCCATCCGCGCCAGCGGCCAGCTCAGCCTGCTGGGCCAGCACCCGATTGCCTTTATCGAGCGCGAACACCTGATTCTGCACAAGCGCAAAAGCCTGCCCTACCACCCCAACGCCATGCGCTGCGAAGCCAGCGACGCCAGCGGCACGCTGCTGGACGCGCGCACCTATTACTCGGTGGGCGGCGGCTTTGTGGTGGACGATACCGCGCTGACCAGCGGCTTTGCCCCGCCCGGCCCACAACAACTGCGCCACCCGTTTGCCAGCGCGCGCGAACTGCTGGCGCTGTGCCGCGAGCATCAGCAACCGATCAGCCAGATCATGCTGGCCAACGAACTGGCCTGGCGCGACGAAGCCAGCGTGCGCGCCGGCCTGCTGACGCTATGGGAAGTGATGCAAGCCTGTGTGGCGCGCGGCTGCCAGCGCGAAGGCGTGCTGCCCGGTGGCATGCATGTGCGCCGCCGCGCCGCCGAACTCTACCGCACGCTATGCGCCGCGCCCGAAGCCGCGCTGCGCGACCCGCTGACCGTGCTGGACTGGGTGAATCTATACGCGCTGGCAGTCAACGAAGAAAACGCCGCCGGCGGCCGGGTGGTCACCGCCCCCACCAACGGTGCCGCCGGCATCATCCCTGCCGTACTGCACTACTACACCCGCTTTGTGCCCGGGGCCAACGCCGACGGCGTGGTGCGCTTTCTGCTCACCGCCGGGGCGATTGGCATCCTGTTCAAGCTCAACGCCTCGATCTCCGGTGCCGAAGTGGGCTGCCAGGGCGAAGTGGGCTCGGCCTGCTCAATGGCCGCCGGCGCGCTGGCCGAAGTGCTGGGTGGCACGCCGGAACAAGTGGAAAACGCCGCCGAAATCGGCATGGAACACAATCTGGGCCTGACCTGCGACCCGATTGGCGGCCTGGTGCAAGTGCCCTGCATCGAACGCAACGCCATGGCCTCGATCAAGGCCATCAACGCCGCCCGCATGGCCCTGCGCGGCGACGGCCAGCACCATGTGTCGCTGGATCGGGTGATCCGCACCATGCGCGACACGGGCCGGGACATGAGCAGCAAATACAAGGAAACGGCGCGCGGGGGATTGGCGGTGAATTGGATTGAGTGTTGAGGGGGGAGGAAGGCGAGAAGCGGAGGTTTGGCACCCTCGCTGTTAAGTCAGCAGTAGGATCGCAAGATGCTTGAAGGAATGCCGACATACATGGCACAAGAAGACTCTTGTTGCGCCGATGCCACAAAGGCAGAGCTGACCGAAAGGATAAAGCACAACCTACAAATACTTACGCTAAGAGAGGAAAAAAACGAGATTTGGAACGTTGCGCAGAGGGAGTGCAGTGACCTTTACCAAAAAATTTGTCAGGCATCTGCGCTACTCGCAGATTGTCGGACACATGCGAAGCTCAGTATACTTGGGGTATGTGCTCAAAAAAGCGCAAAATCCCTCTGAAATCTAGGTCCCAGAGGGGTACATTAACCCTTAGCATCAGCCCCCTATTAAGGAGTAGATTTGACACTCAAGTTTTTATTCAGCCCGAAAGTCGATGCATTTTTTCGAACCATCGATTCAATCTATGAAATCTGGCAACTGATCAGTGCATTGGCCCAGCTGTTGGAGCAGCTGGTAAGCGCTGAAGTGTATGTGCAGTTGGCTCAACTTTGCCATAGCTTGATCAGTCAGGTTCTTTAACTAATCACCACCCTAGTAACGATGTACTTTTGCGAGAGATCGTTACTAGGCTTACCACGCAGTATATACGGGGTATAAGATACAAACAGTTTACATCTGTAAACAGAACGGCGCAAGATTGTCAGCACTTTTTCAGCAACACTTTTTACGTAGCGCTTTTTTTCCGGCCTTTTTCTTAAAGTTAGCCGCTCATTGGACAGAAGCGCCATCCTCTCTGTTTCCTTGCCTTCGCTCCCCACTGCGATACACTGCCAGAAACCGCTCCATGTTCTTGATGGCGCGGCACAATCCCGCAGGAGAACGCACACATGAGCACCGTAGTGGAGCTCACCCCCGACATCGAGCAACGTCTCGAAGCGCTGGCGGCGCGCACCGGGCGCAGCAAGCGCGAGCAGTTACAGGACATCATCGCCCAGGGCGTGGAGGACATGGAGGACTATTATCTGTCCGCCGAAGTGCTCAAGCGCGTTCAGCAAGGGCAAGAGCGCGTGTACAGCGCAGAGGCGGTGCGGCGTGAGCTCGGACAGGAAGGTTGAATACACCGAGACCGCGTTAACCGCCTTGCGCAAGCTCGACAAGCCAGTGGCCAGACGGATCATGGACTCTCTGGATGCGCATATTGTCGGCCAGGACGCGCCGTGCGCCACGGGCAAGCGCTTGCAAGGGCCGCTGAATGGGCTATGGCGCTATCGGGTGGGCGATATGCGGGTGATATGCCAAATCGAAGACCAGGTATTGCGTGTGCTGGTGCTGCGCCTGGGCAAGCGCAGCGAAATCTACCGCTGAGCCTTGCTCACACCCACAACCGATACACCCAGAACGATTCATCTTCGATAAACCGCCGGGCGAATTCCGCCGGGGAAAACCCGGTGATGCGCTTGGTGGCGCGGCTCAGGTGGGCCTGGTCGGCAAAACCTTGGTCGTGCGCCAGCGCGGCCAGGTCCAGCGGCAGGCCGGCGTGGTGGCGTTGCAGGCCGGCAAGTAGCGCGCCTTCGGTTTTTACCAGCATGCGCCATTCCCGCAGCGAGCGGCCACTGTAGCGCTTGATGCGCCGTTCGATCTGGCGTTCGCCGTGGCTGTCGCGCCATTGCATGGCCTGCCAGGCCAGCCGCTGCACCCAGTGGCGACCAATCTGCGCCAGCGATGGAGCCGGATCGGCGCGCTGGCGCAGGGCTTGCCAGCGTGGGGCCAGATGGCGCTCCAGCGCCGCCAGCGCAGCGTACTCGTCGGCGCTGGCCAGTAAATCGTCCAGCAAGCCTTGCCACGAGGCGTCCAGCACTGCCTGCGCCGGGGCAAAGCGGTCCAGCAGGTTGTGCGGGTCCACGCCAAATAGCGCGTGGGCAACATCCACCGGAAAACACGCCATGCCGGCGCGCCCCACGCTGGGCGACCAACTGACCAGTGGGTGGGACTGGCTGCCCGACCAGGTCAGCGCAGCATCCAGTGGCCGCCAGCGCGTGCCGCCCTCGGTGGATTCGATCAAGCCGATGTCCATGCCCTGAAACCACGACAAACACACCAGCGGGGTGGCGGGAAAATGATTGAGCTTTTGCGCGGCGTTCAGCGCCAGCCCACGCGTGTCGCGGCACACCACGGCGCTGAGCGCGCCTTGCAGGCTGGGCGGAGCAATCAGCACACTGGCGCGCCCGCCAGCGCGCGGGGCGCGGGCGAGCGGGTTGGGGCAGGCGGTGAAATCGGCGCTCATGACGGGGCAGTATAGGCGCGGCAATGATGGACGTCGATGGCTGGCTTTGATGTCGTTTGCGTTCAAGACCGCGCGGCTGGCCGCTGCCGATACTGGCGGCCTGTTCATGCCCGTTGGAGGTCATCATGTCGGCGTCTCCCCGTTGTCCCTGGCGCTTTGGTGCCACCCATGCTGTGTCCACTCACTGGCCGCCCGGCCCGCGCGCCGGGCTGGGCGGCTGGGGTTTGCTGGCCGATTTGTCGCGCGATGCGCTGGGAACCCTGGCGCGATGGCGCACCGAGTATGGCGAGGTGGTGCATTTGCGCGTGTGGCCGCTGCATCAGGTGGTGATCAGCGATCCGGCCTTGCTGCGCGAGCTGCTGGTGAACCAGCACGACTCGCTGACGCGCTGGCCGCGCGGCATGCAGGTGTTTGGCCAGTTGTATGGCCATAGCGTATTCATTGCCGAAGGCCAGGCCTGGCGCGATAAGCGGCGGGCGCTGGCGGCAGGGTTTTCCCGACAGGCGGCGCAGGATGCTGTGCCGGCAATGGCGCAGGCTGCCGAACAGGCGCTGGCCGGCTGGCCCAGCGCCCATCCCGCCTGGCGTGCCGACCACGCACTGGCCACGCTGACGCTGGAGGTGATGGCCCGCTTGTTGTTCTCGCTGGAATTGGGTGAGGCAGCGCCCACCGCCGCGCAGGCGGTGCGCACGGTGCTGGCCGCCAGCCATGCGGAATTGTTCTGGCCAGCCAGTTGGCCGGACTGGCTGCCACACAAGCGCGGCAAGCGCCAGGCCCGGCGGTGGCTGGATGGGTGGATTCAGCGCTAGCTGCACGCCCGGCTGGCGCTGGCCGACGATGTCTGGCCAGACGATCTGCTCAGCCGCTGGCTGCGCCTGCACCGCGCCGATCCAGCCGCCTGGCCGCTGCGCGCCGTGCGCGACGAATGCATGACCGCCTTGCTGGCCGGGCACGAAACCACTGGCGCGACATTGGCCTGGTGGATGTGGGAACTGGCGCGCCAGCCCGAGATTCAGGCCGAGGTCAGCGCCGAAGCCTGCCGCATCCTGCGCGGGCGGGTGCCCACTGCGGCGGATGCGCCAGCGCTGACCGCGCTGCACCGCTCACTGGAAGAAACCCTGCGCCTGCACCCGGCTGCACCGCTGTTAAGCACCCGCTGCGCCATCCGCCCGGTTACAGTGGGCCCGTGGCAACTGCCGGCTGGCACGCTGCTGCTGTTGCCGGTGCAATTGGCACAACACGACGCGCAGGCGTTTGCCCAGCCAGACACGTTCTGTCCGGTGCGCTTTGCCGAGCGCGACGCCAGTACGCATCCACACTGGCTGCCGTTTGGTCTGGGCCCGCGCGTGTGCCTGGGCCAGCACCAGGCGATGATGATGCTTACCATACTGGCCGCCTTGCTGGCGCAACGCTTTAGCTGGCGCGCTGCTGCTAACCAGCCCGCGCCGCAGCCACTGCTGCAGGTGTCGTGCCGGCCAGACGTGCTGTGGCTGGATATCATTCAACGCGCCAGTTGAGCGCCTCGGCAGGCGGGTTTGCCATGCACAACGCCCTGGCGAATCCGCCAGGGCGTTGTCTTTTGCCACGCTAAAAACAGCGCTTAGCCCTGCAGCTTCCAGCCCAGCGTTTCGCCGGCGCGCAGCGGCACCAGCGGGGCGTCATCCAGATACGCCAGGGTGGCCGGTACGGTCCAGCTTTCGCGGCGCAGGGTCACCGTATCGGTGTTGCGCGGCAGGCGGTAGAAATCCGGGCCGTTGAAGCTGGCGAAGGCTTCCAGCTGGTCCAGCGCGCCCACCGAGTCAAACGCCTCGGCGTACAGCTCCAGCGCGGTGTGCGCGGTGTACATGCCAGCGCAACCACAGGCGGCTTCTTTGGTATGGCGGGCGTGCGGGGCGCTGTCGGTGCCGAGGAAAAACTTGGCCGAACCGCTGGTGGCGGCCTTGAGCAGTGCCTGGCGATGGGTTTCGCGCTTGAGCACCGGCAGGCAGTAGTGGTGTGGGCGGATGCCGCCCACCAGCATGGCGTTGCGGTTCATCAGCAGGTGGTGCGCGGTCAGCGTGGCGGCCACATTGGCCGACGCGCCGGCAACAAATTCTGCCGCCTGGGCGGTGGTGATGTGCTCCAGCACCACGCGCAGTTCGGGCAGGCGGGCAATCAGTGGGGCCAGGGTGCGTTCGATGAACACGGCTTCGCGGTCGAAGATGTCGATGTCCGGGTCGGTGACTTCACCGTGCAGCAGGAAGGGCAGGCCGACTTCGGCCATTTTTTCCAGCACCGGCAGACAGTGTTCCAGCGCGCTGACGCCAGCGTCGGAATTGGTGGTGGCACCCAGCGGGTAGAGCTTGACGCCGTGCACGATGCCGCTGGCCTTGGCGCGGACGATGTCATCCGGGGTGGTGCGGTCGGTCAGGTACAGCGTCATCAGCGGTTCGAAGGTCATGCCCGCCGGCAGCGCGGCCAGGATGCGGGCGCGGTAGGCTTCGGCGTCGGCCACGGAGGTGACCGGCGGCTTGAGGTTGGG
Organism: Aquaspirillum sp. LM1; assembly: GCF_002002905.1. Taxonomy (NCBI): domain Bacteria; kingdom Pseudomonadati; phylum Pseudomonadota; class Betaproteobacteria; order Neisseriales; family Aquaspirillaceae; genus Aquaspirillum; species Aquaspirillum sp. LM1. Next base: position 3,098,347 of record NZ_CP019509.1, on the reverse strand, counting down.
CATGACGATGGCGCGGGCAAACTGGCGGGCGGTGTCGGGCAGCACGGCGGCCAGCGCCGCGCCGTCGCGCAGGTGCAGATGCCAGTCGTCCGGGCGGGTGAGGGTCAGGGTTTGGGTCATGGCAACGGGCTCGTGCAAGGTAAAAACGTTATATTATAACACTTTTGCGGGCAGATTATTTGCGGCGCAGCACCATCACAAATTTGCCGTCCGCCGTGGTCTGGCTGTCTTCCAGCACATTGCCGGTTTGCCGGCAAAAGGCGGCAAAATCCCCCGGCGCGCCAGGGTCGGTGGCGGTCACCCGCAATACCTGGCCGCTGGCCAGCTCGGCCAGGGCCTTTTTGGCGCGCAGAATGGGCAGGGGGCAGTTCAGCCCGGAGAGGTCGATGTCTTTGTCAGCGGTCATGGCGCGCAGGGTCAGGTAGAATGCAGGAACCTTATTTTAGCCCACGCTGCCTGCCATGTGCCTGATTGGAATTGCCTACCAACAGATTGCCGGAGTGCCGCTGCTGGTGCTGGCCAATCGCGATGAATACTACGCCCGGCCCGCGCAGCCGATTGCCCGTTGGGACGACGTGCCACAGCTGCTGGGTGGCCGCGACACGCAGGCGGGCGGCAGCTGGCTGGCGGTCAGCGAAAATGGCCGGGTGGCGGCAGTCACCAATGTGCGTACCGGCAGCCGGGCCAGCGGGCGTCTCTCGCGTGGCGCTTTGGTGCCCGCCTGGCTGACCAGCCCCCTGTCTGCTGCCGAGTTTGCCGCCGAGCTTACCCGCCAGCGCGGTGACTACGCGCCCTTTAATCTGCTGTTTGGCAGCATGGGCGATCTGTACTGTTTTCATAGCCCGCGCGCGCTGCTCACGCGGCTGCGCCCCGGTGTGCACATTCTGTGCAACGGCCTGCCCGATGCGCCCTGGCCCAAAAGCGAGCGGCTGCGTGGCTGGCTGTCGGCCACCACCACCCTGCCTGGCGAAGAGGTGCTGTTTGACTGGCTGGCCGACCGCACCCCGGCACCAGTCGAGGCGCTGCCCAATACCGGTGTGGGCCTGGCGCTGGAAAAATTCCTGTCGCCGGTTTTCATTGCTGGCGATGACTACGGCACCCGCGCTTCTACCCTGCTGACGCTGACCAGCCGGGGGCGCGGCACGCTGGTGGAGCGCAGTTTTCATGCTGGCCGGCCACAAGGTGCCCGCCGGCTCACTTTTACTGTTCAGCCCCGCTGAGCGCCGATTCGACAAAGGATTCCAACCCCGTGATCCGCCTTACCCTGCTGGCCGCCCTGGGCGCGGCCTGCCTGAGCCCGCTGGCGCAGGCCGAATACCATAACGAACGCTTTAACCAGAACTATGTCTGGGAAGCCGACAAACCCTGGGAAGAAAAACCCATCCCCTTGCCAGCCTACCCGGATGGCGCGCACTGGCAATCATTTGAGGTGGGACCCACCACCCGTAACCAGCATGCCATTGATACGCAAAGCCTGAGCATTGGCGAAGACGGCGTGGTGCGCTTTGCCCTGCGCGTGCAAAGCCCGGATGGTGCCGAAACCCTCACCTTTGACGGCCTGCGCTGCGAAACCCGCGAGCACAAACGCTACGCCATTGGCCGCAGCGACACCCAAACCTGGTCACCATCCCGCCTGGCGCAGTGGCGTCGGCTGGAACAAGGCCAGGCGGTGTTGCGCACGGTGGAAGAAGACTATCTGTGCCCGGACCGCAGCCCGGCGCGCAATGTGGCAGAAGTGATCAAACGGATGAAGCAGCGTTAAGCATGCGACGCCCCGGCCTGGCCACTCAGCACGTGTTCAAAATCTAGCGAACGACGGGTCAGCCAAGGCGAAATGACCCCAAAAAGCGCCGTTGACACGCGGTCAATGCGCATTTTGGGGTCATTTCAACGCAGGATCACCCGAGTCTCGCAGGCTTTGAACGCGTTCTCAGGGCAAAACCTGCCCCCGACAGGCGATATAATCCAGTTTTTCGTGCAACCCCACTGCCCGTCTGAGCACAGACAGGCCGACCCACACACCTTCAGGACACCTTTACCATGCAAGACGCGCACGCCTGGTCTGGCCGATTCTCCGAACCGGTTTCCGAACTGGTCAAAAAATACACCGCCTCGGTTGACTTCGATAAGCGCATGGCCGCATTCGACATCCAGGGCTCGCTGGCCCACGCCGCCATGCTTACCCGTGCCGGCGTGCTGTCCGAGGCGGATCTGCACGCCATCGAAGCCGGCATGGCCGAGATTCTGCACGACATCCAGGCAGGCCGCTTTGAATGGAGCGTGGACCTGGAAGACGTACACATGAACGTGGAAAAGCGCCTGACCGACAAAATCGGCGACGCCGGCAAGCGCCTGCACACGGGCCGCAGCCGCAACGACCAGGTGGCCACCGATATCCGCCTGTATCTGCGCGACGCCATCGACCATATCGTTACCCTGATTGCCGCGCTGCAAACCAGCCTGCTCGACCTGGCCGAACAGCACGCCGACACGGTGATGCCGGGCTTCACCCATTTGCAGGTGGCGCAGCCGGTCACCTTTGGCCACCATATGCTGGCCTATGTGGAAATGCTGGGCCGCGACGGCGAGCGCATGGTGGATTGCCGCAAGCGCGTCAACCGTCTGCCGCTGGGTGCCGCCGCGCTGGCCGGGACAACGTTTCCGATCGACCGCTTTTACACCGCCCAGTTGCTGGGCTTTGAAGACGTGTGCCACAACTCGCTGGATGCGGTGTCCGACCGCGACTTTGCCATCGAATTTACCGCTGCGGCCTCGCTGGTGATGACCCACCTGTCGCGCCTGTCGGAAGAGCTGATTCTGTGGATGAGCCCGCGCGTGGGCTTTATTGATATCGCCGACCGCTTCTGCACCGGCAGCTCGATCATGCCGCAAAAGAAAAATCCCGACGTACCCGAGCTGGTGCGCGGCAAGAGTGGCCGCGTCACCGGCCACCTGATGGCGCTGCTGATGCTGATGAAATCGCAGCCACTGGCCTACAACAAGGACAATCAGGAAGACAAAGAACCGCTGTTCGACACGGTGGACACCCTGATCGACACGCTGCGCATTTACGCCGACATGATGCGCGGCATCACCGTCAAGCCCGAAGCCATGCGCGCCGCCGTGCTGCAAGGCTTTGCCACCGCCACCGACCTGGCCGACTATCTGGTGAAGAAGGGCGTGCCCTTCCGCGACAGCCACGAAGTGGTGGCCCGCGCCGTGCGCCACGCCGAGCTGCAAGGCGTGGACATCGCCGAGCTGTCGCTGGACGTGCTGCGCCAGTTCAGCGCACTGATCGACGATGACGTGTACGCCGTGCTCACCCCGGAAGGCTCGCTGGCCCAGCGCAACCATATCGGCGGCACCGCACCGGCGCAGGTGCGTGCGCAGATTGCCCGTCACCGGGCACGCCTGCAGGGCTAACCCCCTCAGCGCACCCGCTCTGCCCAGCGCCTGATTCACGCCCCCTGGCTGCCTGCCGGCCTGGGGGCGTGCTGCTGTTCTCCTCCCCCATACTGATGCACAGCACGCCCACATGGCAGATGTCGGACAATCGTTGTATATTTTGTTATATATCGAACAGCCACACTGGAAGCAAAGGGTAATATCTGTTGATTTATAAGCAAAAACCTTCTGGCACGCTGTCTGCTCAGCCATTCATCACACAGCACGCATCCACCGGGCCGGTGTGATATTACCGCTTGCCGGCTTGCACAGGCTGGCCATGCAACAACAATGCATAAAACATATTTTTTAGAGTGGGTACGGCAATCACCCACGCACCAGAATTGGGCAGGCAGTCAGCACAAGGAGCAGCACCATGAGGCTGGAGGGACGCGAAGGGCCGCAAAGTCGGCGCATCAGCCGTGAAGCAATACCGGCGCACAACTGGCGCGGCTACCTGCCGGATGCCTGGGCCGAGCGGGTGGAAGCGCCGCTATGGGTGGACGAATTTGAAGAATACCAGCTGGATGCCCAGCGCTGGATTGGCTACGACGCCGACGAGCAGCCCTGCTACACCGCCCACCACTATGCGCTGCCCGCACAGCGCCACCCGGAAAACCCGGCAGAAGTGGCGTATTCGGAAGTGCTGGCGGCGTGGCGACTGCGTGATGAGCGCTGGCTGGTGTTCCGCCTGATTGGCACCGGCAGCACGGTGCTGCCACGGGGGTTTTACCTGATCAGCCCGGACATGCCGCGCTGATGGCGGTCGCGCTCAGGCCGGCACGCCCAGTACCACATGGCTGGCCTTGATCAAGGCGGTGGCGGTGGCCCCCACGGCCAGGCCCAGTTCCAACACGGCTTCGTTGGTGACCACGGCGTACACCACAGCGCCCCCCGGCAGGGTAATTGCCACCTCGGTGTTGACCGCGCCCCTGGTCAGCGCCGACACCGTGCCGGACAGCTGGTTGCGTGCAGAGAAGCGCATGCCGTCCACCCCAACCAGCAGCATCACCAGCGGTGCCTTGACGTAGGCCACCACCGGCGTGCCCACCGCCAGGTCCAGCGATTTGACGCTGCCTTCAGTCACCACGGCCACCAGCTTGTCGCCGCCGGCAGTGGTGAGTTCAACTTCGGCATTCACCGCGCCGTTGACGACAGCGGTAAGCGTGCCAGTAAATACATTTCGGGCGCTGACTTGCATGATGGCTTCCTTTTTGCATGGGTAAAAATATAAATGGCCAGCTAAGCGGTATATTCTACCAACCTGACACTCAGCCTGTGCCGGCCAGTCTTGAATTGATCGCATAAGCATACGCTATGCCAGAACAACCATAACGCTGATCGGCCTGAGACGGATTTTTTCTGGCCAACCGGTCATTTTTTGCATGAAACGGAGCGCGATATGAACGCCTCTTTACCACGCTTGCGCGGCAAGCTGGAAGTGGACACCGAACTGGGGGCCTTTCTGGGCGACACCCGCATTCGCTTGCTGGAAGCGATTGCCCAGCACGGCTCCATCTCGCAAGCCGCCAAGGCCGTGCCGCTGTCGTACAAGGCAGCCTGGGACGCGATTGACACCATGAACAACCTGGCCGAGCACCCGCTGGTCACCCGCGTCACTGGCGGACGCCACGGCGGCGGCACCTCGCTGACCCCCTACGGACAAAAAGTGATTGCCCTGTACCGGGCGCTGGAAAGCGAATACCAGGCCGCACTCGACCGGCTGTCGGCCAGCATGCACAGCAGCGAGCACGGCGACTTCCAGCAGTTTCGCCAGCTGCTGCGCCGCATGTCGATGCGCAGCAGCGCGCGCAACCAGTTTGCCGGCAGCGTGTGCGCGCTGCGTGAAGGCGATGTGGACTTTGAAGTGCGCCTGCGTCTGGACGCCGACAACGAACTGGTGGCGGTGATCACCCGCGAATCGGCAGAAACCCTGGGCGTACACATGGGCCAGGAGCTATACGCGCTGGTGAAGTCGTCTTCCATCCTGCTGCTGACCGACAGCAAGATCAAGACCACGGCCCGCAACCATTTGTGGGGCGAAGTCAGCCGGATTGTCGATGGGCCGGTGAATGCCGAAGTCACCCTGGTGATGCCCAGCGGCAAAACCCTGTGCGCCGTGGTCACCCACGACAGCATCGACCGCCTCGGGCTGGTGGTGGGCGGCCAGGCCTGTGCGGTGTTCAAGGCCTCGGCGGTGATTATCTGCCTGTACCAGTAAGCCCACACGGCCAACTGCCGGCCCGGCTTGCCTGATCATTTTTTTCAAGGAGCTCAACCATGCTGCAAAAAACCCCGATGCTGGCCGCACTGGCCGTGGTGCTGGCGCTGCCAACGCTGGCGCAGGCAGACGAAGTGGCGGTGGCAGTGGCCGCCAATTTCACCGCGCCGATGCAAAAAATCGCTGCCGAATTTGAAAAAGACACCGGCCACAAGGCCATGCTGGCCTTTGGTGCTACCGGCAAGTTTTACGCCCAGATCAACAATGGCGCGCCATTTGAAGTGCTGTTGTCCGCCGATGACGAAACCCCGGCCAAGCTGGAAAAAGAACAGGCCGCCGTCGCCGGCAGCCGCTTCACCTACGCCATTGGCAAGCTGGTGCTGTGGTCGGCCAAGCCGGGTTATGTGGATGACAAGGGCGAGGTGTTGAGCAAGGGCGACTTTACCCACCTGTCGATGGCCAACCCGAAAACCGCGCCTTACGGCCAGGCCGCCATGGAAACCCTGGGCAAGCTCAAGCTGCTGCCCGCGCTGCAGCCCAAGCTGGTGCTGGGCGAAAACATCACCCAGGCCTACCAGTTTGCTGCCACCGGCAACGCCCAGCTGGGCTTTGTCGCCCTGTCGCAAGTGTACGCCGACGGCAAGCTGACTTCCGGTTCGGTCTGGCGTGTGCCGGCCAGCCTGTACAGCCCGATCCGCCAGGATGCCGTGCTGCTGAACAAGGGCCAGAACAAGCCGGCCCCGCAAGCGCTGCTGACCTACCTGAAGGGGGCCAAGGCCAAGGCCATCATCCAGTCGTATGGCTATGACCTGCCATGAGCCCCTATCGCCTGCCAGACAGCCTGCTGGAACAATTATTGCTGGAAGACACCCCATACGGTGACGCCACCAGCTTTGCCCTCGGGCTGAGCCAGCATCAGGGGGTGATGCACTGTACCGCCCGTTACGACATGGTGCTATGCGGCAGCGAGGAGGCCCAGCGGATGGCCGAGCTGCGTGGTTTGCAGATTGTGCTGCCCGCGCAGCCCAGCGGCAGCGTGCTGAGCGCCGGCAGCCCGATCCTGTCGGTGCAAGGCGCGGCGGACGCCCTGCATGCAGTGTGGAAGCCGGCGCAAACCCTGATGGAGTACCTGTCCGGCATTGCCAGCGCCACTGCCGCGCTGGTGGCCGCCGCCCGTCAGGGGGATCCGCACGCCAGCGTGGCCTGCACCCGCAAGTCGTTTCCCGGGGCCAAAGCCGCCGCCATCAAGGCCATTCTGGCCGGCGGGGCCACGCCACACCGGCTGGGACTGTCGGAAACCTTACTGTTGTTTGCCGAACACCGGACATTTCTGGCGGAGCACAGCCCAGCCGAGGTGGTCAGCCGCCTGCAGCAAGGCTGGGGTGAACGCAAGGTGGTGGTGGAAGTCAGCAGCGTGGCCGAAGCGCTGGTATGGATTGATGCCGGGGCCGAGGTGATCCAGCTGGAAAAATGCACCCCGGCACAACTGGCCGAGGTGGTGGCCGTGGCACGCCAGCGCAGCCCGCGCCCGCTGATTGCCGCTGCCGGGGGGGTCACCCAGGCCAACGCCGCTGCCTACGCCCAGGCCGGTGCCGATATCCTGGTCAGCAGCGCGCCGTACAGTGCGGCCCCCAAAGACGTGGCCGTCAGCATCCGGGCGCTGACCGCTGGCTGAGCGCACCCGCCCGGCGGGCCGGGCGGTACCGTGCCGCGTGGATCCGCTGTTTTTTTATTTTAACCGCAGTCTGAGTCCGATCCTTTGCCGTGAGTCACCATGAAAATTGCCATCGCCACTGACAACTACACCCGGGTGACCGGCCATGCCGGCAAGGCCCGCCACTGGCTGCTGTATATGCTGGGCAACCATCGCCCCGAGCAGCTGCTGCCCGCCCCCACGCTGATCAAGCTGGCCCCGGAGCAGGTGATGCATTATTTCAAGGACGACGCCCCGCATCCGCTGGATGGGGTGGATCTGGTGGTGGCCGGCAGCGCCGGCGATGGCTTCATCCGCCATATGCGCGAACGCGGTGCCGATGTGCTGCTGACCGGCGAAGAAGACCCGGCCACCGCGCTGACCCAGATTCTGGCCGGCGAAGCGCTGACCGACCCGCGCTTTGACATCACCACCACACTGTGCAAGCTGCGCGACCTGTTTTCCCGCCATTGACCCAGCCCGGCAGGCTTTTCCGCTACAATGCCGGCATTCGCCACCCAGGGAGCCGCCCGCCATGTATCAATCTGACTACACCGATTTCATGAACCAGTTTTTGCAGGACAACCCAAGCGTTGCCGAAGACCAGCAACGCCTGCGCCTGACCTGGTGGGACAAGAAAGTGGACTGGGCCGAACAGCAGCGCTTTCTGGACGCCAAAGTGACGCAAAAGCCCTACGTTTACCAGCCGGACTGAGCCAGGCCCGCCCCGCCTGACGCCAGCCTTGCCCAATGCGGCAGCGCGCCTGGCCGGGGTCTGCTGCCGTTTTCTGCTGACCCATTGCCCCGCCCGCGCGCCCTGGTTTCCCGTATCAGGCGGCGAACTTTTTCTGTCCGCCAGCGTCGCACGGCTTTAGCCGTTGCCGGTGTATCATGACTGCCTCTTTGCCCTGCCTGTTGACACCCCATGCTTAACCGCCGCCCCCGCCGCTCCATGAGTCAGATGAATGTGGTGCCTTACATCGACGTGATGCTGGTGCTGCTGGTGATCTTCATGGTGACCACCCCGATGTTTTCCCCCGGTGTGATCAACCTGCCCAGCGTGGGCAAGGCCGCCCAGATTGAAACCGAACCGGTGCAGGTGCTGATTGACGACCAAGGCCGCTACAGCGTCAGCGACAAGGGCAGCGCCCACCCGGTGGACAGCCTGCCGGCGCTCAGCGCCCAGCTCGACAGCCTGACCGGCGGCGACCGGCAACGACCGGTGGTGATTTCCGGGGATAAAACCGTCGCCTACGAAAAAGTGATGGAAGTCATGCGCGAGCTGCAACAGCGCGGCTATGCCCGCATTGGGCTGCTGGTGAAGACGGAGTCGTAAGCCGTGGCCCCGTCGCACCCTCCGCGCACCCGGCTAGGCCTGGGGATTTCCCTGCTGCTGCACGCCCTTCTGGTGCTGGTGTTGTCGCTGTCGGTCAGCCCGGAGCCAGTGCGCGTGCAAGCCCCGGTGGGAGTTGAGCTGTGGTCGGCTCCGCCGCCGATGGCCGGTGGCGGCACGCCTGACCGCCCGGCCCCCGCTGCCACCCCGACGCCGCCCGCCGAAGCCGAGCCAGCTGAACCCGAACCGCCCGCGCCACCGCCCCCCGCCCCAGTGAGCCCGCCCACCCCAGCGGCACGCCCCGCAGCCCCGGTACGCGCCGCCCCCGAAGCCGAGCCGCTGCCGCCCGTGCGTCCGGATATCGCGCTGAAAGCCCGCGAAGAGAAAAAGCGCGAAGAAAAACGCGAAGACAAGCAGGCTGATAAAAAACCGGAACCCAAAAAGCCCGAACCCAAGCCCGAGCCGAAAAAACCTGAGCCGAAACCCGAACCGAAAAAGCCCGAGCCCAAGCCGGAACCGAAAAAACCTGAGCCGAAACCCGAGCCGAAGAAGCCCGAGCCCAAGCCAGAGCCAAAACCCGAGCCCAAGAAACCGGAACCCAAGCCTGAGCCCAAAAAACCCGAACCCAAACCGGAACCGAAAAAGCCAGAGCCTAAGCCCGAACCCAAGCCAGAACCCAAACCCGAGCCGAAAAAGCCCGAGGCCAAGCCTGAGCCCAAGAAAACCGACAGCAAGCCCGAAGTCAAAGCCGACACCAAGCCCGAGGTGAAAAAACCCGACGCGGCCAAAACCGACAGCAAGGCAGGCGACGGCAAGGGCGACGCCAAAGCCAAGCCCGACGCCAAGGGCGATGGCAAGGGTGACCCGAAAGCCGCCAAGGGAGAAGGCAGCGCCGCCAATGGCAAGACCAACGCCAAGGCCAACAACCCGTTTGCCGACGACTTGCTGGCCGACCTGAACAGCAGCAACGCCACGCACAAGCCCACGGCCAAAACCACCCAGGCCGGCAGCCACGATGGCGCGCCGGGCGGTGCCGCCAGCGGGGCCAAAAACGCCAACGGCGACTATATCGGCCTGGTGGTGGCACGGGTGCGCCCGCATGTGCAAGTGCCAGACGGCATGAGCGGCAACCCGAAAGCCGTGGTGGAAGTCACCCTGTTGCCCAGCCTGGAAGTGCGTGAGGTAAAACTGCTGCAATCCTCAGGCAATCCAGCTTACGATGAAGCGGTGCAACGCGCGGTGTGGGCAGCCAAAACCTTCCCGCCGCTGCCCGCTGGCGTGCAATTTGCCGACTTCCGCCGGCTAAAACTGGAATTCCGCCCACGCTGACCCAGGAAAAACCCCCGGAAAAACAGACTCAAATGGATTTTCTGACGCACGCCGCGCCTCCCCGACGGATGTGCCCACCTCATCATTGCCATTACTTCAAAAAAGGACGCGTTATGCTGCATCGCCTGTCGCACGCTGTATTCAGCAGCCTGGTGCTGATGCTGGCCTGCCTGCCAGCCCGAGCCGACATGACCATTGAAATTGTTGGCGGCGGAGCCAACCGCCATGTGCTGGCGCTGCCCGCCTTTGCCGCCGAAGCCAGCGTCAACGGCGGCATCACCCCAATCATTCGCAGCGACCTGAGCCGCTCTGGCGCATTCAAGGTGCTCGAACCCGGCGCAGTGGCACAAGCGCCCAGCACACCGGGCGAAATTGACTACCCCGCCTGGCAAGGCGCGGGCGCGATGAGCCTGGCAGTTGGTCGGGTCAGCGTGGCCGGTGGGCAATTGTCGGTGGAATTCAATCTGATGGACGCCGCCCAGCGCAAGCGCCTGACCGGCGGCACGCTGACCGTACCCGTAAGCGACAGCCGCGCTGCCGCCCACCAGATTGCCGACATGATCTATCAGGCGATTACCGGCGAGCGCGGAGTGTTTTCCACCCAGATTGCCTATGTGCTGAAAGCCGGGCGCAACTACCAGCTGCAAGTGGCCGACGCCGATGGGGCCGGCGCACAAACCCTGCTGCGCTCAGCAGAACCCATCATCTCGCCCAGCTGGAGCCCGGATGGCAGCCGGCTGGCGTATGTGTCGTTTGAAAGCAAAAAGCCGGTGGTCTACGTGCACTCGCTGGCCAACGGTGCCCGCCAGGCCGTGGCCGCGTTCAAGGGCAGCAACTCGGCCCCGGCCTGGAGCGCCGACGGCAGCCGGCTGGCCGTGGTGCTGACCCGCGACGGCAACTCGCAGATTTACGCCGTGCCGGTGGGCGGTGGAGAAGCCGTGCGACTGAGCCAGAGCCAGGGCATCGACACCGAACCGGATTATGCCCCCGACGGCAGCCGCATCCTGTTCACCTCCGACCGTGCCGGCAGCCCGCAGGTATACAGCATGCCCGCCAGTGGCGGCAGCGCCAGCCGGGTGACATTTGAAGGCAATTACAATGTTTCGCCGAACTTTGCTCCGGATGGCAAGTCTTTTACCTTTATCCGCCGCGAAGGCGGGCGCTATCGGGTGATGGTGCACGACTTCGCCACCGGCCAGGCCAATGCGGTCACCGACACCGCCCACGACGAATCGCCCAGCTTTGCCCCCAATGGCAAGATGATTTTGTATGCGTCGGAACAGGGTGGGCGCGGTGTGCTGTACACCGTCACCCGTGACGGGCTGACCAAAACCCGGCTGGCCACCCTCGGTGGCGACGTGCAGGAACCCGCCTGGGGGCCTTACCCCCGCTGACCTATCCCCCAAGACATGGAGAACGTAAACGATGAAAGCATCCCAGCTTGTATTGAGCCTGCTGCTGGCCGCCACCCTGGCCGCCTGCTCCAGCACCAGCCCCACCAACACAGCGGGTAACGGTGCCAATGGCGCAAATGGGGCCAACGGCCTGAACGGTGCCAACGGCGAAAACGACCCCAGCGCAGCAGGCTATGTGCGTAACGGCGTGGGCGTAAATGGCGCAAACGGGGCCAATGGTGCCACTGGGGCCGATGGCAGCGGGGCTTACAGCAACAGCGCGCTGAAAGATCCGCGCAATATCCTGTCCAAGCGCAGCGTGTACTTTGACTTCGACAGCGCCACGGTCAAGGGCGAATACAAGCCGCTGGTGGAAGCTCACTCCACCTTTCTGAAGAAAAACCCGCAACGCAAGGCGCAGATTCAGGGCAATACCGACGTGCTGGGCAGCCGCGAATACAACCTGGCACTGGGCCAGCGCCGCGCTGAAAGCGTGAAAAACATGATGCGCGTGCTCGGCGTGCCGGAAGGTCAGCTGGAAGCGGTCAGCTACGGCAAGGAAAAACCGAAAGCCACCGGCACCAGCGACGCTGACAACGCGCAAAACCGCCGGGCGGATGTGGCGTACGACGGCGAGTAAGGTGATTGGTGACTCGACCTCTTTCGGCATGAGCCTCACCTAACTTGTCGTTCCCGCGTAGGCGGGAACCCAGGCCTCGCCACATCGTGCGCCGTGGGCGTTGAGCGTGGCGTGGTGGTGGTGAGAACTCGCATCTGCTGTACGCTGTAGATGCCCCTGGATTCCCGCCTGCGCGGGAATGACGGGGTGGAGCGCAAAGGGAGCAGCCATGACATAGAGACGCCGACGTAAGCTTGCTCGCATGTGCGCCGGTGTTTCAACGTGACTGACGACTAGGCAATAACGGCCACAGGCCGGCAGGGAGGATTCCCTGCCGGCCTGTGGCGCATATACGTAGCAAAATCTCAGTCAGCGTAGCAAGAAGACACTGCCACCAAGCTTTGCAGCTCGCGCACTGCGTTCAATTCACGCGGGTAAGCTGGCACTTCGACAAACTCGGCGCTCAGTTGCAGTAAAAGATCTTCCGCCTCCTGCAAGGGTGCCAGATCGCCCGGCGGCAGCAAGGCTTGCCGCGCCAGCGCAATCGCCAAATCTTCACGCGCATGACGCGGCGCGCGCGGCGCAGCAGCCAGTTGACGGAAAATGGCCACGCTCTTGGCCAGCGCCTGCTCGGCGGCGGGCCAGTCCTGCAAGCCCATGTGCGCGTCGGCCAGGCCAAGCTGAATCAGGGCGAGGTCTCGCTGCAGAGAAAAAGCGAAGGAAGGAGCGATAGTAATGGCGCGTTCGCAATATTCTAGTACATTTTGATAAATGAGCCGGGCCTTAGTGTGGTCGCCAGCTAAAGAGGAGCTCCTTGCTCGACCATATATAATATTGGACAGCACGGTGGGATTAAGGAAGCTGTAAGGCAAATGAAAATTAACATCACCTAATTCATGGGCTAACCTGTATGCACGAGAAGCTTCATCTGCCGCCCCCAATAAATATAAATTTTTTCCAGCATCAGATAATAATATAAGCATAGAAATCAAAGAAAGCGGAGCATCGTGTTTAGCTTTACCCCTCATCCTAAAACTATTCCCTATACTTATGACGAACATTTTCAGCACTGCAATAGTGGTGTTCTTCCAAAATTCATCTTCAGCCTGAGCGCTCCAGTTTATGAATGCCAGGAAAAAATTTAACCGGTCATCTTTAGCATTTTCTGCAAAAATATTATCTTGCATGTGATTCTGCATATACAGGAGAGTTGGATTTATTATCTCTTTTGCGTCCAGTAGTCGTCCCATTGTGGTCAATGCTTCACATGCCTGCCAACCAGTCGCCAACATGACGGCCTTATTCTCGTTTTGCTGACTCCGCCGCCACTCCTGCAATAACGCCTCAGCATCCTCGGCACGCCCCATCCATGGCTGGCGATCCAGAGAAATCGGAAACCCTGCCGGCAGCCTCTCCCAACACCAATCCTGTGCCGCCGTCAGCGCCGGGGCATGCCATTGCTGACTCAACACCCGGATATGCCAGATGTCCGGGGCGATTTCGCGGGTAATGGGGCGAAAATTGGCGGGCAGCACCAGCAGCAGCGGGCGCGGCAGGTCGCGCTCCAGCAAAAAGCGCCGCTCGTTCAGCCGCGCCAGCAGGCGGCGACGGGCGGCGTCCCAGTCGGGCTGTTGCGGGTGGGCGAGCATGGGCAGCCACACCGCGCCGGGCGCGGCTTGCAGCGTGGTCAGCTCGGCCATCAATGCCTCCACCAGCGCATCAGGATCATGCGCCAGCAGCGCCGCGCAGGCTGGTTGTTGCAGCGGCAAGCCAGCGGGACGCAGTTCGGCGTTTAGCCAGTCGGCCAGCCATTGTGCCGGTTGGGCATCGGCAAACAGAAACAGCAGCGAGAAACCTTCTGGCTGCCATTCAAGATGGCGCAGCAGTTGTTGCGCGCCATCGCCGTCAAACCAGTCAGGCGGCGGGCGCGTAGCCATCCACCACCTCGCGCAGCAGCGGGTGAACATCATACCAATCGCTGCCGTTGCGATAATTCAGCACCATGCGGTTATCCAGAAAATGCGCCAGCATCGGCAGTTCGGCGTCGGTTTTCAGGCAGGGGACGTGGGTTTGCGTGATACGCTGCAACCAGGCCAGCTGGTCATCCGGGATAGGCAGCATTTCATTGCGTGCGGCATTTTGCGCCGCCTGCACGGCGGCAGCGCTAAGCGGCAACTGGCTGTCATCGCGCACTGCGGGCAGGCATAGGCGAATCAAGCGGAAGAACTCGCGCAAATCGCCGCCTGAACTTAGCGCCAGGCTGTCCAGCGCCGCTTCTGAAAATAACGACGCCCAATCCGGGTCGCGGGCGGCAATCACCTGGCGCAAAATGGCCAGGCCATCCGGGTCGGGCTCACGGCTGCGATCTTTAAAAATATGGGTGCTGACCAGCCGGCGCGTGGTGGCACCACCCATCAGTCCACCTGCGCCAGCGGCCAGAACCGACAAATAAGGCGGCACGGTGTACACCACATGCAGGCCAGGAATGCACAGGTGTTCGGCGTGGCTGAAAAACAGATTGCGCACGCTTTCGTACACCTTCATGGCCTCATCGCCCACGCCGCGCACCCGCTCGACCGAATCCACCAGCAACACCACCTTGCCATCGTCTGGCCGGCCCATGCGCGCACGGATGAAATTCACCGTCTGCAAGAAAAACGCATGCGTGTCCTGCACCAGTTGGGCAACATGGCCGCGCATGGTTTCCTGCATATGGCGTTTGAAATCCGGGTCGCTTTTCAGCGCCGCTTTGATTTCGGCGCCTGGCAGTTTGAATTTGATTTCATCAACCGTCACCCGGCTTTGCAAAAACAGGGTAAAGCGCTCCCAATAGCCCAATTCACCAGGGGTATCGATAAATTTCTTTTGCACTTGCTCAGACAGCGCACCTGCCATCGACACCAGAAAATCACTGATTTCAACTTCTTTGCTGAGCAGCAGGTATTCCGACAGATCGACATAAAACACCTGCGCGCCCAGATCCTCCAGCTCGCGCTTGAGCCGTTGCAATTCGGTGCTTTTGCCGGTGCCGCGCTGGCCGGTGAACAAACACACGCCCCCGCCGGCTTGCCAGTCGATTTCGGTGGCGATGTCGGCCACCGGGTCGGCGTCGCCATGGCGGTTCAACTCGGCGATATACACCGGGTCATCCGGGGTCAACACCCGGTCGGCCAAGGCGGTGTAAAGCTGCTTGAGGGCGGCGCGGTGGGCGGCAGACAGGGGCATGCAGGCGCTCCAGACAAAAACGAGGACAAACGCGCGCGCCACAGGCGGGCGCGCAAGAAATATCCATGATTGTAGCGGCAGCGGCAGCCAGAAAGAACCTGCACATGCGTTTGGCTCAGCAAATACAGCTTTGCCAGGGGAGTGTTGTTGGCCGAGCTTAGCGCACCAGCGCCGCCAGCCCGCCCTGGTCACAGGCAAAGCGCACCGCGCTGATGTTGTGCTGCTGGATGTCCAGCACGCTGACGCAGCCGCGTTGGCGCGGCAGCATGGCCAGGTCGGCGGGCTCACGCCCCAGCAGGATGGGGTAGGGTTTGTCGCGCAGGCGCGGCAGCGCCACCATGCGGGCAATCAGCGCGGGCATTTTGTGGATGTCGGCCAGGTATACCCGCTGGGTGTCAGCCAGCCAGCTGGCCGGCTGGCTGTCGAGCAGGGCGCTGACCAGATTGGCGGCGTCGTTGTCGGCGGCAAACAGCCATTGCCGGGCGTTGGCTGCCGGACTGGCCGGCTGCTCGTGCTGGGTAGACAATTTCAGCGTGGGCAAGGCATCGCCCACGCCCAGTGCAGCGGCCTGCGCCAGGCTGGCGCAGGTCAGCAGCAGGATGGCCAGTCGCGTGCGCATCAGGCCGGGGCCGAGGTGCGGATCAGATGATCAAACGCCGACAGCGAGGCGGTGGCACCGCTGCCCATGGCGATAATGATCTGCTTGTACGGCGCGGTGGTGCAGTCGCCGGCGGCAAACACGCCGGGCACGCTGGTCTGGCCCTTGGCGTCGATGACGATTTCGCCAAAGCGGCTCAGTTCCACGCTGTCCTTCAGCCAGTCGGTGGCCGGCAGCAGGCCGATTTGCACAAAAATGCCTTCCAGCTCGATGTGCTTGATTGCTTCGCTGACGCGGTCTTTGTAGCTCAGGCCGTTGACCTTCTGGCCATCGCCGGTCACTTCGGTGGTTTGCGCCGACTTGATCACGGTGACGTTGGCCAGGCTGTTGAGCTTGTTCTGCAACACGGCGTCGGCGCGCAGGGTGTCGGCAAATTCCAGCAGGGTGACGTGGCTGACGATGCCGGCCAGGTCAATGGCCGCTTCGACGCCGGAGTTGCCACCGCCGATCACCGCCACGCGCTTGCCCTTGAACAGCGGGCCGTCGCAGTGCGGGCAGAAACACACGCCCTTGGCTTTGTAGTCTTTTTCGCCGGGCACGCCCATTTCGCGCCAGCGTGCGCCGGTGGCCAGAATCACCGAACGCGATTTCAGCGCCGCGCCGTTATCCAGCTGCACTTCAATCAGGCCACCGGCTTGGCTGGCGGGCAGCAGTTTGGTGGCGCGTTGCAGGTTCATCACGTCCACGTCGTATTCCTTGACGTGCTGTTCCAGCGCCATGGCCAACTTGGGGCCTTCGGTTTCTTTTACCGAGATGAAGTTCTCGATGCCCAGGGTGTCCATCACCTGGCCGCCAAAGCGCTCGGCCAGCACGCCAGTGCGGATGCCCTTGCGCGCAGCGTAGATAGCCGCAGCGGCACCCGCTGGGCCGCCGCCCACCACCAGCACGTCAAACGGGGCTTTCTGGCCGATTTCGGCAGCGGCACGGGCGCTGGCACCGGTGTCCACCTTGGCCAGCACTTCTTCCACGCTCATGCGGCCCTGGCCAAACTCGGCACCATTGAGATAGACCGTGGGCACCGCCATGATCTGGCGGGCGTTGACTTCGTCCTGGAACAGCGCGCCGTCGATCATGGTGCTGGTCACGCCGGGGTTGAGCACAGCCATCAGGTTGAGTGCCTGCACCACGTCCGGGCAGTTGTGGCAGGACAGCGAGATAAACGTCTCAAACTGGAATTCACCCGGCAGCGCCTTGATCTGGTCGATCACCGCCTGCTCAACCTTGGGTGGGTGGCCGCCGGTCTGCAAGAGCGCCAGCACCAGCGAGGTGAACTCATGGCCCATCGGCAGGCCGGCAAAGTGGATGCGCGGGGTTTCGCCTGGCTGCGCCACGGCAAACGACGGGCGGCGAGCATTGCTGCCGTCGGTGCGCAGGCTGACCTTGTCCGACAGGGCGGCGATGTCGGTCAGCAGGCTGTGCATTTCCTGGCTGCTGGCGCTGTCGTCCAGGCTGGCAATCAGTTCAATCGGGCGTTGCAGGCGTTCGAGGTAGGCTTTGAGCTGGCTCTGGATGGTATCGTCGAGCATGGGTGTCTCCTGATGTGAATTCCGCATGAAAGCCGGATTGCACAGTGATGCGCACTGGCCACGCATCACTGTGCAATCCGCGCCAGCAGAACGCTGGCGCGTGGCCGGCGCAGACCGCGCCGGCACCGAGGGTGATGCTTAGATCTTGCCAACCAGGTCCAGCGACGGAGCCAGGGTTTTTGCGCCTTCTTTCCACTTGGCCGGGCACACTTCACCCGGGTGGGAGGCGGTGTACTGGGCGGCCTTCAGCTTGCGCAGGGTTTCCGACACGTCGCGGGCGATTTCGTTGGAGTGGATTTCCAGGGTCTTGATCACGCCGTCCGGGTTGATGATGAAGGTGCCGCGCAGCGCCAGGCCTTCTTCCGGAATGTGCACGCCAAAGGCGTTGGTCAGGGCGTGGGTTGGGTCGCCCACCAGCGGGAACTGGGCCTTGCTCACTGCCGGGGAGGTTTCGTGCCAGACCTTGTGCGAGAAATGGGTGTCGGTGGTGACGATGTACACTTCAGCACCGGCAGCCTGGAATTCGGCGTAGTTGTTGGCGGCGTCTTCGATTTCGGTCGGGCAGTTGAAGGTGAAGGCGGCCGGCATGAAAATCAGCACGGACCATTTGCCCTTCAGGCTTTCTTCGGTGACCTCAATGAACTTGCCGTTGTGGAAAGCTTGGGCCTTGAACGGTTGAACCTGGGTATTGATGAGGGACATCTGGGCGGTCTCCTTGACTGGGGTTGGGTGATGACACAACACCATGTTAGGCAGCTGCCGCAGATTAAGCCAATTGATTAATATAATTGTGGCGATTGATTAAGGCTATTTGTCCTGAAAAATCAATAGCAACCGGCGATGGGCACGCCGCCCACACCGGTTGCACAGGCCCGTGGCTCAGGTCTTGCTGAAGATCAGCTGGTTTTCTTCCAGGCGAAACACGCCAAAACCGGTATCTTCGGTCACAAATGTCGATTGTTTGCCGATGTTGACCGTCGAGCCAGAATACACCCCGGCAGAAATCTCCACCTTGGCCGACTCCGACAGATTGGCATCGGCCACCAGCGCACGCTCTTCGGCAAAGCATTCGCGCCGGCGGTCGAGCAGGCGGCGCATGGTGTTTTGCGCCTTGACCACCACATCCTGCTTGTCCGGCTTGTCCGCCAGAAAGCGGATCAGCTTGTTCAGGTCGGCTTCTTCCTTGGCCAGCGCGGCAATCTGGGCTTTTTTCTCGTCGATGCGCTGTTGCAGCAGCGGGTTCACCCCCACCTGCACCCGCGTTTGCCGGCTGCCCGGCCCGCCCAGGTATTCGGCCTTGATGCCCAGCGTGGCGCGCACCCGGCCACCCATGATGTAACCCTTGCGCCGGCCACGGGTGCCGATTTCCACCCGGTTCAGCGCGGTGATGTCGCATTCAATCGCCGCTTCGTCGATATACACCGACTGCTCGGCAATGATCACCGCGTTTTCGGCGTACTTGGCCCGCACATTGGCCTTGGCGTGCAGGCTGGTGCTGGAGCCGCCATTGGCGTCGCGCTGCTGGCTGTTCTGCCCGACAATGCCGCCCTGCACAGTGATGCTGCCCCCGGCCTCGATGGTGGCGGCTTCCACCGTGCCATTCACCGTCACATCGCCGTCTACCTTCACATGCATGCCGCTTTGCACATCGCCATTGATCACCAGGCTGCCGACAAACGTGACATTGCCAGTGCTGACATTCACCCCCGGCATCTTGATCACGGGCTCCACCTTCACCGAATCGCGCATCAGCACCGGCTGGCCAGTGGAGGTGGCGCGCAGCAGATCGCCGTCGTTGGGGTCGCGCTCCACGCCTTCCAGCCGGTAGGGGTAGTCCAGATTCTTGCCGTCCGGGGCGGTCAGCACATTGTCAAAGATATCGCGGCCAGGCGTGCCTTGCAGGGGTGGATGACGACGCATCAGCACATCGCCCGGCGACACCATGGGGATATCGCCCAGATCGCGCCAGTTCACCCGGCCATCCTCACCCGCGCGCGGCACTCGCTCGCGGTTGACATCCACCAGCGGCTCAAAACGGGTGTCCTTGCCTGGCACCGGGGCAATGCCCTTGGCCACAGTGACAGGCTCGCCCAGCTTGTTGGTCAGCGCCGACTGAAACGCCGCTTCATCCATGCCGTACATCACCCGGGCTTTTTCCAGCTCCTTGCGCGCCGCATCCACCGAAATGGGCGTGCCGCCATACGATGGCGTGACCTGCAACTGCGCCACCAGCCGGTCTGCCGAGATGTACACCCGGTATTCCGCGTTGCGCCGGTTGGCGATGGTGGACACAAAGGCTTCGTTTTTGCCGATATGCTGTGCGGCCACCGCCAGCGCGTTTTCGTCAAAATCCAGCTCGCCAAAGCCTTTTTCGATGGCCATGTGCCGCAAGCCGGTGGCGTCGATCTTGAAGCGGAAGTCATCCGGTTCAAACATCAGGCGCAATTCGCCAGCGTCGGTTTCCTTCATGGTCAAACCAAAGGGAGATTCCGGGGCGTCGTCGTATTCACTCATGGCACTCAATCCTCAATAAGCCGCCTGATGGCCAGGTCAGCGGTACAGCTGCGGGGGCAGGCTGAACGCAAGCAAGCCCGACCGGGGCGCAGCCACCGGACGGGGAATCTATCATCCACATTGCGCACGCCAGTGACAAGCACCGCCGTGTGCAGTTTTTTCATTTCACGCTGATGGCATGCGCCGGCCTTCCAGCAGCGAATACGCCGCTGGCACCACGGCCAGGGTCAGCAGGGTGGAGCTGATCATCCCGCCAATCACCGCCACCGCCAGTGGGCCATTGGTTTCGGCTCCCGCGCCAAAACCCAGCGCCGCCGGCAGCATGGCCAGAATCACCGTCAGCGAGGTCATCAGCACCGGACGCAGCCGCAGCGGGCAGCTGGCCTTCAGCGCAGCATCCACCGCATAGCCGTCGGCGCGGAACTGGTTGGTCACATCCACCAGCAAAATCGAATTTTTGGCCACCAGGCCAATCAGCAGGATCAGCCCGATCATCGAATACACATTCAGCGTATGCCCGGTCAGCCACAGCAGCAGCAGCCCGCCCACCACCGCCAGCGGCTCAGCCAGCATGATGATGGCCGGCTGAACAAACGAATTGAACTGGCTGGCCAGAATCATATACAGCAACAACGACGCCAACCCAAAAATAAATCCGGCCTGGCCCCCGCCTTGCGCCAGCTCGCGGGCTTCACCCTGCATTTCCACCCGATAACCGGGCGGCAGGGTTTCTGCGGCGGCGGCCTGCACCGTCTGCACCGCTTCGGCCAGCGCCACGCTGGGCGAGCCTTTCAGATTAGCCGCGTATTGCAGGTTTTGCCGGGCAATCACCGTGGGCCCCAGCGTGCGCTTGACTCGCACCACGGCATCCAGCCGCACCAGCTCGCCGTTCTGGCTGCGCAGATAAATCGCATTCAGGTCTTCGGCGCGGCCAATGGCCAAGTCGGCGGCCTTCACCCGCACATCGTAACGCTCGCCGTCACCATCGGAGAATTTCGCCACATTACTGCCGGCAGTCAGCAGGTTGAGCGCGCTGGCAATGCTTTCAGTAGACACCCCCACCCGTGCGGCAGCGGCGCGATCGATGTCGAACGACAGCTGCGGCTGTTCCAGGTCCAGGTCGATGTCCAGCCGGCCAATGCTGGGCTGGCGGCCCAGCTGGCGCATCAGGGCATCGGCGTACTGCGCCACTTCCTGTAAATTCGGCCCAACCACGGCAAACTGTAGCTTGCCGCCGCGACTTTCCCCCACGCGGGGAATCGGAAACGCCGAGGCGCGGATGCCGGGCACGGCAGATAGCTCCTTGCGCACCATGGCCAGCAGTTCGCCCTGGCGCAGGCTGCGCGCATGTCGCGGAATCAGGCGCACCACAAAGGTGGTCTGGTTCACCTGGCTGCCGCTGACACCGCCAATGATGGTCAGCAGATTGCGCACTTCGCGGTGGCGCAACAAGATCGCCTCCACTTCACGGCTTTTGCTGTCGTTGTAATGAATCGACGCGCCAATCGGGGTTTTGATATTGATCAGGAAGCGGCTTTCGTCTTCTTCCGGCAAAAACTCGGCCTTGAGCAGCATGAACACGCCCACGCTGGCCACAATGGTCAGCACCGCTGCCAGCAGCACCTTGCCGCGATGGCGCAATGTCCAGTCCAGCACCTGGCGATAGCCATCTTCCAGCCAGCGAAAGCCGCTTTCCAGCGTGGTGTACAGCCGGCCATGCTGTTTTTCCACCTTGAGGAAACGGCTGCACAGCATCGGCGTCAGCGTCACCGACACAAACAGCGACACCAGCACGCCACTGGCCACCACCAGCGCAAACGAATTGAACAGCCGGCCCACAATCCCGCCCAGAAATGCCACCGGCACAAAAATCGCCACCAGCGACAAGGTGGCGGCAATCACCGCAAACACCACCTGCTGGCTGCCCAGAATCGCTGCCTCGATTGGGTTGTCATGCCCGGCCTCGCGCAGGCGGTGGATGTTTTCCAGCACCACAATCGCATCATCGACCACCACGCCAATCAGCAGCAGCAGGCCCAGCAGGGTGACGGTATTAAAGGTGTAGCCAAGAAAATACATCACCGCCACCGCCCCCAGCAGCGACACCGGAATGGCCAGCGAAATAATCAGCGTCGAGCGCAGGCTGCGCAAAAACAGCCAGACAATCAGCCCGGCCAGCAGCGTGCCTTCAAACAGATGGTCTTTCAGCGCGTCGATCATCTCCACCACAAAGCTGGCGTCGTTGGCGGCCAGCGTCAGGGTGATGCCTGGCGGCAGCGCCGGGCGGATATGCTGCTCCACCCGCTGGACCACCGCGTCGCTCAGCGCCACGGTGTTGCTGTTGGCCACCCGCACAATGCCTACCAGCACTGCCGGCTTGCCATTGAAGCGGGTGAGGCTGCGCAAATCGCCCTCGCCGTCGATCACCTGCGCCACATCGGCCAGGCGAATGGCCCCACCGCCGCGCCAGGCCACCACCAGATCCTGCAGGGCGCGCACCGACTTGAACTCCAGGTCCAGATTGACCAGCAGCTCGCGGCTGCCGGTCACTACCGTGCCGCCCGGCTGCTGCAAATGCTCGCGGCCAAACGCCGCCTTCACTTCCACCGGTGTCAGGTTGAAGCCGGCCAGCTTGACCGGATCCAGCTCCACCCGGATCACCCGCGCGCCGCGCCCGCGCAGCACCACCTCGCCCACGCCATCGACGGTTTCCAGCTGTTTTTTCACCACATTATTGGCGTAGGTATACAGCTGCTTTTGCGTGCGGTCGCCGGTCAGCGCCAGCCAGACAATCGGGCTGCCGTTGGCGTCGGTTTTCGACACCACCGGGATATCCACCTCGTCGGGCAGCCGGCGTTGCGCCTGATTGACCTTGACCTGCACTTCGTTGAAGGCCACATCGATGTTTTTGTTCAGATTGAAGGTAATCTTGACGCTGGAGCGCCCAGGTTGCGAGGTGGATTCAATGCTGTCGATGCCCGGCACGCTATTCACCGCCGATTCGATCACCTGGGTGACGCTGCTGTCCATCACCTCGGGCGTGGCCCCGGTCAATGCCGTGCTGATGGACACCACCGGCTGTTCGATATTGGGATAACGGTCAACGCCGATTTTCTGGTAGGCAATCAGGCCAAACAGAATCAGCACCGCCGACAGCATGTACGCCAGCACATGACGGCGAATGGACAGTTCGGCCAGCTTCATTGGCTGGCCCCTGCCGGCTTGGCGGCATCCTTGCCCTTGGCCGGTTTTTTCACCTTCACCCTGGCCTTGTCACTGAGAAAACCGGCACCATCCACCGCCAGCAGCTCACCCGCCTTCACCCCGTCCAGCAGCTCCACCCAGCCATCCTGACGAATACCAGTGTGCACCACGCGGGCCTGCACCTGCTCACCGGCCAGTACATACACCGTGCTGCCCGCCGGACGCTCCACCACCGCCATCTGCGGCGCGGCCAGCGCCTGGCGTTCAGCCAGCACCACATCGGCGTGTACCGCCAGCCCGGCCCGCCACGGGCCGCTGGCCGGCAGCGGGGCCAACGCCTCGATCATGCCGTTGCGCGCGTCGATGGCCGGGCGGGTTTCGCTGATGCGGGTGGCCAGTTGCTCGCCTTCGGCTTCCAGCCGCACGGTCAGCCCCGGCTTCACGCTGGCCGCCTCACGCCCGGACAAGGCAAAGCGCGCACGCAAGGCCCCGCCGCTGGCCAGGGTAAACAAGGGCTTGCCCACCGCCACATACTCGCCAATATTCACCAGCCGGGTATCAATCGCTCCCGCCACCGGCGCACGCACCTGGGCTTTATCCACCATCCGGCGGCTATTGGCCGCCTGCGCCTGGGCTGCCGCCCATTGCTGGTCGATGGCGCTCGACTGCGCCACCAGTTCATCCATCTTGGCGTCCGAAATAAACCCCTGGGCCAGCAGATCGCGGTAGCGCGCCACATTACGCCGTTGCTGGCCGGCCAGCGCGCCCAAACGGGCCACCTCGGCCTCCAGCGCCAGCTGGCTATTGCGCAGTTCGGCGGGATCCAGCGTCAGCAGCAACTGACCGGGCCTGACCTGCATGCCCACATCGGCGCTCACCGCCGCCACCCGCCCGGCCACCTCGGCCAGTACTTGCGGGCTGTTCACCGCCTCAATACTGGCCAGGCTGCCAATGCGCTGCTCCATCGGGCGCAGTTGCACCGGGGCGGTGGTGATGCTCACCGCCGGCGGGCCGGATTTTTTGGCGTCGGGCGTCGCAGAGGGCTGGCAGGCAGCCAGAACCAGCACACACAGGGGCAGAAAGCGGGTCAGCATCATCAGGAAACCGGAGCAATGTGGCACCGGCTTTTCAGGGGCCGGCGAATCAGGCCAGCAGTGTAGCGCGAAGCAGGGACGGGAAAATAGCCAATGTCTGTGACAGCCGGCACAAATTGATCTTTATAAGTGGCCGGCAGGCGCAAGGGTCAGACGAGGGGCGGCGCGCCAGCCCACCCCCCCATCAGCAAAACAGCGTGATACAGCCAATTCACGCGGGCAACAGCAGCGCCCGGTCAACGTCACAACCAGGCTCCCCGTTGCGGCGGGGACGCGATTTTTTCCGCGAGTGTCTGCTTAACCCAGCCATTCGGTATAGCTAAAGCCATTGCCAATCAGCTGCGCCACCGCCGCCTGGTTTTCTGCCGATTCAGAAAACCCGCTCAGTACGCTGGCCTGGCTCATCCCGTTGCCGTCCATCTGCTGTAGCCACCAGTCGTAGCCACCCTGATCCGGCGCCCGGCCCAGCACATTGGCGTACAGCTTGGTCACAAAGCTGGCGTTGCCCGGATTGCTGCCATACAGGGTGCGAAACTCTGCCGAAGCAATAAAGCCGGAGGCCACCTCCTGCAAGCTCATGCCCTGGTCCATTTTGGTCATCCAGTAGCCCACCCCGGCGGAATCCGGCTCGCGGGCAAAGGCGGCGCGGTACACCCGATAGGCCTGGCCGCTGGTGCCGCTGCTGTCCAGCGCCACATTGCCATCGGCAAACTGCAGGCGCTCGATATTGCTCAGCGTGTCGGTGCCATCCGTGCCGGCATTGGCCTTGACGGTATAACCGCTGCTGGTTTTGCTGATGGTGTAATTGCTGTAGGCCAGGCTGAATACCGCTGTATCGACGCCGGCAGCACCGTCAAGGGTGTCGTTGCCAGTACCGCCGGTAAACGTGTCGTTGCCGCTGGTGCCGGCAAACACCTGATTGGCGGCGCTGTCTGTGGTGCTGCCAGAACCTGTACTGCTTCCGCTGCTGCCCACATCACGCACCAGCCGCACCATATTTTCCACGCGGATCACATCGCCCTGCGGGCCAAAACCGTGCGGGTAATCACTGGCACTGCCGGTTTTGGGATCACTGCGCTGCGCACCGGCACCGTGAACATCCATCAAGGTATAGCTGCCATCTTTTTGCTGCATCCAGCCCAGCGCGCGGCCAAAGGCCACGTATACCGCGTAGTCACCGGTGCCGCCTTCCACATGGCTGGTGCCAGTCCAGTAAAAGCCATATTCCGGCGCGCTGGTGCTGCCAATATTGGTAGTCTGGAACAGCGGGTCGATGGCTGCCGTGCCGGTGGTGTCTGGCGAGCGGGTGTAATCGACAATGCTTTGCAGCTCTTTGGCATTGGGCAGCCGCCAGTCGCTGTAGCCATCCACCGTGCTGGCCTCGGCATACGCCAGCGCCTGCTGCCAGGTCATGGCCTTGCCACTGTCGTTTTGCAGCCACATCAGCCCGGTGGCGGTGTCGGTAATCGTGCCGTCGCCATTATTGACATAAGCATTCTTGCCGTAATCGGTATTGCCGCGCACCAGACGCACATCCATGGTTTGCGTGCTGCCGCCAATCGAAATGGGATAACCCTTGATCCGGCCATCGGCAAAGTTCACCCCGAATGCGGTGGGATCACCGTTCATGGTGGTGCTGACATAGCGGGTGGACGACCATTCCTGGGCGTCGATCATCCGTTCGCCGCTACTGGTGTCGCCGTAGGCAAAGGTGAAGTACTGGGTATTGATATACGGCGTGGATGCGCTGGCGGTTTGTGCGGTGTTGCCGGTGAACTGGATCAGCGAATACAGTTCCTTGATCGACGGCAGCCGCCAGTCGTCGTAGCCGCCAATCACCGCACTGTCGGCGTAGGCCACCGCCTGCTCCCAGGTCATCTCCTGGCTGGTGACGCTTTTCATCCAGGTCAGGCCGGTGTTGCGGTCGGTGACCGTGCCATTGTTGTTGTCGGTATACGACGGCTGCAAACCTTGGTAGCTGGCATCCTGGCCGTAAAACGCCGCCGTGCTGCTGGGGGTAGTGATGGTGGTCGTGCTGCCGTAGTAGCTGGTTTGCCCGGTATCGACAATTGCGTAAGTGCTCATATGCATCCTTCAGCCTGCAAGTCCCATGGCGAGTGGGAGATGGAAAGCGCCAGTGTGCTTTATCGGCGGGAGGATGGAAAACCGAAGGGGAGAGCCGTCAGGGGCGACAGGGCCTCCACCTTCGCCAGAACGACACCATTTCAGCGCCATCGCGATCAGGAAGCAGGCGAAGTCACACGGGTGGTGAGCCACTTTGGCCAGCCATATTGCGATAGCGACACACCAAGCAGAATCACCGCCGACCCCAGCAGCTGGCTGAAATCCGGGCGCTCCCCCAGCAAGGCAAATGCCAGACTGGCGGTAATGACCGGCACCAGATTGATAAAGCTGGACGCACGCGATGCACCAATCTGTTCAATGCCCTGATTGAAAAACACATACGCCAGCACCGAAGCCCCCAGCGCCAGCACGGCCAGTGCCAGCCAGCCGTGCGCATCCAGCGCCCAATTCAGTGGCGCATTTTGCGCATCCAGCCACACCCAAGCCAACAACGGCAGACTGCCATACAGAAAAATGTAAAACAGCTTGGTGTTCTGTGAGGTGAACGAAAAGCGGAACTTGCGCAATAGCACGTTGTACAGGCCAAAGCAAAGCGTGCCCAGCAGCAAGAGCACGTCGCCACGGTTGTAGTCGAAGGCGCGAATAACCGCCAGATCCAGCCGGGTCACAATGATCAGCACGCCGATATAAGCCAGCGTAAAACCGGTTGTTTGCGCAGTATCCAGGCGTTCTTCCTTCATCAATACGGACAACGCCAAGGTTACCAGCGGTATGGTTGCCTCAATCAAGCCGGCATTAAACGCCGAGCTGTAATACAACCCTTCAAAATAAAAGTAATAACACAGCGACACGCCAACCGCACCCAGCACCGCCAGCCGGGCATGTTCGCCCAGCGAAACCGGGCCGGCCTGCCGCCGCGCCAATGTCACCACGCCGCCCAAAGCCAGTGCCGCCAGTGCAAAGCGCAAAAACGTAACTTGCGCCGGACGCAGGACGGTAAACAGCCATTTCCCTGCAATTGCCGAGGCACCCCAGAATAGCGCGGAGAAAAATAGCTTGATATAAGTAAATCGCATGGTCTCACCGGGCAATGGCAGAAGTGGTAACAGGTCAATTCCGCGTCCAGCCATCACAATGGCTCAGCGCAGCAAACACTTGTTTTTACATATTTATTCAATATTTTTAAAAACAAATGAATATGCTGTCAACCGTAAAAATACTTGTTTTCTGCCTATATTTTTCAAGCACTGCTGCCACCCGGTACGATGCTGGCGTGCGTGCCCGCACACCCCCCGCGCAGAAACACCCCCTCCCCCGCGACCACCACGCGTCCCCCCGCCGTTTTACGCTACAATCCACGGTTTTCATCGGGTTTCCCTCTTACCATGTCCGACCCGCACGCCATCGACAGTTTCGGCTTGTACAAGCGCCTGTTTGGCTACCTGAAGCAGTACTGGAAACTCTTTGCCCTCTCGCTGCTGGCGCTGGCGGTGGCAGCCGCCACCGAGCCGGCGTTTGCCCGGCTGATGAAGCCGCTGGTGGATGGCGGGTTTGTCGAGCGCGACGGGGCCAGCATGATCTGGACCCCGCTGGCCATTGTTGGGCTGTTCCTGCTGCGCGGGGTGACCAGCTTCATCAACGACTACTCCACCACCTGGCTGGCCGGGCATCTGGTGATGCGGCTGCGCGAGGAGATGTTTGAAAAACTGCTGCGCCTGCCGGTGAGCTACTACGACGACAACGCCTCCGGGCGGGTGCTGTCGCGGATTGCCTACGATGTGAACCAGGTGACGGAAGCCGGCTTCAATATCATTACTGTCACGGTCAAAGACGGCATCACCATTCTGGGCCTGCTCACCCTGCTGTTTTACACCGACTGGCAGCTGACGCTGATCTGCCTGACCATGATTCCGGTGGTGGGGGTGAGCATCCGCTTTGTGGGCCGCCGCCTGCGCGCGCTGTCGCGGCAAAACCAGGCCACCATGGGGCAGATGACCCAGGTGCTGGGCGAGTCGATCGACTGTCAGCGGGTGGTCAAGGTGTATGGCGGCGAAAAGTATGAGGCGCAACGCTTTATGCGCTCGGCCAACCAGCTGCGCCTGAACGGGGTCAAGCAGGCAGCCACCACCTCGTCAAATACCGGCATCACCCAGCTGATTGTGTCGGTGGCGCTGGCGGTAATCATCTACTTTGCCAGCGTGCGCGCCAGCCATAACCAGTTTACCGCTGGCGATTTCATGTCGTTTCTGACCGCGATGATCATGCTGTTTGCCCCGGTCAAGCGCATTACCAGCATCAACCAGTCGCTGCAAAAAGGCCTGGCCGCTGCCGAAAGCGTGTTTGGCTTTCTGGATGAAGCCGCCGAGCACGACCCAGGCCAGCGCGAGCTGGGCCGGGCGCAGGGCAAGATTGAATTCCGCCAGCTGCAGTTTCGCTACCCCAACGCCGAGCGCGACGCGCTGGCCGAGCTGAACCTGCAGATTCGCCCCGGCGAAACCGTGGCGCTGGTGGGCAGTTCCGGCAGTGGCAAAACCACGCTGGTCAACCTGCTGCCACGCTTTTACGACCCAAGCGCCGGGCAGATTCTGCTGGATGATGTGCCGCTGACCGAGCTGCGCCTGGCCAATCTGCGCAGCCAGATTGCCATGGTCAGCCAGGATGTGACGCTGTTCAACGACAGCGTGGCGGCCAATATTGCCTATGGCCGACTGGAGCAGGTGAGCCGCGAACAAATCGTCGAAGCCGCACGCGCAGCCAATGCACTGGACTTTATCGAAGCCATGCCACAGGGGCTGGATACGCTGATTGGCGAAAATGGCGTGCGTCTGTCTGGCGGCCAGCGCCAGCGGCTGGCGATTGCCCGCGCACTGCTGAAAAACGCCCCGGTGCTGATTCTGGACGAAGCCACCAGCGCGCTGGACACTCAGTCGGAACGGCTGGTGCAGGCGGCGCTGGAGCGGCTGATGGAAAACCGCACCACCATTGTGATTGCACACCGCCTGTCCACCATCGAAAATGCAGACCGGATTGTGGTGATGAACCAGGGCCAGATTGCCGAAATGGGCAGCCACGCCGACTTGCTGGCGTGCAACGGCCTGTACGCCAATCTGCATCGTTTGCAATTCAAGGAACCGCAACATGGCTGAGCTGGTGGTGCTGCACACGGAATCGTCCAAGGGCTGGGGCGGGCAGGAGCATCGCACCTTCAAGGAAGCGCGCGGCATGGCCCGCCATGGCGTGCGGGTGCTGTTTGCCTGCCAGCCGGGCAGCCGGCTGGCCGAGCGCGCCGAAGCCGAAGGCTTTGCCGTCACCCGCGTGCGCATGCGCAGCAGCGTGGACTTTGCCGCAGTCAGCGCGCTGGTCAAGCTGATTCAGCGCGAGCGGGTGGACGTGGTCAACACCCACAGTGGCCGCGACAGCTTGCTGGCCGGGCTGGCTGGCCGGCTGGCCTGGCGCCAGCCGCTGGTGGTGCGCACCCGCCACCTGGCCTTGCCGATCACCTCGCGCTTTACCTATTCGGTACTGCCGCACCATGTGGTGGCGGTCAGCGAATATGTGCGCCAGTATCTGATGAGCGAAGGCGTGGCCGCCGAGCGGGTGAGCACCATTTATACCGGCATCGAACCCGACGCGCTGGCGCTGGATGGCCCGTCGTCGCTGCGCGGCGAACTGGGCCTGGGGCCGGAAGTGCCGCTGGTAGGCACGGTGGCCATCCTGCGCCAGAAAAAAGGCCACCATCTGATTGTGGACGCCGTGCCGCACATTTTGCAGGCGGTGCCGGACGCGCACTTTGTGTTTGCCGGCGACGGCCCGCAAACCGATAACCTCAAAGCGCAAATTGCCGCACTGGGCCTGAGCGGGCGGGTGCATTTGCTCGGCCTGCGCCGCGACGTGGCCAATGTGCTGGCCGGGCTGGACCTGTTTGTGCTGCCCACCCGCGAAGAAGCGCTGGGCACCGCCTATATCGAAGCGATGGCGATGGGGCTGCCGATTGTCGGCACCCAGGTGGGCGGGGTGCCCGAGGTGGTGGGCGACGGCGACAATGGCCTGCTGGTGCCGGTGGACGACAGCCCGGCGCTGGCGGAAGCCATCATCCGCCTGTTGTCCGACCCGGCCACCCGCGCCGCCATGGCCGCACGCAGCCGCGACCGGGTGGTCAGCCATTTCCTTACCGACACCATGTGCGAGCACATGGTGCTGCTGTATCGCCGCCTGCTGGCGGGACGGAGCCGCTAACACCATGGCATCACGAGTTGTTCCCGTGTTGATGTACCACCATATCAGCCCCTCGCCGGGGCTGGTGACCGTGTCGCCCGACCATTTTACCGCCCAGATGCACTGGCTCAAGCGCCATGGCTACACCACGCTGACCCTGGACGCGCTGGCCGGTTTTCTGGCGGGCGAGCCGGTGCCAGACAAATCGGTGGTGATTACCTTTGACGACGGTTACGTTGACAACTGGGTACACGCCCACCCGGTACTGGAGGCCACTGGCCTGCATGCCGTGCTGTTTGTGATTACCCGCTGGCTGACCGACGGCCCGGTGCGCCATCATGCCGGCCAGGGCGCGCCGCTGCCGCCCTGTCTGGCCCACAATGCCAGCAAAACCGCCATCGACGCCGGCCAGCACGATCTGGTGATGATGCGCTGGAGCGAAGTACACGCCGCCCGCGACGCCGGCACCTTTGAGTTTCACAGCCACACCCACACCCACACCCGCTGGGACAAAGTTTACCCCGGCGATGCCGAAAACAAGATGCAGGCGCTGGCGCACGACCTGGCCAACAGCCGGCGCACCCTGAGCGAGCGGCTGGGCCAGGCCAGCCGGCATTTGTGCTGGCCGCAGGGGTATTTTGACGACGATTACCTGCATGTGGCCAAAAGCGCGGGCTTTGACCATCTGTACACCACCCGCCCCGGCGTGATCCATCCTGGTGATGCCCAGGACTGTCTGGCGCGGATTGTGGTGAAAGACAAGGGGCTGGGCTGGTTTGCCCCCCGGCTGTGGGCCTATCGGCAGCCTGGTCTGGCCAACTGGTATCTGAGCCGGAAGTCATCCTGATGGGCGTTCACCTGCGCGAACACGCGCTCAAGCTGGCCATGCGCCTGGCCAAGCGGCTGGACCGCCGCCAGCCCGACCCCGGCGAACTGGGCAGCACCGCCATCCGCCAGATTCTGGTGATATCCTGCACGGCCATTGGCGACACGCTGATGTCCACCCCGGCCATTCGCAGCCTGCGCCTGGCCTACCCGCAGGCACGGCTGACCCTGCTGGTCCACCCGGCCTACCGCGAGCTGTTTGCCCGGCTGCCCGGCGTGGACCAGCTGATGGGCTATCGCGGCAACTGGAAAGGCTTTGCCCGCCTGGCCTGGACCTTGCGCCAGCTGCATCCCGATCTGGCGGTGATTTTGCACGGCAACGAGCCGCAGGCCACGCCACTGGCGTATCTGTCTGGCGCACGCTGGGTATTCAAGCTGCCCAACGCCGGCAATCCATTCCGCTTTCTGCTCAGCAACCGCGAGCCGCAGCTGCGCTGGGAAGACTTCCGTCACGGCATCGAACAACGGCTGGCCACTGCCGCGCTGGCCGGCGGTGCGGCCACCGGCTGGGAGATGGACATGCCGGTGGGCTGCGATGCCCGCCAGCAGGTGCGCGACTGGCTGGCCGAGCGCGGCATTGCCAACCATCAGCGCGTGGTGGGCCTGCAGGCTGGCGCGTCCACCATCAGCCGGCGCTGGCCGGCCAGCCGGCTGGCCGAACTGGCCCGCCGGCTGCTGGCCGCCGACCCGGAACTGGCCATTGTGCTGACCGGCTCGCCCGCCGAATTTGGCCTGAACCAGTGCATTGCCGCCGAGATTGCCAGCCCGCGTGCCGTGGTCAGCGCCGGCGCACTGCCCCTGCCGCTGTGGCCGGCGCTGCTGGCACGCATGCAGCTGCTGGTCACCCCAGACACCGGTGCCCTGCATCTGGCCGTGGCGGTCAACACCCCGGTGGTGGCGCTGTTTGCCGTGTCCGACTGGCAGCGCAGCGGCCCGGCCACGGCACTGGAGCGCCACACGGTGATCCAGAAATGGCGCACCTGCACGCCCTGCCTGTCCAAGCGCTGCCCCTACCCGGAACCACCGTGCATGGATTTGATCAGCGTGGACGAAGTAGAAGCGGCCTGCCGGCAACGGCTGGAGCAGCCGGCATGAGCGCGGCGCAGCGCCTGCTGCTGCTGGACACCGGCCAGGAATGGGGCGGCGGCACCAACAGCCTGCTGGCCTTGCTTGCCCGCCTGCCACGCCAGCGCTACGCGATTGACGCGGTGTTTTACCACGACTACCCGCGTGGCCACGGCCCATGCCTGAGCCAGACCCTGGCCGCGCTGGACGTGCCGCTCACCCTGCACCCGCCACGCCGCCAGCCGCTGTGGGCCAAGCTGGGCAAGGAAGCCGCCCGTGGCCTGCTCACCCCCTGCCGCCAGTGGCGCGCCGCTGCGGTGGAACAGATTGAACTGGCCTGGCGCATCCGCCCCAACGCCCGCCGGCTGGCCGCCCAACTGCGTGCCGGCGGCTATCGGGCGCTGTACATGAACAACCAGCCGCTGTCCAATCTGGAAGGCTATCTGGCCGCCGCCGAAGCCGGCGTGCCGGTGATCCAGCATTGCCGCAGCAATCCGCAACTCAGCCCACGTGCAGTGGCTGCCGCCAACCAGGCAGCGCGCATCATTGCCGTGTCGCACGGCATTGCCGACAGCCTGGTGGCACAGGGGGTAGCGCGGGCGCGGATTCGGGTGGTGCCCAACGGCATCGACCCCCTCCAGCCGCTGCCCGACCCGGCCACCTGCCGCGCCCGGCTGGGGGTGAGCGCCGACACCGTGGTGATTGGCACGGTGTGCTCGCTGCTGCCGCGCAAGGGCGTGGCCGACCTGATCGCCGCACTGGCGCAACTGCTTGGCCAGGTCAGCACGCCGCTGTGCCTGCTGGTGATTGGCGACGGCCCACAACGTGCGGCACTGGAACACCAGGCCCACACCGCCGGGCTGGAGGAGTATGTGCGCTTTGTCGGTTTTCAGGCGCAGGTGCTGGACTGGACCGCCGCGCTGGATATTTGCGTGCTGGCCAGCGCCAGCGAAGGGCTGCCCAGAGTGCTGCTGGAAGCCATGCTGCTGGGCAAACCGGTGCTGGCGTCGCGGGTGAGCGGCTCCGCCGAGCTAGTGGTGGACGGCCATACCGGCCTGCTGTTTCCCTATGCTGACCGACCCGCGCTGACCGCCGCACTGGCCACGCTGATTGCCAGCCCGGCCCGCCGCCAGGCCATGGGCCAGGCCGGGCGGGCGCGGGTGCTGGCCAACTATTCCCTGGACGCCTGTGTGGCTGGGGTGCAACAGGTATTTGACGAGGTGCTGGCATGATTGCGCTATTGCTGACCTGGCTGTGCTGGCCATGGCTGATCTGGCGCGCCCGCGCCCGCAGTGGCCCGCCCCGGAAAATCCTGCTGATCCAGACCGCCAAAATTGGCGACATGCTGTGCGCCACCCCGGTGATGGCCGCCTTACAGCGCGCCCACCCACAGGCCGAACTCACCGTGCTGCACGACCCGGTCACCACGCAGATCATCGCCCGTCATCCGGCAGTGCAGCAGCGGCTGGCCCTGCCGACGCGGGCGTTTCGCGGGCTGCGTGGCCGCTGGGCGCTGCTGCGCCTGCTGCGCGCCGGCGGCTACGACACCGTGCTCACCCTGTCACCCAATCTGGCCTTCTGGCTGGTTCCGCTGTGGGCGGGCATTCCCCGGCGCTGGTCGATTGTGCCCACCTGGCCGGGGCGCACCCTGCGCGCGGCGCGCCCCTGCCTGAGCGATGGCGAAGCCCACCAGCCGGGCGAGCTGGTGCTGGAGACGCTGGCCCGGCTGCTGGCTCGCCACGAGATTGCGCTGGGTCAGGATAAATCCATCGCATGGGCGGCCAGCGCAGCGAGCGCGCTGGCCGCGCTGAACTTGCCGGCCACGCCATGGATTGGCCTGGGCGTCAGCGCCGCCAACAAGCTCAAGGAACTGGGTGTGCCCAAGCTGGTGGCGCTGGTCCGTCAACTGCTGGCCAACAGCAATGCCACGATTGTGCTGATTGGCAGCGCTGGCGACACGCCGCTGGCGCAGGACATCCAGCGCGAGCTGGCGTCACCACGGGTGATCGACGCCAGCGGGCGCTTCCGCCTGGACGAGCTGCCGGCGCTGCTGGCCGGGCTGGCGGTGTATGTTGGGGTGGATTCCGGCATTACCTATCTGGCCGACACGGTGGGCGCACCGATTGTCACCGTGGTGGGCCCCACCGACCCACGCGAACAACGCGCACTGGGTCAGCGGGTGATCCGCATTGCCCCGGTGGACTTGCACTGTTATCCGTGCGCATTTGTGTTTGCCACGCCCTCGCGCTGCCACACCGGCACGCGCGCCTGTATTGACGGCATTTCTGCCGAGCAGATTGCCCAGGCCACCCTCAGTCTGCTAACGGCCACAAGGACTGTCGTGTGAAACTTCCGTTTACCCTGACCCGCTACCAGGCAGTAGCGTGGATGTCGTTTATTCTGCTGATTATCTGGTCGATTCCGCACACCATTGCCCTGCGCTATGGCCTGATGAGCGCCAGCCTGCTGTGCTGCCTGAGCGTGGCCAGCGTGCGCCAGGCGCTGTGGACGCAGCTGCGCCACAGCCGCACGCTGTGGCTGTACCTGCTGCTCAGCCTGTGGCTGCTGATTCAGGTGCCCACCGTGGCGCTGCATCCGGGCGAAACGCTGGAAGAATTGCGCGGCCAGTGGCTGAAAAGCTCGCTGGCCCTGCTACTGGGCATGGCGGTGATGTACCTGGGCCGCCACCAGGCCAGCAGTGGCCGGGCGCAGGTGCTCAACGGGGTGTTTGTGGCGCTGGGCTGTGCGGTGCTGATTCAGGCGCTGGACTATCTATGGGCGTGGGGGGTTTACGGCGAATCGCCATTTAATTCCACCGGGGTGTTCAACGGCAAGGTGCAGGTGTCTTACCTGGCCAATCTGTTTTTGTCGCTGTGCATGGCCGAAGCGTTCAGCCGGCTCAGCGGCGGCGGGCGGTATTTCCAGGTGCCGTCGCCACTGCTGGCTGGCTGGGCCTTGCTGGCGGCAGCGGTGACGTTTTTTTCCGGGGCACGCAACGGCCTGATTGGGCTGGTGCTGCTGTGCATCTCCACCGGGCTGCTGGTGCTGTACTACGCGCCAGCGTCCATTCGGCGCAGCCACCGGATGGGTGGGTTTGTGGCGCTGCTGTTGCTGGCCGGCACGCTGACCGGACTGCACCTGAAAACCGACTCGCGCTGGGCCCGGTTTGTCGAATCTACCGCCTACTCATTTCATACCGATACCGTGCTGAGCTGGCTGGACGCCAAGCGCTACCCCTACCCGATTCTGTCCGATGGCCAGCCGCTGGACGATTCGGCCTACGAGCGCACGGCGTGGATTATTGTCGGTATGAAGCTGTCGGCAGAACACCCACTGGGGATGGGCTTCACCCGCAAGGCGTACAGCAATGCGGTGATGGAAAAATACGGGGTGGCAGTGCGCCATTCACACAGCGGTCTGGTGGAATATACCCTGGGCATGGGCTGGCCAGGTATGGCACTGTGGGGGGCGTTCTTGCTGGCCGTGTTTGCCCAGGGCCTGCGCCGCTTGCTGCAGCAGCACGACACCCTGGCGCTGACCTGCATGTTCCTGATCAGCGGCTTTGCCGGGCGGATGGTGATCGAAAACATCACCCGCGATCACATGATGGAGATGTTCATGTTCCTGATTGGCCTGGTGCTGGCGGCACTGATGCGCGACCGCCAGCCCAAGCCCGGCACGCCTGCAACCTGATGCCTGGTGCGTCGCCCGGTTTGGGTGATGCACCCTGCCTGAGCCTCAACGAAACAGCGGGTTTTCCGGTTGCAGCCGTTGTCCGGTCTTGCAGATTTGCTGCCACACCGGCTGGCCGCTCAGCGGTGCCTGCACTTCGCGGGCCAGGTGGATGAAGCCGGGCACATCGTTCAGCTCGGCCAGCGCCCGCAGCATCACCACCTTGATTTTGATATTGCCCGGCTCCTGGTTCAGCGCCGCGCGCAAGACGCGCAGGGCATCCTTGCTGCGACCATACGCCAGAAACACTTCGGCCTCGCCGATGGGGTCGATGCGCCGGGCGCGATGGCTGACGCTGCGCAGCTGTCGACGGCGCCATACCCACAGGTAGCTGACCGTAGCAAGCAATGCCACAGGAATAATCATTGGGGATTCAGTAATCAGGTTAACCATGGGCAAACTCCGTCAAACGAGTGGCTATCATCGCGTGCCCGGCCAGTTCCGACAATTCGTAGATTTGCCTAACGGCGCTGTTTCAAACGGGGGTTTACTGTGGGTTTGCGCCTTGCGTCGTGTGTTTGGCACCCGCAATCACCCGCAAAGCACCGCGTGGTGGCAGCTGCACGCACGGTAAGGGGTAGCTGGATTATCAGGAAAAAACCCTACTCCGTGCGGGTAATTTCCTTTCCGTTTGCGTCCACGGCAAGTCAGGGTTAACGTTAAGGTAAAACCCCATCCTGCTCAATGACTTAAGACAAAAACCACACAACTGGCATGGTCAATGAAAAGTGGGGGGTTTGCACTGAACCAAGGTTCAGTGCGCCAAAACTGACGTAGGAGCGCTAGGGCACGCCCTGCCTGGCCCAGCAGCGATCACGCAGCCACTCAGGGCTGAACCGCCGGCCAGCAACTTGCGCGCGGCGCAGAATATTTTTTTGATAAATTTTTTGTCATGCACGGGATATTCCAGCCAGCTAACTCGCCAGGGTCTGGCGCATCGCCCTGATGCACCCACCAGACGGTGGGTGCATGACCGGACAAAGGTGCCGCGCCAGCGGCAAGCTGGCTGGCGCGGCAGGGTGATGTTACGGCTTGAGCAGGGCCGTCAGCGCGGCCAGCAGGGCTTCGCTTTGCGCGTCGGTGCCCACGGTAATGCGCAAAAACTGGTCAATGCGCGGCAGCTTGAAGTGACGCACGATAATCGCCCGTTCACGCAGGCCAGCGGCCAGCGTGGCGGCGTCGTGCTGCGGGTGGCGGGCAAACACAAAGTTGGCCGCCGACGGCAAGACGTCAAACCCCAGCCCGGTCAGCGCCTGGCTCAGCCGCTCGCGGGTGGCCATCACTGCATGGCGGGAGTGGTTGAAGTGATCGACATCGTTGATGGCAGCAGTGGCCCCCGCCAGCGCCAGGCGGTCCAGCGGATAGGAGTTGAAGCTGTTTTTCACCCGCTCCAGCGCGTCGATCAAATCCGGGTGGCCCACGGCAAAGCCCACGCGCAAGCCGGCCAGCGAGCGCGATTTGGACAGGGTTTGCGTCACCAGCAGGTTGGGATAGCGGTCCACCAGGGCAATGGCGCTGTCGCCGCCAAAGTCGATATAGGCTTCGTCGATCACCACCACGCTGTCCGGGTTGGCCTGAACAATCTGCTCAATGGCGCTCAGCGCCAGCAGCCGGCCAGTTGGCGCATTCGGATTGGGGAAGATGATCCCGCCGTTGGGGGTGTGGTAGTCGTCCGGCTGGATGGCAAACTCAGCATCCAGCGGCACTTCGCGGTAGCCAATGCCGTACAGCCCGCAGTACACCGGATAGAAGCTGTAAGTGATGTCGGGAAACAGGATGGGATCGTTGTGCTTGAGCAAGGCCTGAAACACATGGGCCAGCACCTCGTCCGAGCTGTTGCCGACAAACACCTGACGGGTGGTGACGCCGTAATGGGCGGCCACCGCCACCTTCAGGCGGTCGCCATTCGGGTCGGGGTACAGGCGCAAATGGTCGCTCACCTCGGCCTGAATGGCCGCCAGCGCCTTGGGCGACGGGCCGTAGGGGTTTTCGTTGGTGTTGAGTTTGATCAGATCGGGCAGCTTGGGCTGCTCGCCCGGGGTGTAGGGGGTCAGGCCGTGTACCACGGCGCTCCAGTATTGGCTCATAGTCGTCTCGGCTTTCACAGGCAGGCGGGGGGCGGGCGGCGCGGGTGTCGCCGTGCAATCCCCGTGAAATGATTTCGGGTGAAATGGTATCATGGCAGCACTGTGCCACCGCGCCGCGCCGCTGCGCACGGCCCGAATCCTTTTCTCGCTATGGTATCTCATGCGTCAGGCTGACATTACACGCAACACTCTGGAAACCCAGATTACCGTCTCGATCAACCTGGACGGCGAAGGGCGCAGCCACTTTGCCACCGGCGTGCCGTTTCTGGAGCACATGCTGGACCAGATCTGCCGCCATGGCCTGATCGACCTCGACATTACTGCCGTGGGCGATCTGCACATCGACGCCCACCACACGGTGGAAGACATCGGCATCACCCTGGGCCAGGCGTTTGCCCAGGCGATTGGCGACAAAAAGGGCATCCGCCGCTACGGCCATGCCTACGTGCCGCTGGATGAAGCACTGTCGCGGGTGGTGATTGATCTCTCCGGCCGCCCCGGTCTGGTGTACAACATCGACTACACCCGCGCCTGTATTGGCCAGTTTGACGTCGATCTGTTTTCTGAATTCTTCCATGGCTTTGTCAATCACGCCATGGTCACCCTGCACATCGACAACCTGCGCGGGGTGAACGCCCACCATCAGGCGGAAACCGTGTTCAAGGCTTTTGGCCGCGCGCTGCGCATGGCGGTGGAACCTGACCCGCGCATGGCCGGCGTCACCCCGTCCACCAAAGGAACCCTGACCGCATGAGCGCCGCCAAACCGACAATCGCCGTGGTGGACTACGGCATGGGCAACCTGCGCTCGGTGACCAAGGCGCTGGAGCATGTGGCACAAGGCCGTGCCGAGGTGGCGCTGACGCAGGATCCCGAGGTGGTGCGCC
The DNA here is from genome assembly GCF_002002905.1 of Aquaspirillum sp. LM1. Taxonomy (NCBI): domain Bacteria; kingdom Pseudomonadati; phylum Pseudomonadota; class Betaproteobacteria; order Neisseriales; family Aquaspirillaceae; genus Aquaspirillum; species Aquaspirillum sp. LM1. The sequence goes on along the minus strand of NZ_CP019509.1, from coordinate 3,059,138 downwards.
GCGCCGACAAAGTGGTGTTTCCTGGCCAGGGCGCGATGAAAGACTGCATGGCCGAGCTGATTGCCTCGGGCCTGAAGGAAGCGGTGATCGACGCTGCCGCCAGCAAGCCGTTCTTTGGCGTGTGCGTGGGCGCGCAGCTGCTGCTGGACCACAGCGAAGAAGGCGACACCGCCGCGCTGGGCATCTACCCCGGCCTGGTCAAGCGCTTTCCCGATGGCCAGCTGGACACCCAGGGCGCACGGCTGAAGGTGCCGCATATGGGCTGGAATGAAGTCTGGCAAACCGTGCGCCACCCGCTGTTTGCCGGCGTGGCCGACGGCAGCCGCTTTTATTTTGTCCACAGTTATTATATGGCCCCTGCCGACCCTGGCCTGTCGTTGGGCTATGCTGAATACCCGTTTGCATTTTCCGCCATCCTGGGCCGTGATAATGTATTCGCCACCCAGTTTCACCCCGAAAAAAGTGCGGCCGCCGGCCTGAAGTTGCTGGACAACTTCATTGGCTGGGATGGTCAGCGATAACCCTGAACACCCGAACAACCCGAGACACATCATGCTGCTGATTCCCGCGATTGATCTGAAAGACGGCCAGTGTGTACGCCTGAAACAAGGCGTCATGGACGATGCGACCGTGTTTTCCGACGACCCGGTCAAGGTTGCCGCCCATTGGCGCGATCAGGGCGCCCGTCGCCTGCATCTGGTCGATCTGAACGGTGCCTTTGCCGGCAAGCCGAAAAACCTCGCGGTCATCCGCGACATCCTGACCGAAGTGGGCAATGACATGCCGGTGCAGCTCGGTGGCGGCATCCGTGACCTGGACACCATCGAGAAATACCTCGACATGGGCCTGCAGTACGTCATCATCGGCACGGCGGCGGTGAAAACCCCCGGCTTTCTGCACGACGCCTGCGACGCCTTCCCCAACCAGGTCATCGTTGGCCTGGACGCCAAGGACGGCAAAGTGGCCACCGATGGCTGGGCCAAGGTGACCCACCACGATGTGATCGACCTGGCCCGCCGCTTTCAGGACTACGGCGTGGTGTCGGTGATCTACACCGACATTGGCCGCGACGGCATGATGAGCGGGGTGAACATCGACGCCACCGTCAAGCTGGCGCAAGCGCTGAGCATTCCGGTGATTGCCTCCGGTGGCCTGACCAACCTGGACGACGTGCGCGCGCTGTGCGGAGTGGAAAGCGAAGGCATTGAAGGCGCGATCACGGGCCGGGCCATTTACGAGGGCAGCATCAACTTCCGCGAAGCCCAGGATCTGGCCGATACGCTGGGCAGCTGAGCGCAGCTGCCTGCTTTTCCCCGCTGCGCGCGCCTGCGCGGGCGGGGCTTTATCTGACCGAGACGAATCCAAACCGCCATGTCTTTAGCCAAACGCATCATCCCCTGCCTGGACGTGACCGCCGGTCGCGTGGTCAAGGGCGTCAATTTTGTCGGCCTGCGCGACGCCGGCGACCCGGTGGAAATTGCCCGCCGCTACGACGAGCAGGGCGCTGACGAACTGACCTTTCTCGACATCACCGCCTCCAGCGACGACCGCGACATCATCCTGCACATCATCGAAGCAGTGGCCGAACAGGTGTTCATCCCGCTGACAGTGGGCGGTGGCGTGCGCAAGGTGGAAGACGTGCGCCGGCTGCTCAACGCCGGGGCCGACAAGGTAAGCATCAACACCAGCGCAGTGACCAACCCCGATCTGGTGCGCGAATGCGCCGACAAGTTCGGCTCGCAGGCGATTGTGGTGGCGGTGGACGCCAAGGCGGTCACTCCGGACAACGACCGCTGGGAGGTATTCACCCACGGCGGGCGCAATCCCACCGGGCTGGACGCGGTGGCCTGGGCGCAAAAGATGCAGGAACTGGGTGCAGGAGAAATCCTGCTCACCAGCATGGACCGCGACGGTACCAAGATTGGCTTCAACCTGCCGCTGACCCGCGCGGTCAGCGATGCGGTGTCGATTCCGGTGATTGCCTCGGGCGGCGTGGGCAATCTGCAACACCTGGCCGACGGCGTGCTGCAAGGCCACGCCGACGCGGTGCTGGCCGCCAGCATCTTCCACTTTGGCGAATACACTGTCGAACAGGCCAAGCGCCTGATGCAACAGCATGGCATTGAGGTACGCTTATGAGCCAGACAGCACAATCCGCCTGGCTGGACGCGGTCAAATGGGACGCCAATGGCCTGGTGACCGCCATCGCCCAGGACCACGACACCCAGCGCATCATGATGGTGGCCAACGTCAACCGCGAATCGCTGCAGCTGACCGCCGACACCGGCATTGCCCACTACTGGAGCCGCTCGCGCAACCGGCTGTGGAAAAAGGGCGAAGAATCCGGCCACCTGCAAACCGTGCACGAAGTGCGGCTGGATTGCGATGGCGACGTGGTGCTGTTCATCATCGACCAGGCCGGCGGCATTGCCTGCCACACCGGGCGGGAAAGCTGCTTTTTCCGCCGGCTGGATGGCCAGGACTGGCAGGTGGTGGACGCGGTGCTGAAAGATCCGGCCAGCATTTACGCTGCGCCGCACGGGCACTGAACACCCGCGCCGGTGGCCATGGCCTGCGCGCATGACGCGCCGCGCCATCACACGGTAATATGCGCACTACACGATAGCGTTGGCTGCTGTGGCAGCCAACAACCGGTTTGTTCACTTCCTACCCAAGAGACTGCCATGATTCACGCCGAAGTGCTGTTCCACATTGCCGACACCCTGGAAGCGCGCAAGAGCGCCGACCCGAAATCGTCCTACGTTTCCGAACTGCTGCACAAGGGCGAAGACGCCGTGCTGAAAAAAGTGGCGGAAGAATGTGCCGAAGTGCTGATGGCCTCGAAGGATGGCAGCAAGCTGCATCTGGTGCGCGAAGTGGCCGACCTGTGGTTTCATTCGATGGTGCTGCTGACCTATCACGGCCTGCGCCCGGACGATGTGCTGGTTGAACTCAAGCGCCGCGAAGGCATTTCCGGCCATGATGAAAAAGCGGCCCGCGCCGCCAAGGACTGAGGCAGGGATCCATGAGCGACTGTCTGTTCTGCAAGATCATTGCCGGGCAAATCCCGTGCAACAAGGTGTATGAAGACGATGACATGCTGGCTTTTCATGACATCCGTCCGATTGCGCCGGTGCATTTTCTGATCATCCCCAAACGCCATATCGAATCGCTGCTGACCACCACGGCTGACGATGCGGACATTCTGGGCAAGATCATGACAAAAGTGCCGGAACTGGCCCGCGAGCAAGGGCTGGCCGCCGGTTTCAAGACCGGGATCAACACCGGCAAACTGGGCGGGCAGGAAGTGTATCACCTGCACGTCCACGTATTTGGTCACAAGGGCTGAGTTCGCGTCCCCCCGCGCGGCAGCCCGTTACAGGAGTTTTGACACATGGGTTCTTTGAGCATTTGGCACTGGGTGATCGTGCTGGTGGTGGTGGTTCTGATTTTTGGCACCAAAAAACTGCGTAATGTTGGCCAGGATCTGGGCGGCGCAGTCAAAGGTTTCAAGGATGGCATGAAGAGCGAAGAAGCCCAGCCGCCGGCCAAGCCGGGTGACACAGGCCGGGTGATCGACGTCGAAACCGACAAAAAGTAAGTCGCCGTGTTCGATATCAGCTTTGGCGAACTGGCCGTGATCGGCGTGGTGGCGCTGGTGGTGATCGGCCCGGAAAAACTGCCCAAGGTGGCGCGCACAGTGGGCGCGCTGGTGGGGCGCGCCCAGCGTTATGTGCACGACGTCAAGGCCGACATCCAGCGCGAGGTCAACCTGACCGAACTCAAGCAGCTGCAAAGCGAAGTACAAACCGCCGCGCAAACCCTGCAGGACTCGGTGCAGCGTGAAGTCAGCGACGCCAGGCAAACGGTCAGCGAGGTGCAGTCGCAGCTGAACGCAACGGCCAGCGAGGTCAGCGAAGCCGTCAACCAGGCCCAGCAGACAGTTAACGACGCGGTGGCCCCGGCAGTGGACGCCACACCAAGCCCCCCCGCGCCGGCTCCGCTGGACACCGCAGCAGTTGATCCGGCCCACCCGCGTCCGACCCTTGCCATGGCACCAGACCCTGACGCCCCGGCTGCCCCGGATTCTTCCTCCGCCCCTTCTCCCAAGCCGACATGACCGAAGCCCAACCCCTGCTTGCCCACCTGATTGAGCTGCGCACCCGGCTGGTCCGGATGCTGATTGGCCTGCTGGTGCTGTTTCTTGGCCTGTTTCACTGGTCAGGCGATATTTACCGGCTGCTGGCCTTGCCGCTGATGAAGGTGCTGCCGGTCGGTGCCACCATGATTGCCACCGACGTGACCACGCCATTTTTTGTGCCGATGAAAGTCACCATGATGGTGGCCTTTGTACTGGCACTGCCCAATACGCTCTATCAGGTGTGGGCCTTTGTTGCCCCTGGCCTGTATGCCCATGAAAAACGGCTGATTGTGCCGCTGATTGCCTCCAGCGTGCTGCTGTTCATCATCGGCATGGCCTTTGCGTATTTTCTGGTGTTTCCGGTAGTGTTTGGCTTCATGAGCTCGGTCACCCCGGATGGCGTGTCGATGATGACCGACATCGACAAATATCTGTCGTTTGTGCTGGGCATGTTTCTGGCCTTTGGCATCACCTTTGAAGTGCCGGTGGTGGTGATCCTGCTGGTGCGCTTTGGCATTGTGGACATTGCCAAACTCAAGGAAGCCCGGCCTTATGTGATTGTCGGCGCGTTTGTGGTCGCGGCAGTGGTCACCCCGCCCGATGTGCTGTCGCAGATCATGCTGGCCGTGCCACTGTGGCTGCTGTATGAGCTGGGGATCGTGCTGGCCGCCTGGCTGGTCAAACCGGCGGCAAAAGACGCCACCCCAGACAGCCCTGCCGAAGGTGACGCATGAATCCGAGCAAAAATTTCTGTCACTGGCTGAGCATCGCCAGCCTGATTGGCCTGATCCTGCTCACCCTGGCCTGGGAGCTCTGGCTGGCTCCCTTGCGCCCTGGCGGCAGTTTTCTGGTGCTCAAGGCCGTGGTGCTGCTGTTGCCGCTCTTTGGCATTTTGCGCAACCGGGTATACACCTACCAGTGGTCGAGCATGTTCATCCTGGCCTTTTTTGCCGAAGGCGTGACCCGTGCCTGGGCTGACCGGGGCTTGTCACAATGGCTGGCCGGTGGCGAGGTGCTGCTGAGCACGCTGTTCTTCCTTGGCGTACTGGGCTATGTGCGGGCGGTGCGCCTGAGCCTGGCAGCAGCACGCCAGAGCGAATAAAGCGCACGCTTGCGCATCCGGCACACATCCCCGCCAGCCCCCAGATCAATCGGGAAGATAGGGCGCAATCCATTCACCAGGCACGGCAGCGGGCAGGCAGCCCTGCTGCAGCCATTGCCCAGCCAGCGGCCAGAGCGAATCGGCAAAGCGGGCATGAAAAAAAGCAAAGTGGCCAATTGACGCCACCCCCACCCTGGCCGGCTCCAGCTGCAGATGACAGCGGCGACTGCCAGTAAAATAGCCCAGCAGCCGCTGCACCGCCGACACCGTGGCAAACGGGTCGTCACTGGCCGACAGCGCCAGCAATTCGCCGCCCAGCGCAGCACAGCGCGCGGTCAGCCGCGCAGGCCGGTCGGCGCTGGGCGTCCGACCGCGCCCCAGCCCGTGTTCAAAGCGCGGGTGACGCGAGGTCCAGTCGCGCACCACGCCTTGCGGGGTGTCTTCCAGCCAGCCCAGCCGCCGGCCAGGAAAATACCCGCACACCGCCGTCAGCGCCGGCATCAGCACATGCCACTTCCACCACATGCTCCAACGCTGGTCGCGGGCGTAGTCGCGCCAGTAAGCAAACTGGGCTCCCACCGTCAGGCTGCGCACAATCCGCCGGTTGGATGCAGCCAGCCCGAGCAAGAGCCCACCAGCGCTATGCCCCACCGCCAGCACCGGCTGCTCCGGACAATGCAGCTCCAGCCAGCGCAACGCCCCTTCAAAATCCCGCTCGCCCCACTCCAGCCAGCCGGCCTGCAAGCCGCGCAAATTGGCCGGGCGTGAGCCGCCAATGCCGCGATAATCGTAGGTCAGCACATCCAGGCCCCTGCTGTGGAGAAACGCGGCAAAGCGCGCGTAGTAGCGGCTGTGCACGGCGGTTGCCGGGTTGATCACCACCACCGCCCGGTGCCGGTCAGGCTCGGCGCAGCGCCAGACATGGCCATGCAGTGGGTAGCCATCGGTGGCGGCAAAGTGCACCGCTTGCGGCATCAGTCGGGAATCCGTAGGCTTCATCACAGGCTCGTCGGGGTAAGGTTAACGCTGACTCTAGCCACCGCCCCGACCTGGTTCAACCGTATTTCTTGCTGTCTGGCATGCGCTACGCGCATGCCAGCGGCCCGACCTAAGAGCGTGTTCAAAGACAACACATCATGTCAGCCCCATCCATCGAGTTCTGGCTGGATCTGGCCAGCCCCTACTGTTATTTGTCTGCCTTGCGCATCACCCCGCTGGCCAAGGCCGCCGGGGTGGCCGTGCGCTGGCGGCCATTTTTGCTCGGACCGATTTTTCGGGCGCAGGGCTGGCAAGATTCACCGTTCAATGCCCAGCCAGCCAAACGGGCCTACCTCTGGCGCGACATGGCCCGTCAAGCAGACAAATACCAGTTGCCGTTTACCCCGCCCAGTGAGTTTCCCCGCCATGCCCGGCATGCCACCCAGCTAGCCATGCTCGCCGCCGCCACGCCATGGGCAGCGCAGTTTTGCCAACGCCTGCTGAGCGCCAACTTTGTCCACGACCAGGATATCCGCCAGGCGGACTGCCTGCTGGCCGCGCTGCAAGGGCTGACCGCCCAGCCACAACACTGGCTCACCCTGGCCCGGCAAAGCGGGATTTATCACGCCGCCAACCAGCGCAGCGAGTGGGCGCAGCAACGCGGCCTGTTTGGCGCGCCCACGTTCTGGGTAGGGCAAGAGATGTTCTGGGGGGACGACCGGCTGGAAGATGCGCTGGCCTGGGCTGGGCGGGTGGGGGGATGAACACAGCATGACAATGCCAGCTACGCTGCAACACGGGAAAACCACGGGCGTTGGGCACAAGTACGCTAAAATGGCCGCCCGGTACTGGCCGCATTGACTTTGAAGGAAACCGCCATGCAAACGGATTTTTTCGATGCCCATCAACGTCATTGGAATGATGCAGAATATCTGCACCAGGCCCAACGTTGGGCCAATGCCGACCATCTGTATGGGATGTCCGTCGAGTGCGGTCTGAAACGCCTGATGATGGCGTTCGGCATGTCGATTGATGCGCAGGGCAGCCCAAGCGACAAAAAAGACAGGCAACACGCCGATGGCATCTGGACGCGTTTCGAGAGTTATCGCCATCGCCATACCGAGGGTGTAGGGTATGTCCTGTCGGCGAATCCGTTTGCTGACTGGGAAGCGTCGCAACGTTATGCCCCTCAATCCAGTTTTGATCAAAGCCGGATCGAACGCCATCAGACAGGTGCCCAGGCGGTGTATGCCTTGCTCAAAAAAGCACAAAAAGACGGGTTGATATGACCACCTTTGATCAGATTTTGCCCATTGCCACTGATGTTCTTGAAGCACATCGCCCGGTGGTGGACGCACTGGCGTGGCTGCTGATCAACCGCGACCTCAACGGGCGGGTACGATTTATCGCGCCGGACACACTGGCACACACGCCTTCCCTGCGCACCCAGGTCGAAGCGATGTACCAGGCGCTGGCCATGCGACTTGCTCCCCACGCCTACCCTGCCACCCATGGCATTCTGTACGAAGCTACCCCGGAAGAAGCCTGTCAGGGTGTGTCAGCATTTCCGCTGGAGGGCTTTGCGCAAGTGCAGGTGGTTGACCGCCTGGCCACGGACACCCAATGGGCACGCATTGCAGAAGTTGCCCCCGGCGCGCCACGCATCGTGTTTTTCTCGATCAAGGGCGGCGTTGGCCGCTCGACAGCGTTGGCCGCCAGCGCCTGGAGCCTGGCCAGACAGGGCAAACGGGTGCTGGTGCTGGATGGGGATCTGGAATCGCCCGGGCTGTCCAGCGCCTTGCTGCCAGTAGACCGGCAACCCAAATATGGCATAACCGACTGGCTGGTGGAAGATCTGGTCGGCAATGGCGATGGGCTGCTGAACGATCTTTACGCCACCAGCAATTGGCCTACTGCCGGGCAAATCTACCTCGTGCCAGCCCATGGTCATGAGCCTGGCGAATACGTCGCCAAGCTTGGTCGGGTCTGGATGCCTAAAGTCCTGGCTCAGGGAGGTGTTGAAACCTGGTCACGTCGCTTGAATCGTCTGATCCAGCAACTGGAAACACAGATCCAACCGGATGTGATCTTGATCGATTCCCGCGCAGGCATTGATGAAGTGGCGGCAGCATGCGTCACTGATATCGGCGCACACACCATTCTGATGTTTGCCATTCAGGGACAGCAAACCTGGACCGGCTACCGTGTGCTATTTTCCCACTGGCAACAGCGTGGCGTGATCGCTATGCTGCGCGAGCGGCTGCAACTGGTGGCCGGATTGGTGCCAGATGATGATCGCAAACAAACCTATCTCGATGCACTGTGTGCCGATGCCTATGAGCTGTTTGTCAGCAGCTACGATGAAACTGGACCCGGTGAAATCAGCGACTGGAGTTTTGAGCAGGATGATAGCAATGCCCCCCATGCACCGTTGCCCATCAAATGGAACCGTGGCTGGTTTGGCCTGCTGGGGCTTCAGCAACGCATGGAGCAGGTGGATGAAAACGAGGTCAATGGGGTATACGGCGAACTGCTGGATTTTTTGAACCGCGCCACCGCAAAGAACGACACATGACCTCTGCTCACGCCATTCGTGCGGCGATTCTTGCCGCGCCATTCGAGCTGGATAACCGGGGAGAAACCCCGCATCCCGGCACCCTGTATATTCCACTGGCCCACCGCAAGGCGCTTGCCAGAGATGCGGTGCTGGTGGTCGGCGCGCGCGGGGTGGGCAAATCATTCTGGACAGCCGCCCTGCGCGACGCGGCCTTGCGCAGCCAGATTGGCGAATCAGTGCCTGAGCTGACACGCACCGATGCCCACATCGGCTACGCTGCTACGCCAAATATTGCACAGTATCCGGATCGCGCCACCTTTGCTGAACTGATTCAACGCCAGCACTCCCCTTACCAGATCTGGCAAGCCGTGGTGCTGCGCTGGCTGGCAGCACTCACCAACACGACGATTCCCACCGTACACTGGGATAGCACCGTGGCGTGGGTGGCCAGCCATGCCGAGGAAGTGGCGCGCATTACCGAAGCAGCCAATCAGCATCTTGCCAGCCACCAGCGCTTTGGCCTGATTATTTTTGATGCTCTGGACCGCACCAGTTCAGCGTGGGACACCATGAACGACATCGTGCGCGACCTTTTGCAAGTCGCGCTATGGTTGCGCGACTTTCCGCACTTGCGCGCCAAAGTGTTTTTACGCCCAGATCAAATGGAGCACTCGGTCACGGCTTTTGTCGATGCGTCAAAAATTCTGGCCACCCGTGCTGAACTGACCTGGGAGCGCCACGATCTGCACGCCATGATGTGGCAACGGCTGATCAATGCGCCTGACGCACATGGCGATTGTGTGCGTCAGTTGGTCAACAACACGCTGCACCGTGAAGAAAGCCTGCGCCATGATGATGGCGTATGGCGTTTGCCCCCGGCACTGACTACAGAACGCCCCTGTCAGCGTGGGCTGTTTGAGGCGCTGGCAGGCAATAAAATGGGCAAGGATGCCCGACGTGGTGTGCCTTATGTCTGGAGTGTCAGCCATCTTGCCGATGGCCATGGCTGGACCTCACCGCGATCTTTTCTCGCCGCCATCCACGGTGCGGCTGACGATAGCCAGCAACGCTATGCCGACTATGCCCTGGCGCTACACTATGAAAGCATCAAGCGCGGCATTCAGCGGGCGTCGCAAATCCGGGTGGATCAAGTGGCCGAAGATGATTTGTGGGCACCAGAAGTCATGCATCCGCTCAAGGGCATGAATGTTCCCTGCGCACGGGAAGAGATTGTGCAGGTATGGAAAACCGCATTCCCTGCGGGTCCAGGCAGCATTCCTTCCGACCATCTGCCCCCACAGCACAAGGAACAAGGATGGGGCGGCATTGAACAAGACTTGGTGCACCTAGGCATTTTTGTCACGCGCAAGGATGGCCGGATTGATATGCCCGATCTCTACCGGGTAGGATTTGGCCTGGGTCGTATGGGCGGGGTCAAACCCGGCAAATAATTCACGGCATCTGCCGTACATACTGACAGATGGCTACCGCTTGGCCAGGGTGGTCACTCATGATATTGCCGATGGCGCTGCAAAATGCACAACATGCATACAGTGCATTTTCCTCAGGTCGATCCCGCACCGCGCCCGCGCCGCACGGGATGACATCACTTACACCGGCAAGCCAAACACCGGAGCAATCTGCTTCAGCCAGGCATCCAGACGGCTGTCGGTCAGGCCAGACTGGTTGGACAGGTCCAGCGCCAGGCCCACAAACTGGCCATCCACCACCGATTTCGAGGCAATGAACTCATAGCCTTCGGTCGGCCAGCCGCCCACCACATTAGCGCCCTTGGCCACGACAAAGTCGTACAGGCCGCGCATGCCGCTGACAAACTGCTCCGGGTAGCGGCTTTGGTCGCCCAGGCCAAAGATGGCCACGGTTTTGCCGGTGAGATCAACATCGGCCAGTTTTTGCAGGCCTTCTTCCCAGCTGGGTTCGCTATCGGCGCTCACCCCCGGCAGTTGGCCGGTGCCGACGGTGGAGGTGCCCAGAATCAGCAGCGAGTAGCTGGAGAAGTCTTCCACGCTGGTGCGGTTGATGTTCAGCGGCGCGGCCATCAGTTCGTCGTCAAAGCGTTTCTTGATCATTTTGGCCACTTTGCGTGTCGAACCCGAGGTGGTGCCAAAAAACATGCCAATCTTTGCCATGGTGATGCTCTCCTGATAAAAAACGAAAAATCAAACGGATACAGCCAATCCAGCCCCTCGGTGCGGTGCAGCGGCGCGCGCCCACAAAAAAATCCCCGGCCAGAGCCGGGGGCAATCTTGGCAACCACACAGCATTGCCGGAGGGAAAAACCTGCCTGCCGGGCGCACGGGCACCCGGCAGGCATCAATCAGGCGTACGCCGGGGTGAAACTGCCCCCGTTGGCGCTGGCCGGGCCTTGCTCGCCCCAGTACGGCGACAGCTTGCGCAGTTGGGCAATAATGCCCGGCACGGCGGCAATCACCCGGTCCACTTCTGCCTCGGTGTTGTAGCGTGACAGCGAGAAACGGATGGTGCCGTGGGCGGCGGTGTAGGGGATGCCCATGGCGCGCATCACATGCGAGGGCTCCAGCGAACCGGAGGTGCACGCCGAGCCGGAGCTGCAGGCGATGCCCAGCTTGTTCAGCAGCAGCAGGATGGCTTCGCCTTCGATGTATTCAAAAGCAATATTGCAGGTGTTGGGCAGGCGGTTGCGCGGGTCGCCGGTGACAAAGCAATGGCTAACCTGGCTGAGAATGCCCTGCTCCAGCTTGTCACGCAGTGCCTTCACCGTGGTGTTTTCGGCTTCCATATGCTCCAGCGCCAGCTGGCAGGCCTGGCCCAGACCCACAATGGACGCCGAGTTTTCCGTGCCGGCACGCCGACCGCGTTCCTGATGGCCGCCGCGCAGCAGCGGGCGGAAACGGCAGCCACGGCGCAGGTAGAGCACGCCAATGCCCTTAGGCGCATGCAGCTTGTGGCCGGACAGCGACAACATGTCGACCTTGGTGTTTTTCAGGTCGATGGGAATCTTGCCAACAGCCTGCACCGCGTCGGTGTGAAACATGATGCCCTTGGCGGCGGCCAGCTCGGCCATTTCTTCCACCGGGAAAATCGTGCCGGTTTCGTTGTTGGCCCACATCACCGACACAATCGCCACGCGGTCATTCAGCAGCGACTTGTACTCATCAATATCCAGCCGGCCTTTTTTGTCCACTTTCAGCTTGTGGACGATATAGCCTTCTTTTTCCAGCCACTCACACAGGGTGAGGATGGCCGGGTGCTCCACCATGGTGGTGATCACCGTGTTGCGCTCGGGCTGGGCTTTCAGCGCCGACAGAATGGCGGTGGAGTCGGATTCGGTGCCGCACGAGGTAAAGATGATTTCCGAGTCATGCTCGGCCCCCAGCAGCGCCTGCACCTGGGCACGAGCGTTTTTCAGCGCCTTGCCCACCTGGCTGCCAAATGCGTGCATGGACGACGCATTGCCGAAGTGCTCGGTAAAGAACGGCAACATGGTTTCCACCACGGAGGGGTCAACCCGGGTAGTGGCATTGTTGTCCAGATAGATCGGTTCCATGGTCGACTCCAGAAAGTATCTCAAGCTAAAACCGACTCAGGCAGGATGGCGCACCCTGCCTGGGTGTGGGGGGATGACGGGGAGACTCAGGCTTCTGCCGGCATATGCGACGACGGCAGCACCTGCACCAGCTCACCCAGGGTTTCGATCATTTTTTGCTGGATGCCGCCCAGCGTGGCCGCTTCCATCATGCAGCCGGAGCAGGCACCCTTGAGGTGGACGTAAATCTTCTTGCCCTGCACGTCGGCCAGCTCCACGTCGCCGTGGTCGCGCTGCAGCATCGGGCGGACGGATTCCAGCACTTCTTCGATTTTCTTGATCTTCTCGACAATGGAGAGTTTTTTGGCCGGCGGCTTGGGCGCTTCCGGGGTAGCCGGACAAGCCGGCGGCGGCGACACTTCGCCTGCGCCCGGACTGCTGGCCTTGACCTTGGCCAGAATTTCCTCAATGCCTTCGTGACAGGCGGCACAGCCACCGCCCGCCTTGGTGTAGAAGGTCACTTCTTCCACGGTGTTCAGATTGTTGGCGCGCACCACGTCTTCGATCATCACGGCGTCGATGGCAAAGCATTTGCAGATCAGCGCGCCTTCTTCGTGGTCGTCCGACCATTCTTCGCCACGGTAGTTGGCCACGGCGGCCTGCAGCGCTTCGCGCCCCATCACCGAGCAGTGCATTTTTTCTGGCGGCAGGCCGTCGAGGAAGTCGGCGATGTCCTGGTTAGACACTTTCAGTGCCTCGTCCAGCGTCATGCCCTTGATCATTTCCGTCAGCGCCGACGACGAAGCAATGGCCGAGCCGCAGCCAAAGGTTTGAAAGTGCGCGTCTTCGATGACTTCGGATTCCGGATTCACTTTCAGCATCAGACGCAGCGCGTCACCGCACTGGATGGAGCCCACATCGCCAATCCCGTTGGCTTCTTCCAGCGGGCCGGCATTGCGCGGGTTGAAAAAGTGTTCACGAACCTTGTCTGAATATTCCCACATGATGAAATCTCCTTGGAACGGCTAACAGAATGCTGCGCGGCAGGCCACTGGGGCGGCCTGCGCAGCATCAGGCGGGGGGGGTGCCGCTTAGACGGAAAACGACTGGCCGCAGGAACACTGCGCGGTGGCGCTGGGGTTGTCGAAGCGGAAGCCGGTGTGGGTCAGGGTGTCGATGAAATCCACATTCACGCTGTCAATCATCGGATGCGTGATCGGATCGACCAGAATGGTGATGCCGTCGATATTGAGTTCCCAGTCGTCGTCGGCCTTTTCGGCTTCCAGACGCATGCCATATTGCAAACCGGAACAGCCGCCGCCGGAAACCGTCAGCCGCAAACCGGCAACCGGGGTGGTGGAACCGCGAATGAAACGCTCAATGGCCTTTTTGGCGGCGGGGGTCAGTGTAATCATGGCAAATCTCCTGGTTGGCTCTGAGGCTTATCCAGCAAACGCCGTGCCATTTTGTGCAGCGCGCCAAAGCATTGCCAATCAAGGGGTTTGCCAGTATTCCTGTCGCAATTGTTGTAAAGAAAACATTATTGCTGTCGGCTCTGCGACTGAATGGGGGCCGGGTGTACACGCATACCGGCGCACCGGCTCAGCCCAGCACGTGCTCGTAGGTCAGCCGCAACAGCTCACGCTCGATATCGCGAAACAGACGCGCGTCGGTCAGGGCAATCAAGCGGCCTTCGCAGCGGGCAATTGCGTCAAATGGGGGGTCGATTCCGGTCAGCAAGCCCAGCAGCACCGGCACATCCCCTTCCGGGGTGTCTACCCAGGCATGAAACTCGGCGTCGAGTTCAATGCCGCCTTCGGGCAGGCCCAGGGTCAGCTCGGCGGCGCGAATCACCGCTGCCGGATGAATATGCAGCTTGGGCGAATAACCGGGGTCACGCAGCGCGGACAACAGTGGCAAGGGCGGGATGGTCACCCCATCCGGGCGTAAACAGAGATAGCGCACCCGGCCACTGGTGCGATGCTTGTGCAGCAAGATCAGACGGGCCTGGACAGACATAAGCTAGTTCAGCCATTCAGCGAGTACCACATCGCCGCGCAATTTTTCCGGGAAGCCCCAGGCTTGAACCGCTTCAACGTAGCGATCCGGCAGGGTCGGATGGGGTAACAACACCTGATATTCGGCAAATACCCGGCCATCAGGAAAAAACACCACCGTGCCGTAGCGATGCTGGCCACGCCAGAACGCTTCCACACTGGTTTGCTGCGAGTAGGGGTCGGTTTTGGGTTCCAGAACGGCATCCGCCCAGACCGGCTCATCGCCGATGGACAAACCCAGGCTGGCCACCCGCGCGCGCAGGGCAGCGCAAACCGCCTCGCCGATGGCGGGATCTGGGACGGATGCGGTCATCAGGCGGCTACCGCTTCGTAGGTGTAGCAGTCCTTCGGACACACGCGACCACAGGAACCACAGCCAATACAGTCGCTGGCATTGGCAATGGCCATCACCATCATGTTGTCGTCGTCTTCGTCATCGTCTTCCAGCTCGCGCTCCACCAGATCAAGCACATTGCGCGGACAGACCTTGTAGCAGCGACCACAGCCGATGCATTTTTCCTGGTTCAGCTCAGTGACAAACTGCGGAATCCATTCGGCACCGCCACGGGTCAGGCCGGTAATATTCGGCATGAAAATCAACCTTTCTGTGCCGCCTTCAGCCGGGCAGTGGCTTCTGCCCAGGTCTGACAGGCGTCGTAAGTGGATTGGGCAATGCCCGGGATTTCCTCGTAGCCCGCCGGCAGCCGATCTTCTACCAGATCGTGCAGCTGGGAGGCCCACTCGGAGGCGATGCGCTTGAGTTTCTTCACTTCCTTGTCAAGCGCCTGGATTTCTTCATCCGTCATTTCATCGCCTCCTTGCGCTTACAGACCGGCCACTTGCGGGTACTGGCCAATCCGCTCCAGCGCCACCGACAAATACTTGTCGGCTTCGTCCTTCATCTTGGACAGGCTTTCAAAGCCAAAGCGATGCACGTCGCGCACGGTGCGATCCATCACCACCAGCTTGCCCACGGTAATCAGCGCACGGCCAAAGCCTTCATGGGTCAGGTGCACCAGCGGCACGGCCAGCAGGCGGCATTCTTTTTCGATCAGCACGGCAATGGCGTTGTAGAAGGCCTTGACGCGGGCGATGGTTTCTTCGTCCGGGTCGCCCACCAGCGGAATTTCCTGGCGGCGGGCGCGGGTCAGCACAAACGGGTCCAGAATCTTGGCCGGGGCCTGGCCGTTGTACACGCCGTAGGTGTCCAGCGCGCGCATCTGGCGGGTCATTTCACGGATGAAATCGGTGTCGAGGATCGGGTCATTGTCTTGAACGACGGTTTCAGTGGTCATGGGGGTCTCCGGTAGGAATGACAGGGATAACACGGGTTACGGGTTGTGCGGCTGGCCATGCGCGTTCCCGGCAGCCTTGGCCGGAATATCGTGCGCAGGGGAAAATGTCATCGGGGCCGCCGGGGCCGGGCCGGTCAGCAGCTCTGGCAGGCGCGCGGGCAATCGCCGCGCCAGCCCCAGCGCCAGTAAAAAGCCCATCAGCGCGCCCACGGCAGTGGCCACATCGCTGCCGTAGCTGGCATGACCCAGCCCGGCACCGAGCAGCAACAGCACGGGCGGCAGCAAATAACCAAACAGCGCGCTATGGCGCAGGCTGTCTTCGCCAATGCGCACCCGCACCGATTCCCCCACCTGCAGCCCTGGCGGCGCAGGCAGGGTGAGCTGGGTCACATGACGGCCACCGGCCACCTGGCCGATGCCGCATTCGCTTTCCTTGTGGCAGCTGCGGCAGCCACCGGTGGCCACGCTGACCGTGGTCTGGCCGTTGTCGATCGATTCGACGATGCCAAGGTGCTCAATCATCCTTCCCACCCTTCTTCCTGCATGGCGGCAAAGCGGTCTGGCGTGCGTTCCGGGCGAGCGCGTTCGGCCATGGCCTGGTCGATCCACGCCACCCCGCCGTGCTTCATGCCCTGGGTAATGTCGTAGAGCAGGTCTTCAATCTTGTCGGTTTCGGTGATGCGGATCGGGCGGATGCCTTGCGCGACCAGTTGCTTGATGGCAGATGCGCCGATGGCCAGCACAAACACCGCCGCGCAGCCTTCCAGAAACGCCACCTTGGCACCCAGCTTGTTTTCGTTGCCGTCCATGGCTTCGGGCGGAAACTCGGCCACCCCGACCATGCTGGTGCGGGTCGGGCTGACTTCATACAGGACAAACCCCTCTGCCGCGCCAAAGTGCTGGTTGACGCGAACGCGGTCGCCGGAGGCAAAAGCAATTTTCAACATGGTGTGTGTCTCCCGGTCAGTGGACCATTCCAGCTTCAGCCAGCGCGACGGCCGCGTGGCCGTCACGTTCGGCTGACCAGTACCGGGATCGGTAGGGTTGAATGTCATGGTGCTGGCTCAACAGTAGGTTGGCGAGATCGAACAAGGCTTGCCGTGATCCACGGTAGCCCACCCAGGCGCGGGCGAAGCCGCCCACCCAGTCGTATTGCGGGAAGCCGGCACGCAATAGCGGCACCCCCAGACGTTGCGCCGTGCCCACTGCGTGCGAATTGGACATCACCAGTTGTACCCGCTGGCGTCGGGCCAGATTTTCCAGGTCTTCCAGATCGCCGATGGTGACGCTGGCAATCGGCAGCCGCGCCAGCCCTTCGGTCTTGACCGGCGACACGGCGGCAGGCACTTCTGCGCCCATGCCGGTCAGGAAATCACACAACATCACCAGCAGGTCAGGGTCGGCGGCCACGGCAATCCGGGCCATGCCCAGCATGAAGTGGCTGTCCACCATGGCATCCTGCAGTTGGGCGCGCTGGCGCTCCAGGCTGGCCGGCACCGGCTTGTCGGCCAGTTGGCTCAGGGTGTGGGTGAAGCGGTCACAGGCGGCCAGGCCCATCAGGCTGTCAAAGCGATGTACCGGCACGCCAGTGCGCGCCTGCAGTTGGTCAGCAGCGCGATACAGCGATTCGCCAATGACCAGGGTGGCAATCGACTCGCCCAGCGTGAGGATTTCGCTGCGCGGGGTGCCACCGATGGTCAGCGGCGAATATTCCGCCTCGGTCAGGTGGCCATCCAGCGAGTCGCCAATATCCGGCACCAGCACCGGACGCAGGCCAAATGCCGCCACCCAGTCGCGCAGCGCTTCCAGATCGCCGGGGGTGAGATGACTGCCGGCCAGCACATTCACCTGTCTGGGCCGACGGCCCACGCACTGGCTGGCCGGCACCAGCGTGTCGATCAGCGCTTCCATCGCCAGCGCATAGCCGGTTTCCAGACAGCCCAGCGTATCCGGGGTGTTGACCGCCACCACGCTGGTGTCGGCAAACTCCGGATGGGCGGCGCGGAATTCGCGCACGCAGCGGTGGATGTCGGTGCCCTGGGTTTCCGACAGACCGGTGGTCACCAGGCCGATGATTTCGGGTTTCTGCTTGTCGCACAGCGTGCGCAGCGCTTCGATCACATTGTCGTCAGCGCCCATGATGCTGGACACCTGGTCCATGGCCGTGGTCTGCAGCGGAATCGGCTCGCGGAAATGGCGCACAAAAAACACTTTGCCAAACGCCGTACAGCCTTGTGAGCCATGCATCAGCGGCAGGCTTTTGTTCAGCCCGAGAAACACCAGCGACGCGCCCAGGGGCTGGCTGACTTTAAGCGGATTGACCGCCAGCGCTTTTTTCGACAGTACGATTTCGGCCATGACGACCTCCCTCGGTGGAGTTGTAAACTTCACAGCAAAGAACGCGCCAATAGACAATTCACACAAAAACAACTGGTTAGCAGAATCCGTCTGTCGTAAACCAGACAAAGTGTCGCTGGAATCCCCCCTTCCAGCCGGCCTGGTGCGTACCCGGCCAGATCGGGCCGCTCATGCGGTGGGCGCGTGCGGATAAGCACGCACACCGACACCAAGCGATAGTGACGGGCCAGCGCACAGAAATGCTTGATCTGACAAGAAAAATGACGGCATCAGACGTAGGCCGCCAAGGAAGGAAGTGCATGCGCCAACAGCCAGCAAACAGGTGAAACCCTCCCGACAACATCTGTGCAACAGCACCTGGCCCTATGCTGGAAACCCCTGTTGCAGCAAGCTTTTCCGCTGTGGCTCCGTTTTTGCTTTACCCGGTTTTGCACAGGGGTTTCCCCACCTGTGACCTTAAACCGCACGCGCACTCTCTACGATAAGGAAAGGACAATCATGGCCAGCATCGGCTGCTTCTATGGCAGCAGCTCCGGCGTCACCAAGGCAGTGGCGGAGCACATTGCCGAAGCGTTTGAGGTGGAGGATTTCAATGTCTTCAATATGGAAGAGGACTTCACCGATTTCGACGACATGTTTGCCTTCGACATCCTGATTTTTGGCTGCTCAACCTGGGGTTCTGGTGAAGTGCAGAATGACTGGCGCGACCCGCTGCTGGATCTGGACAACGACAAGCCGGACTTCTCCGGCAAAACCATCGCCCTGTTTGGCGCAGGCGACTACAAGGCGCACGGCGAGCAGTTTGTCAGCGCGCTGGGCATTTTGTACGACAAGTTCAAGGCACGCGGTGCCACGCTGGTGGGCAGCTTCCCCACCGACGGCTACACCTACAAGTATTCGTTTGCCGAGCGCGACGGCAAGTTTGTTGGCTTCCCGTTTGACAATGTCAACGAAGAAGACAAAACCCCGGCCCGCCTGGCGGCGTGGATTGACAGCCTGAAAGCCGAGCTGTCGCT
Source organism: Aquaspirillum sp. LM1 (assembly GCF_002002905.1). Taxonomy (NCBI): domain Bacteria; kingdom Pseudomonadati; phylum Pseudomonadota; class Betaproteobacteria; order Neisseriales; family Aquaspirillaceae; genus Aquaspirillum; species Aquaspirillum sp. LM1. The sequence goes on along the minus strand of NZ_CP019509.1, from coordinate 3,040,108 downwards.
TTGAACGACGACGGGACGGCATAGACCGTCCCCCTCCCCAATCTCCCCCACTCGAGCCATCCATCCGGCTGCCTTGCCGTGAGATGGGGAAGATGCTCCTGTGCGGTTTAGGTACAGCATGCATTGCGCCAAGCCGCCTTGTGACGCTTGCTGCTGCTGGCAACATGCTTTCACCGCCAAGGCACAGACAGCATGGCATTACCCCCATGCATGTCTTGCCTCCTTCAGCAGCAGCAGCAATTGCTGTTCGCTCAGCGGTGATGCAATGAACCCAAAGCGGGTGTAGAAAGCAGACGCCTGCGCATCAATCGGGTGAGTCAGCATCGCCCGGATGCCGGCCTGCTCAGCAATGAGCAACGTGCGTCGGATCGCATCCTGAAGCATGCCACAACCAATGCCCCGCCCCTGCTCCTGAAGAGAAACTGCCAGGCGAGCCAGGATGACAACCGGAATCGGGTACTGCCCCATCCCTTTGCGGATGCGCTCAGGGGCTTCCAGTGTATCAACCTGGCCTACGGTCAGGCTGAAGTAGCCCACCACACGATCATCGTCTGCCACGACAAAAGTTTTGGCCGAGCCGCTGCCTTGCGCTTGCCGGGCATGCCGGAACAACCATGCATTCAAGGCAGGCTTGCCGCAATCAAAGTGTTCGAGTTGATGCCGCGCCTCAAGGGCACTGGGCGCGCACAGGCTCACTTGGCATCCCAGGGGGTCTGGCGGGAGAACAGATCCTGCAAGCCCTCATTGGGCTGCGTGGGGCGCTCCAGCAACGCCATCAGCGCCTGGCATTGACTGCCAGAAGCCACAAACAGACGTTGATCAAGCAGGGTTTGCTCGGCAGCCAGACAGGCGCTATCCAGAATGAAGTCGGTCAGGGATTTGCGCGCCACGTTGGCAGCCCGACGCAGGATGGCTTCCTGCTCGGGTGTGGCCCGCAGCCCCAGGCGGGCAGAGCGGGCAGCAGGCGAGAGGGCATGAGTGGCCATGGCAAGACCTCGTTGATGAGGTGATCAAGATGCCAATGTTAGTACAAGAGACGTACGACCTCCACTAAAATCTCAACCCGCTGTGGCACCGAACAGACAGCAGAACGCAACCTGGCCTTGAACCAAGCGGGCGTGGTTCAGGCCAAACCTGGCCCAAACCGGCCTTGCTGGCCCTCGTTGGCAGCAGGGTACACAGGGCAATCCTGCCAACTTTGGCGCGCCAGCTTATGCGCTCAACACCTGCCCCAGCGAACGGCTGTCAGCCCAGGGGGCCGGCTGGCGTACGGCGGACCAGATTGGGCTGCTGATGGACAGATGCAGCTGGCGCGCCAGTTCCGCCATGCCGGTGTACCCGGCATAGCCGAATTCGCGTTCCTGGTTGATGTCGAGGAAGGGAATCCGCGCCTTCAGCGCGGTGTACAGATTGCGCCCACCGGCAATCAGGATGTCGGCCTGGTAGTCGTGGAAGGCAGACAGCAGCGCCTTGGGACTTCCGTCCTCAATCATCAGCGCATCCTCGCCCATCAGTTCGCGAATGCGCGCCTTGTCTTCTTCGGTGGATTTTTTGGTGCCGGTGGCCACCACGGTCATGCCCAGATCCTGCAGCGCCGAGACAATCGACCAGGATTTCACCCCGCCGGTGTACAGCAGCGCGCGCTTGCCGGCCAGTTTTTCCCGCCACGGTGCCAGCGCGGCATTGGCCAGGGCTTCTTCGCGGGCAATCACCATCTCGGTGCGGTGCATCAGCTGTGGGTCGCCAATCAGCCGGGCAAAGTCGCGCAGCGCTGCCGAAGTGTCGGCCACGCCATAAAAACTGCCCTCAAAAAATGGAATGGCAAAGTTGTCTTCCAGCTTGCGCGCCACATTCAGCAATGCCTTGGCGCACACCACCATATTGGCCTGGGCGCGGTGCATGGTTTGCACCTCGGCAAAGCGGCCATCGCCGGACAAGGTGCCCAGAATGCGCAGGCCCAGTTCGTCAAACAGCGGTGCCACATGCCAGAACTCACCGGCGATATTGTATTCGCCAATCAGGCCAACATCGTAAGTGGGCAGGCCATCCGGGCGCGGCAGTGCCGGGGCGGGCTCGCGGGTGCCGATCACATGCTTGAACATCGCCTCGCCGGCCAGCCGGTTGCCCAGATTCTTGGTGCCGTAAAACCCGGCAGCGTCCACCGGAATCACCGGCACACCCCAAAACCCGGTGGCGGCCTTGCATACGGCGTCGAGGTCGTCGCCAATCAGCGCGGTCACACAGGTGGCGTACACAAACACCGCCGCCGGGTGATAGGTTTCAACCGCCTGGCGGATACCATGCAGCAGACGCTTTTCACCGCGCCCCATCACCACGTCGGTTTCCGACAGATCGGTGGTCATGCCAATACGGTACAGCGCCGGCCCGGACGAGCGGGTGCCCCGGTTGTCCCACGATGCCCCGGCACAGGCAATCGGGCCGTGGACGATATGGGCCACGTCGGCAATCGGCAGCAGAGCAATTTGTGCGCCGTCAAACGAACAGCCGCCCGCCGTGGCACCCGGCTTGGGACGGGCGCAACCGGACTTTTCCTTGTGATTGTGGCTACAGGCTGGTTCATCCAGCAAAGCCTGAATGTCGCTTGCTTTCATGCGCTTCTCCCTTTGGGTTCGTGATGGAACTCGCAATTCGCATGCCACTTTCAGACCCTTGATTTTTAATGATATTTTTTGTTACCAGCTTGTTGTGAAGCTGACAAAGCGTGTGAGAAGGGCGCAGAGGGGCTGACAATGGGTAAGCCATGGTGCGCCATCGCTCTGTTCAGCCCAAAAAAACGGTCTTGCCCCACCAAGCGGGGGCAAGACCGTTTCGATTTGAGACAAGAGCAGCCCGATGTGCCACCGGGCTACCTGGGCCTTACAAGGCGTATGGCTGATGCAGCCAGTGGCGCACCACCGCCAGATCGCGTTCCGGCAGGTATTCAAAACCGGCCTGGGCGTCTTCCACCACGGTTTGCGCCACCCAGTGCGGTACGGCGTGGGTGACCAGCATGTGGAAGTACCAGGCCATCGGGTAGCCGCAGGCACGGTCGTAGGCAGACAGGGCAGTGCGCAGGGTGGCGTTGGTCTGACCCGGCTCGCCCTTGAATACCGGCGGGATGCCTTCCAGGGTGGCAATTGGCTTGGCGCGGAACACCGATTGCAGGTAGCGGTCCTGATGTTCACTCATTGCCAGCACCCAGTGGTTGCAGAAGTCGCTGGTGTGGCCGGCGCTGCTTTTGGCCCAGTCGTCCACCATGCGGTGAATCGGTGCCTGTTCCGGGTGCTGCACGCGCATGCGCGCCAGAAAGGCCCCGACATGGCTGATGCGGCGGAAGGTGTAGTAGGGCAGGCCCAGCGGGCGGCCACTGTGCGCCGGCAGTTGCGGGTCGATCAGTTCGTCCAGGGTGGATGGCAGTTCACCATCGGCAAACAGGGTATGGCTGGCAATTTCCTGCAGTTCTTCAATTTCCAGCTGCAAGAAATCCGCCGGGCCATCGCCAGCGGCGGCCACCAGATAATGGGTGCGTCCAACCAGGCGGGTGGCCAGCAGTTTTTGCTCGGCAAAGTCTTCGGCCAGCCAGGCGATGTCGCCCTGACGGGCGTTCAGCTCGGTTTCGGCCCATTCTTCCAGGTTATCACTGAGCCGTTTGCCATTGGCGTCGATCAGCCCGCCCAGCCGGTGCCAGCCGCCGCGACAGACCGCATGGCGAAATGGCCAGTCTGGTGCTGTGTTGGCCAGTTCGCGCACCAAAGCCGCCGGGCCGGTGGATACCGGGGCCATGGTGCAGGCCTGGATCAGGGCCGGGGTCAGCGATTTGCAGTATTCGGGCCAGGCGGCGATATCTTTCATGCGGCGTTCCTTGTCGCAGTCACAAAATGGGCATGGCCGGGCCGGGTGACATTTCACCACGGTGGCGCGCCCGGAAAAAAGCGCTCAACAATTCGGGAGCAGTCGCAGACACAGGCCGGCAAATGCTGGCCCGACGGGCTGTCCTTCGGTTTTGCACATCCCACACGCGAGTATCGGCTGTGCAAAACCGCCTTGTTTCCCACCGGGGGCGGCGAGGACAAGGTCAGCAGAAACCCCCGGCGGCTGAGGCAGCGCGCCAGGGGCGAGGGGGGTCAATCGTCCGTGCTGCGACAGGCCACCACAATGCCAGTGGCCAGGTCGGTTTCGTGGGTCAGCGACAAACAGTGACCGCTGGCACCGGTTACCAGATAAATCAGGTGGCCGGCGGTTTCCCGCACCGGATTGGCTCGCACCGGCATGTCGTCTTCACTACATTCGGTGACATGCAGGTCGGGAAAGCGGCTGCGCAGGCTGGCGGCGTCCGGGGTGTGTGCCACTGCATCGGCAATGGTATCGAGCATGTCAGCGGCAATCATGGCTAGACCTCCTCGACGTCGGTGTCGAATTTGGCCAGCGAATGGGCGGGCACGCCAATAATTTGCGCCAGCCAGGGCGGCGGGGCGGTCAGGCGGCCTTGCAGCTCCACCAACATATCGTTGGCATGGCCACCCACCGGGCGCTTGACCGGGTGGACACCGGCGCGCACCACTTTGGCAGCCGCCGGGCCACCAATGGATTGCACACCCAGAATCTGGCAGTCGTTGATCAGATCGGCGCGCGCAGCGTTTTTGTCTTCGGCGTCGTCGGTACCCAGGGTGCTGCGGATGCCCACCAGGCGAATTTCGTCCGGGCTGACCTGATAAATCAGAAAGCGTTCACAGGAGCCAAAATGGCCATCCAGTTGTTCGTTATGGTTGGAAGCAATGGCCACACGCAGCGAGCCAGGCATGTCGCCCTCGGCATAGGCTTGCGGTGTAGGCAGGTCGCTGCCGGTGACGCCTTCGCCCCACAACAGGCGGATGGCGGATTTCAGGGTGTCGGCGTCCACGCCGACATGGCAGCTCTGGTCGGCAAAGTCGCCGGCCAGGAGCGCGCGCAGGTCTTCCACCGTTAGCTGGGCCAAACGGTCTTCCGTGATCGGCAGCCCGCATTTTTCAGCCAGGCCATCGACAAGGGCGCGAACATTGAGGTTGTTCAGGGTGCGCGCCGCCAGCGCAATGCGCAACGCGGCTTCACGGGATGCGATCGGGGTGTCGGACATGACAGGCTCCTGGAGGCGAAATGAAGGTCAGGCCGGGCTGATACAGCCGGACGGGCACACGTCCACGCACAGCGGCGTATCGGAATGACCGTCGCACTCGGTACAGGTGGCGGCGTCGATCTTGTAGAACACCTTGCCACTGCTGATGGACTTGGTCGGGCAAACCGGCTTGCAGTCGCCACAGGCAGTGCACATATCGGAATCAATAGTCATGGCCATGATGAAATCCTCCTGAAAGAAACAAAGTCAGTCTTCAGCCGCGCCCAGGCGCTTGGCGCGCAGGGAAATGGGAAGACGCGCCGGTTTGGCGATGGGGTCGATGTAATAGCTGCCGCCATTGTCCAGTTTCAGTTCGCCGCCCCATTTTTCCGGGGTGTCGAATTCGATGGATTCAATGGAAGCTTCCAGATCTCGCTTGGGCAGGTAAAACGAAAGCCCGCCTTTTTCGGATTGGCGGATCATGATATTGGCCATGTGCGGCTCCTTGCTGGCGGGTCGGGCAATGCTGGGCGTATAAGGGCAAACAGCCGGGCGCGATGCGCCCGGCCATCCTGGCAATTAACGCACCAGGTCAAAGTTGTAGTCAGTGGTGCCCATACCGACGGTTTCACGATCGAGCTGTTCCAGCACGGCGTTGGTCAGCGTGGTGACCACGTACATGGTGCCTTCGTAGCCCAGGGTCGTCATCCGATGCAGGTGATGACGGTCAAAGATCGGGAAGCCGATGCGGATCAGCGGCACTTCAAACTCGTCACCCTTGTACTTGGTATCGCGCTGGATGTACTTGCCGTAGCTGTTGCCAATCAGGAAGTCCGGCTTGTCGGTGAAGCACAGGCTGCGCAGATGCCACAGGTCGTTGCCGACGTAAACCTTGCCGTTGGTGCCGAACGGGCTGGAAGCCAGCAGCTTTTCCACCGCCTTGGCCCAACGCTTGTTGCCGTTGTGGCACAGGATGTGGGTCGGTTCTGCGCCCACTTCCAGCAGGATCTTGACCATGCCCAGCACGAAGTCGGGGTCGCCGTACAGGGCAAATTTCTTGCCATGCAGCCAGGCGTGGCTGTCGGACATCAGGTCCATACAGCGGCCACGTTCCTTGGCCAGCGATTCCGGAATCGGCTTGCCGGTCAGTTCCGACACCTTCATCAGCAGTTCGTCGGTCCAGTCCACACCCATCGGGATGTTCAGCTTGGGCACGTCCTGATTCCAGGTGCCTTCGACCAGTTTCTTGGTCTTGTCCAGGTGCCACGGCTGCAGCAGCAGGGTGGTGATGGCATTCGGCGCAGCTTCGACTTCAGCGATGGTGGTGCCGCCAGCGTACATGCGGAATTCGCCATCAGCCGGGGTGTCCAGCACTTCGGTCGGGTCGCACAGCATGGTGTAATCGACGTCCATCTCGGTCAGCATGCGCTTGATGACGCGATAGTTGCCCAGGTAGGTTTCGAAACCCGGAATCACGTTGAGCTTGCCGCTGGAACCGACAACCTTGCCTTCCATCTTGTTCAGCGTGAAGTAGCGCAGGATGCCTTCCATCATGTTGTCCCAGCCGGTCACATGCGAACCGACGAACGACGGGGTGTGGGCAAACGGCACCGGGTAGTCATCAGCCACATGGCCAGCCTTGCGGGCGTTGCCGATGAAGGCGTTCAAGTCGTCGCCAATCACCTCGGCCATGCAGGTGGTGGACACGGCGATCATGGTCGGCTTGTACAGGGCGCGGGCGTTTTCCAGGCCGTCGAACATGTTCTTCTGGCCGCCGAACACGGCTGCATCTTCGGTCATCGAGTCAGAGACGCAGGACACCGGCTCTTTGAAATGACGGTTGAAGTAGCTGCGGAAGTAAGCCACGCAACCTTGCGAACCATGCACATACGGCAGGGTCTTTTCGAAGCCCAGCGAGCACAGCACGGCACCCAGCGGCTGGCAGGCCTTGGCCGGATCCACGGTCAGCGCTTCGCGCTTGAAGTTGAGGTCCTGGTATTCCTTGGTGGTGGTCCACAGGAAGGTTTCCATGACCTTTTCCGGGCTATGGCCTTCTTCGTACAGGTCGCGCTTGGCCTTCAGCGATGCCTTGTAGTCATCATCGCCGAACAGCGGGTAGCAAGGTTTGATTTTGTCAGCAGTTTGCATCATGGTCTCCCTTGCCCGCGCCACTCATCCGTGGCGGGGGCGAAGTTGGGGCGAATGGCGAAAGTCAGGCGGCCTTTTTCTCTTCGGCAGCGGCAGGAGCGCTCTTCCACGGCGGGACCAGCTTGCCCCACACCGGGCTGGAGAGGGCGATGTCCATGTCACGGGCAAAGATGGCGAAGCCGTCGTAGCCGTGGTACGGACCCGAGTAGTCCCAGGAGTGCATCTGGCGCAGCGGAATGCCCATCTTCTGGAAGATGTACTTTTCCTTGATGCCGGAGCCAACCAGATCAGGCTTGATCTTCTTGACGAATTCTTCCAGCTCGAAGCCAGTCACATCGTCATAGATCAGCGTGGCGTTGCCCATTTCTTTCATGGTGCGATCGTAGTCATCGTTGTGGGCAAATTCGTAGCCCGTGCCGATCACTTCCATGCCCAGATCTTCGTAGGCACCAATCACGTGACGCGGACGCAGACCACCCACGTACAGCATCACTTTCTTGCCTTGCAGGCGCGGCTTGAATTTGGCAATGATCTCGTCCATCATCGGCTGATAACGGGCGATCACTTTTTCCGCGTTGGCCTTGATGCCATCGTCAAAGAAGGCAGCAATGCGGCGGATCGATTCGATGATCTTGGTCGGGCCGAAGAAGTTGTATTCCATGTACGGAATGCCATACTTTTCTTCCATGTGACGGCTGATGTAGTTCATCGAACGGTAGCAGTGCAGCAGGTTCAGCTTGACCTTCGGGGTGTTTTCCATTTCGGCCAGGGTGCCGTCGCCAGACCACTGGGCGACCACGCGCAGACCCATTTCTTCCAGCAGAATCCGGGTTGCCCAGGCATCGCCGCCGATGTTGTAGTCACCAATGATGGCCACATCGTACGGAGTGCTGTCAAAAGTCTTGCCGTCGGCCTTGTCCAGCACCCAGTCACGAATCGCATCGTTGGCGATGTGGTGACCCAGCGACTGGGACACGCCACGGAAGCCTTCGCAACGGACCGGAATCACCGGCTTGTTGATGGCAACAGCAGATTTTTTCGATACGGCTTCGATATCGTCGCCGATCAGGCCAATCGGGCACTCGGACTGCACCGAAATACCGTTATGCAGCGGGAACAGCTGTTCCACTTCCTGAATCAGCTGGGTGAGCTTTTTGTCACCGCCAAACACAATGTCTTTTTCCTGGAAGTCGGAAGTGAAGTTCATCGTGCCAAAGCTGTTCACACCAGTCGTGCCAACGTAGTAGTTGCGGCGACCAGCGCGGGAGTATTGGCCACAGCCAACCGGGCCGTGGGAAATATGGATCATGTCCTTGATCGGACCCCAGACCACACCCTTGGAGCCAGCGTAAGCGCAACCACGGATGGTCATCACGCCCGGCAGGGATTTACGGTTGGAGGTGATGCACTTTTTGGACTGTTCCACCGACGGATCGTTGGCCGTCAGGTGCTTTTTACGATCTTTCTGGGCTTTTTCCGGGTAAACCTCAAGCACCTCGGCAATAAGGGCTTCGGTTTGTTCGCGCGTCATGCTCATAGTGGCCTCCATCGCGTCACCATCAATCTGTGGTGTACGCAGGGGTTGAAGGTGGCAGGCGCCAGGGGGATGGCTTACTACCTGCCGGGTCAGCAGCATTCAGGGCAGGCCGGTCGGACAGCGTCACCGACCTGCAAGGGGCATCAGGCTGCGGCAGCAGCTGCGTCGGCAGCCAGTTCAGCGGCGGTCTTGCCCACGATGGATTCGTCTTCGGCTTCCATGATGCCGAATTCCATCAGCAGGTCTTCCAGCTCTTCCATCTCGATCGGGGTCGGGATGACGAAGTTGGTGTTGTCGTTGATCTTCTTGGCCAGTTGACGATATTCGTCAGCTTGCTTGGCCTTCGGATCGTATTCGATCACGGTCATACGACGGATTTCAGCGTGTTGCACGGTGTTGTCGCGCGGCACGAAGTGAATCATGGTGGTGCCCAGCTTGGCAGCCAGCGCCATGATCAGTTCGTCTTCGCGGTCGGTCTTGCGGCTGTTGCAGATCAGGCCAGCCAGACGCACGCTACCGGAGTTGGCGTACTTCACGATGCCCTTGGCGATGTTGTTGGCGGCGTACATGGCCATCATTTCGCCGGAGCAGACGATGTAGATTTCCTGAGCCTTGTTTTCGCGGATCGGCATGGCGAAGCCACCACAAACCACGTCACCCAGCACGTCGTAGAACACGAAGTCGAGGTCTTCGTCGTAAGCGCCTTCTTCTTCCAGGAAGTTGATGGCGGTAATCACGCCACGGCCGGCGCAACCCACGCCCGGTTCCGGGCCACCGGATTCAACGCACTTGATGCCACCGAAGCCAACGGACAGCACGTCTTCGAGTTCGAGGTCTTCCACCGAGCCGGCTTCAGCAGCCAGATGCATCACGGTGGTTTGGGCCTTCGAGTGCAGGATCAGACGGGTGGAGTCAGCTTTCGGATCGCAGCCGACGATCATGACTTTCTTGCCGGATTCGGCCAGCGCAGCCACCAGATTCTGGGTGGTGGTGGACTTGCCGATACCGCCTTTGCCGTAGATGGCGCATTGACGCAGTTTTGCCATGGTGTAATCTCCTAGGTCAGTGAGACAGTTAGCGAGGTAGATGAGGAGCTTTCGCCCCAGTCTTTGTGCATGGAGCGTGCCAACTGCGAAGATTCACCGTAACAAACTGATTTAAAACGATTTTTAATTTTACCCCGCAAAGACTAGACGTGTCGGCTTGTGACAATTCCCCTACGCTTTGTAGGGCTAACAACAAAACCCCGGTGTTGCCACGGAACGCCTGTCTGCCCATCAACCGCTGCAATCTGCCGGCGGTGATCCTGGGCAGCCCCACCTACCACGACGCCCCCATGCCGCTGGCGCTGGATGGCGTGGCCGAGCTGCATCGCGACCTGTTCCGCCGGCTGGACCATGCCCCCCACCCCAGCCAGCGCGCCGCCATCTTTACCGACTACCTGACCGTACACTTCCGGCTGAACCATCCGGAAGACGCCGGCTATAACGCCAGCCGGGGAGGTCGCTGCGGCGCGCACTACGCCAGCGTGCTGCGCGGCTGGAGCGTCAACGCCGACAGCCGCGAAGGCGCAGTGATGAAGGGCTGGGTGGAATCGCGCTTTGGCCTGACTCCGCGCTTTCATGGCGAACCGCTGCGCGACCCCTCGGCCCCGGCCTACCGCCACTATCTGGAAATGCGCGCTGCCGGCCTATATGGCACCCATGCGCTCGAAGCCCAGCTCGATCTGGTCTATAGCTATTGTCAGTACGAACTGACCAGGGCGTACCCGGCGGACACCCGGCTGACGCTGTATCGCGGCGTCAACCGCATGGGCGACTTCGAACAACTCGGCGGCAGTGCCAGTCGGCCACGCCTGTTATTGAACAATCTGAATTCCTTCACTGCCGAACGCGAACGCGCCGACGAATTTGGCGATTTCATTCTCACCGTGGCCGTTCCGACCCCGCTGATTGTGTGTTACTGCGGGCTGTTACCCGGCGTGCTGCGCGGCGAAAACGAATATCTGGCCTTGGGCGGGGTGTACGATGTCGCCCTCTCCACCCTGTAGCACATCCGACAAACCCCCACACACGCCGTCATAAGCCATTGTTTTGACATGGCTTGCGGGCGGGTGTGGAATTTGCTGTGGCGCTGGTGTCCCCTTTTTTCCTCCCCCGGATACCCGCCATGACTCCTGCCCTGCGCACCACCCTGATTGCCGGCATCCAAGACGGCAGCATCGTTCCCTACCTCGGTTGCGGGGTATTGGCCGATGTGCGCCACACCGAAACCGGCGCTGCCATTCCGGCAGACAGCGACTCGCTGATTCTGGCCATGAACAATGGCCGGCCCATGTCGCCCAAGCTGATGTACGAATTTCCCCGCGCCGCGATGAATGTCGAGCTCAAGCGTGGCCGTGGCGCGGTCACCCGCTTTCTTGACCAGGTATACAGCGACAGCCGCTGGACCCGCGCCGCCGCACACGACTGGCTACGCGCGCTGCGCCCGCCGTATGTGATTGACGTCAACCGCGACACCCAGCTGCAGGACAGCTACGCCGACACCCCGCACACCCTGATTGTTGGCGTGGCGCGCATCAGCGGCGACGCCACCCGCTTTCGCCTGTTTGCCTGGGATGGCAGCCAGTACACGCCATGCGATGACCTGCAACCCGGCCTGCCCATCCTGTTCAAGCCGATGGGCACCCCGCGCCCGGCAGGTGCCGGCTATATCGCCTCGGATGCCGACTATGTGGACTACATCACCGAACTGATGGGCGGTCTGGCCATTCCGCCCACGCTGAAAACCCTGCGCCAGGGCAAACGTTACCTGCTGATGGGCCTGCGCCTGAATCGCGACACCGAGCGCATGGTGATGGCCGACATCATCTACGCCGCCGACCCCGCGCCGGGCTGGGTGCTGATTAGCGAACCCACGGCCAAAGAAGAGCGCTTCTGTGCACGGCTGGGCCTGGAAATTATTCAGGCAGACCTGCACGCGCTGATGAACGACACCGCCGTGGCAGCCTGACTCCCGAGTATCAACCCTTCCTCCTCTCGATAATTAAGGAACCGACCCATGCTGCTCAAACGCTACGAACCGCTGCTGTTCAACGCCAATTTCACCGAAACCTCCAGCAACGGCCAGTACGTTGCCTACCGTGGCGAGCTGGCCCTGCGCGAAGGCGAAATTACCGACGCCCAGGGCCGCCGCAAGCCGCCGACCGAAGTGCTCAAGCAAGTGGCCGTGCTGGCTGAAGGCGACAGCCTGAAATTCCTCACTGGCTCGCTGGATGCGCTGGCACAGCTGCCTGAGCTGATCAGCAAGTTTTCGGCTGATATCAGTGCCGACACTGCCGTGGTGCTGTTTGTGGTGGACGCCAAAAAGGAAATGGCGCTGGAAGTCAACGGCGCCAAGGTATACATGGTGCCGCTGTCGGAAGGCATGGCCTGGAATGAACTGATTGACCTGCTGGCGCTGGAAAAGAGCGACTTCAAGGGCCAGTCTGCCGCCGACAAGGTGGTGACCTTGTACAAGGCCGTCACTGGCTACAAGCCAGCCTTCCCGGTGGTGTCGGTAGAAGACGCCATGGCCGCCAGCAACGGTGCCAAGCGCGAAATGTGGGGCGCTGTCTGATGACAGTGGTCGGGGAAGCGCACGCTGCCGCCAGCTTCACCCTGCTCGGGGTGGATAGCATGGACGCCACCCACCGCGAATTCATCGAGCTGGTCAGCTGGCTGGCCGAGGCGGACAAGGCCGAGTTTGCCGAAGGATTTGCCCGCCTGGTGGCGCATACCCAGCGCCATTTCGAGCATGAAAGCCGGCTGATGCGGGCCTGTCGTTTTTCCGCCATTGGCGAACATGAAAACGACCATAGCCGGGTATTGGGCGAACTGGCCTTCATGCAGCGTCAGGTGGACGCCGGGCGGATTTTTCCGGTGCGCAGCTACGTCCGCCAGCTCCCCGACTGGTTCAACACCCACCTGCTGACCATGGACGCCGCGCTGGCGGCCAGCCTGAAGCAGCAGGACCAGCAGCAAGGCTGATTTTCTCTCTCGGCCCCCCCAAACCGCCCCGCCCCGGTTTTTCCGGCGCGGGGCGGTTTGACATCTGGAATGTTGCTTGGCGTGTCGCTTCCCACAGTGCGGGGGCGTTCATGAAGGAACATGAAGAAAAAGATACATTGCGGCGACCGGATGGGGATAGCCGTTGGCTTGGTGCCTGTAGGTAACGGTGGGTCAGTGCCGCGTGTCGCCAAACACCTCGTCCAGCGACGTGGCATCCAGCACCCGGTCGCCCCAGCTTTCCAGCTGGGCGGGCGTGGCGGCGGAAAGCTTGGCCAGCAGGGCAGCGGACAGTTCGCCAAAACGGCGGGTGAGCTGGCGTTGCAGCAACAAGGCTTCACCCTGCTGCATCCCCTGCTGAATACCTTTCTGAATACCCTGCTGCACCCCCTGAAGCATGCCCTGCTGCATGCCCCTGGCAATCGCCTGCGCTTCCCAGCGGTCAATATTGGTTTCCAGCATTTCCATCCCTTTCGTCAATTCTTCGGCATCGGGCACGGCCAGTCCGGGCATTTTGCGCTGCAAAGAAACATGCTGAAACAACCGTCATTCTCACGAAGACAGTAATCCAGCATGTTGCTTTTAATGGGTTTTACTTGTGGTCAAACCAATTTTTCCAAATCAATCAGTGTATCTTTAGCAAGACCAAGCTCAACCCTCATCCCCCAGCACCACCACCACATTGCCCTTCTTGCGCCCGCTATCCACGTAGCGGTGCGCCTCGACCATCTGCTCGAACAGATAGCGCCGGTCAATCACCGGTTTGCATACCCCCGCCGCCGCCAGCTCCGCCAGAAACGACAAATCTTCAACACGCACCGAAACCGGCCCGGCAATCACCTTCTTGCCGCTGCGCATCGACGCCCATGGCGCGTGCAGCATGTCTGCCAACCCAGCCAACACCAGCAACAAACGCCCGCCATCTTTCAGCGACGCTTTGCTGCGGGAGAACGGCGCAGTGCCAACGGTGTCCACAATCACATCGTAGGTTTGACCGTTCCGGGTGAAATCCTCCTGCGTGTAGTCAATCACATGGCTGGCACCCAGCGCCCTGACCCACGCCACATTTGCCGTGCTGCACACCCCGGTGACACTCGCGCCAACATACTTGGCCAGCTGAACCGCAGCAGAGCCCACCGCGCCGGACGCGCCATTGATCAGCACGCTTTCCCCACGCTGAAGCCTGGCCCGGCGGAGAAAATCCCATGCCGTCGTGCCACCAAAAGACAAGGCAGCGGCTTCGCCATAAGACAAACCGGGCGGTTTAAGCGCCACCGCACCATCCTGCAGCATGCATTTATATTCGGCGTAACAGCCCATACGGGCGTCGCTGAACGCAAACACCGCATCCCCTACCTTGAATCGGCTGACCGCTTTGCCGACCGACTCCACCACCCCGGCCAGCTCCGAACCTAATATGGGCTGCCTGGGTCGGGAAATGCCAAACACCAAACGGGTCATCCAGCCAAAACCGGCAGGCACATTCAGACTGCGCACCCGCCAATCCCCGGATGTGACCGTGGTGGCATAGGTTTTGATCAGGATTTCATTGGACTTGGGGGTGGGCTTGGCAATTTCTGCCATCTGGAGGACATCGGGTGGCCCATATTGTTGGTATAGGATGGCTTTCATGGGGTGGGGGTTTGGGCAGGGTCTCCGCACTCGGAATGGATATTGTAGAAACAGGCCATTTTGCACAAATTTTAGGCAGAAAAGCATCAAAAAAGTGCCTGTCAAGCGTGGCGATCTTCCCGTTTTTGAGATGCCAGAATAAGTCAAGACAATTTTGAGTGGTATTCATTCAGTTTTGAGCAGTCAAAGCCGTTTTTTGGGCTGTCTGCACCATAGGTCTGCTTAAATTTTGTGCAGATTTCCTACTTTTACGCTGTATGTCATCCGAGTGCGGAGGCCCTGGGGGTTTGGGTGGCTAGCTCTTCGGTGGTGGCAATGGTTTGGCGACTTAAGCCTACCATCCCGCCAGCCCGCTTTCCCTTTCTCATTCAACTGCTTATCGCTTAAGTAAGTGCCACTCTGGGCTGCCCTCTATTATTAAATCATGTATTGTGGCTAACGTTTGAGTTCAGCGGGCGGCAAAAGCGAAGCTTTGGTGGTCCGCCGGAACGATTTGTTATGTTTCTATTTCGCCTGCCGCCCTGGTGCAGTTTTCTGACAGTATGAATGGAATAGGATTTTCGTTGTCAAATTCATCTAGCAATTCGATTATTCTACCTCTTGCTACACCAATAATTAATTTGTTGTTTTTGTATTCAATTCCAATGCCAGCAAATCTAAAACTTAGATCAAGATCATCTTTCAAAACCTCATGTTTTGAAAAAAAATAAATTGCACCACCGCTCATCCCTTTGGGGTGAGTGGCCATACTGACTTTGCCTTTGTATTTTAAAATTGCATTATTTCGACAGTAATCCCCAGTTATTTCCAATCTATTATTTGTGCGAATCTTTGAAATTATTGTGAAATATTTAGCGCTTTTGAAATAATTCCCACTTTCGTCGGTGTGTACAAAATTTTCCTTCAGTGCTTCTGGTGACTTGCTTTTATGTACACTCTTAGTAGTTGACTGGCTTATCGGAAATCCAGTCCATGCAAAAAAACGCTTCTCAAATCCATTTAGGGATTTTTTTTCAATGTCAAAGTAGTTTTTTTGCTCAAGAACCCTATTAAAGCAATCAACAACAACAATGTCATCGTCTTTGAATATTTGATGGCCAATTGCGAATGTTTTTATTTGATGAAAAGTCCCGTCAGCAAAAAACAAAAAAACACGTTCAAAATCAACCCCTCCGTCTAGTGCGTGTGCAGCGAAAATAATATAGTGGCTGCCTTTGTATTTTACAAGCGTGCCTGTAGATGAGAAATTGTAGCCTCCCAATTCATCCTTAATGTATAAAGGAAGTACAAACCTCTGCGATTGTCTATCATAGCTGTCCGACTGATAGATATAGCTGTCATTCATTTTTTTCTGCTCGCGTTATTTGTTGATTGATTGAAACATAACGATGAAAATCACCGGACGGCGGACAGCGTAGCTGGCCGTCGGTCCGGTGGATTGTGATGTTAGGCATCATCTTAAAACTCAGTCTCAACTTGTTTTGGCAAGATGTAAACGTCTTTAAGCAGGTGCTCAATAATGTCCATTGCAAGAGCCAGTTGCTTGTCACTGTGCGGCTTTACTTCATGTGCCGCTGCATTTCCAAGAGAACGAATTTTGTGAAGAATCGCTGCACCCTCCGGCGTAAGAATTCCTTTAGTAACCAAATCATCAATTTTTTTCAGCAAGTCTTTTCCCGCCGCATTTTTCTCTTTGCAGACGGTTTCAAGCAATGCACGAAGACCTATTGCGGCAAGAACTGGTGATTGGCTAGAGAGGGCATGAAGCGTTTCATCATAAATACGCCTCACGTTCGACGGCAGGTAATGGGTTTCGTTCCCTAAGCCTTTGACCCCGTCAATGCGAGATGGGTATAGATTTTCAGAGACGGCGTACTCATATTCGTCATGACTAATGGAGTAATAGTCATCTGAATTCGAACTGGCTTCCCTGAATGAAATTGTTTTACAGCCTAGACATTGAACGATTTGGTAATCAGTAGACCATTCAAACGAATAGTCGCGATCCCCCTCCGATCCACGAACATCCATCGATGCTAATACCTTGTGCGCAGTTTTCCCTGAGCATTTAACGCAAGGAAGATCGTGTTCTTCACCTTGGGTTTTGTTCAATAGATACTTGATTTCGCGTGACATAGTTTCTCCAAGATGCCTAACTTAGATTATACGACAACTGTCGCCCTAATCGACTTAGACGACTGTCGCATAAGTCAAAAAACCACGACAACCTACTGTTTTTAAAAGATAAACCACCAAGCAAACGCGCCATAGTGTCGTCTACTCCGCTCACGCCCCCAACCTCACCGCCCAAACAACTCGCAGCAGCCCAGCAACGCTTCGGCCCACGCACCACAGCCCACAAACACCGCAGCTTTATGTAACTAGGATTACAACACCATCTCACACCCTGTGGCAACCAGCATCCCAAAAAAATAAACATCTGCCTTGCATGCCACAATCGCCCCGGTTTTCCCCACCACGCACAAAGCGCTGACTGATTGAGAAAAACCGTACCACCTGCAAAAAAACACAGCAAAATCAAAGCCCTGGATTCCCGCCTTCGCGGGAATGACGATTTTTTCAGCGTTTCCCCTGTCGAGCTTATCCCACACACCCTACCCGATTAGCAAACACATAGTAGCCATTTTTACCCGCCAGCTTGGCCTGGTACATCGCCTGGTCGGCCTGGCGCAGCAGCAGGTCGGCGTCGCTGTCGTCGTCCGGCAGGTGGAAAGTCACGCCGATGCTGGACGACACCTGCAAGGCGGCGCCCTGGTAGTCCACCGGCTCGGCAGCAGCGGCCAGCAGGCGGCCAATCAGCGGCGTGCTGGCGGCCATGTCTGGCAGTTCGGTGAGGATGGCGACAAATTCATCGCCGCCCAGCCGGGCGATGGTGTCGCTTTCGCGCAGGCAGTGCTTCATCCGCTCGGCCACTGTCACCAGCAGCACATCGCCCGCTGCGTGGCCGTAGGTGTCGTTGACCGCCTTGAAGCCGTCCAGATCGATATACGCCACGGCCAGCAACTGGCGGTGGCGGCGGGTTTGCGTCAGGGCGTGGCCCAGCCGATCGGCCAGCAGCATGCGGTTGGGCAGGCGGGTGAGCGAATCATAGTGGGCAATGAATTCCAGTTGCTGCTGGTGCTGCTTTTGCGCGGTGATGTCGGTAAACAGCGCCACGTAATGCCGGGTGTTGCCGGTGCTGTCGCGCACGGCGCTGATGGTCAGCAGCTCGGCGTATTCTTCGCCGTCCTTGCGCCGGTTCCACAGTTCGCCGGCCCAGTAGCCGTCGTCAATCAGTGCCCGCCACATCTGGGCATAAAATGCCGGGCCTTGCCGGTGAGACTTGAGCAGGCCGGGGTTGCGGCCAATCACTTCGTCACGCGGGTAGCCGGTAATGCGCGAAAACGCTTCGTTGACATCAATAATCACCCCGTCTGGCGTGGTGATGACAATGCCTTCGCGGGAATGGCTGAACACCGTGGCGGCCAGGCGCGAATCCGCTTCGCGGCGGTGGCGCAGCATGGCGTAGCGGATGGCCCGGCGCAGCGATGAGCCTTCGCCGCCCTTGGTCAGATAGTCTTCTGCGCCCAGGTCAATGGCGCGCTGGGTGGCGGCCACATCGTCCAGCCCGGTCAGCACCACAATCGGCGCGTCGGTCAGGCTGCGGCAGCGCGGCACGGTTTGCGGGCCGCTGGAGTCGGGCAGGTTCAAATCCAGCAGGATCACGTCCGGAATCAGCCGCTCGCGCTCAATCAGCAGGCGCGCACTGGCCAATGAGTCGGCAATATGCACCACAAATGCATCGTCGGCGCGCTCCAGCAGCTGCCAGCGAATCAGCTCGGCATCGCCTTGTTCGTCTTCGATCAGCAGCACCACCGGGGTCTGCAGGGCGTCATCAGTCTCTGTCGGTGTCATCGCGGCCTCTTCCGGCAGGGTAGGTCAGCTGCGCCCAGGCAAACGCACCAGGTTGATCCAGTAGTCGCCAATGCCGCGCACCACCTTGATGAAATCGTCCACGTCCACCGGCTTGACGATATAGCCGGCAGCAAAGTGGTCGTAGCTGTCGAGCATGTCGCGCTCGGCGTCCGATGTGGTCAGCACCACCACCGGCAGGGTGTGCAGGGTGGGGTCGTCCTTGATTTTGCGCAGAAACTGACGGCCATCCATGCGCGGCATGTTCAGGTCGAGCAGAATCAGCTCCGGCGTGGGCGCGTGGGCGTAGTCGCCCTCGCGACGCAAAAAGGCAAAAGCCTCGACGCCATCCAGTACATGGTGCAAATCCGCCAGCACGTGGCCTTCTTCAAAAGCCAGGCGCACCAGATGGGCATCAGCGGGTTCATCCTCCACCAGCAGGACGGTCAATTTTTGGCTCATTCAGTCATTCTCCAGCGGTAAATCAAAGATGATGCAGGTGCCCCCGTCCAGGCCGTCGTCGATCTGCAGCTGACCGCCGCTCAGGCTGACCATTTTGTAGGCCAGCGCCAGGCCCATGCCGGTTCCCGGCACGCTGTTGGGCACCAGACGGGTGAACAGCCCCAATACCTGCTGGCGGTATTCCGGGGCAATGCCGGTGCCGTTGTCAGCCAGGCGAAACTCGGCCCGCTTGCCGCGCACGCTGACACTGAGCACCAGATGCAAGGGGCGCTCAGGATGGCGGTAACGCAGGGCATTGTCGAGCAGGATCACAAACAGCTCGCGCAGGGTTTTGTCTGGCAGGCACACCGCCGGCCAGACAGAGGGCAGGCTGACGGCCACGCCGGCGGCAGTGGCCCCGCTGGCCTGCAGCGCGGCGGCAAACACCGCAGCGGTGTCGGTCTGGCCGGTGTGGTTCCGGGTGTGGTCCAGCGCCAGATAGCGCTGGGCGTCGCGCACCAGCTCGGACAGGCGCCGGGCCTGGGCGTCGATAAACGACAGGGACTGACGGCTGTCCTCGTCGTCAGCCAGCGCGGCCTTGCCCTGCAGGCGCTGGGCAAAGCTGACCAAGCGGCGGGCGGGCTCCTGAAAATGGTGGGCCATCACTTCGCCCAGCCGGGCCAGCTCCTGATTGCGCGATTGCAGGGTGCCCAGCAGGGTGTCGCGCTCCTGCTCCAGCCGGCGGCGGCGGCGAATGGTGCGCACCAGCCAGGCAATCACCCCGGCCTGAATCAGCAGGGCAGCCAGCAAGCCGGCCATTTGCAAACGCTTGCCGTGTTCGATTTCACGCACCTGGGCATCGACCATTTCTTCCAGCCGCTGCTGGTAGTGCCAGATCTCCTGGGTCTGGTTGCGGCCAGGGGTGATGTCATGCACCATCGACAGCAACAGCTTGCGCCCGTCCACGTCAAACGGGCGGGAAAACACTTCTACGGTGTGCACGCGCTGATTGGCCAGACGGTGACGGAAAATAAAATAATTGCGCCCCTGGCTTTCTGCCAGCTGGCGTTCGGCCGCCACCTGCTCCGGGGTCAGCGTATTGATCTGCTGGATGCTCATGCCCTGCAGCGCCTTGACCGGATAGCCATAAAACCGCTCGGCAGCCGGGTTGGCATCCACAATCTGCCCGGACGCCGGGTCGATCAGCAGCATCACCACCCCCTGGTCGCGAAACACCTGGGCAAACGACGGCAGGCTGGATTCCGCCTGAACCGGGGTCAGCGCCAGCACGCCAAGCCAGCACAGCAGCGCCATCAGCCCATGCAGCCTCCGCCTCACGCCGCGCCGCCTTCCGGCTCGGCATAGTCTGGCGGCTGGGCTGGCAGGGTAAAGCTGAAACGGCAGCCCTGATTGTCGCCAGCGGATTCCACGCTGATGCGCCCGCCGTGGCGCTCGACAATCTTGCGCGCCACCGCCAGGCCAATGCCGGTGCCTTCGTATTTTTCGCGGGTGTGCAGACGCTGGAACACCTTGAACAGGCGGTCAAACTGCTCTGGATCAATCCCGATGCCATTATCAGCCACCCAGAAGCGCCAGCCATCGGCCAGCGGGGCCACGCCCACTTCAATCACTGGCGGGCGGTTTGGCGCGTGGTATTTCAGTGCATTGCCAATCAGGTTTTGCAACAGCCGGGTAAATTCATCCCGACAGGCAATCACCTCCGGCCAGTCGCCGCTGATCTGCACCTCGGCTTGCGCTTCGCGAATGGCCGGAGCCAAAAAGCGCAGGGCTTCGTCCAGACCGTCCCGGCTGGACAACAACCCCATCGGCGCGCCCTTGCGGCCCACGCGGGAATATTCCAGCAGCGCCACCAGCATCTGGTCCATCCGGGTGGCCCCTTCGCTGGCAAAGCGCATCATCTGCCGGGTGTCGTCGTCCAGCTTGTCGGCCAGCCGGCGCATCAGCATCTGCATATAGCTGTTCACCATGCGCAGCGGCTGGCGCAGGTCGTGCGACACCACATAAGCAAACTGTTCCAGCTCGGTATTCGAGCGCGCCAGCGCCTCGGCCTGATTGCGCAGCGCTTCTTCGGCGTGTTTACGCTCGGAAATATCACGGGTAATCGCCAGATGCAGCACTTCGCCGTTGATTTCCATCGGCACGGCGTGGGTTTGCACCCAGTAGCGCCGGCCTTTCAGGTTATTCAGTTCGTACTCCATGATCTGCCGCGCCCCGCCGATCACCTGCTGATGCATCTGCAGATAGGCATCGCGGTAGGCCGGCGCAATCAGGTCCACCACCGGACGCCCCTTCACCTGCTCGAACGAATCGGCACCGATCATGCTCAGGCCAGCCAGGTTCATTTCAATCAGCTCGCCACGCGGGTTAAGCACTTTCACACATTCTGGCTCGGTATCGACTATCGCGCGCAAACGCGCTTCGCTGCTGCGCAGGCGGGCGGCAATCTGGTTTTGTGCCGCCATGGTCTGGCGCAGCAGCATCACCAGTGCGCTGACAATCAGGCTGGCCAGCACTGCCGCCAGCAGCACTTGGTTACGGTGGTAGTAATACGGCTCCAGGATGTCGGCGGTGGCGTGCCCGACGGTAAAGGTCAGGCCGTATTCCGGCATGCGGTAAAAGCCATAGATGCGCGCCACCCCGTCCGACTGGGCCGCCGGTTGCCTGAAGCTGCCAGCGCGCGGTGCGTTGGGCTGCAAATACGGTAGATCCACCAGCTTTTTGCCCATGGCCAGTTCATTATCTGGCTGGCGCGCCAGCATCGCCCCGCTGTCGGCCACCATGCCGGTGACGGCGCTGTCGCCCAGGCCGAGTTTTTCGTTGAAGGTGGCAAAGCTGTCCGGGCTGACCGACACCACCAGCACACCGGCAAACTGCCCCTGGCGCAAAATGGGCCGGGTAAACTGGATTGACCACTTGCCCGACACCTTGCCCTTGACCGGCGAGCTGATGAACAGGCGGTCACCGGCTTGGTCACGCTGCGCCCGGAAGTGCTCGCGCTCGCCCAGATAGACCCGACTGGAGGTTGCCGCCAGATTGGAAAACACCAGATAGCCCTGGGCATCAATCACGCTGATCTGGAACGCCACATCGTTCAAATATTCCATTTCGTAGCGCACGTGCGTGGCAAATGTGTCGGGGCTGTCCCGCCATTGCTCGCGCAAATCGCGCAGCACACCATCCAGCCGCTTGAGGGTGGCCAGCGTGTGTTCGGCGTAGGTATGCGCCTGAAAGGCGGCGGTTTTGTCTGCTTCGCGCAATATGGTGCTGCGGCTGCGCTGCAGTTCAAACCCGGCCCCCAGCCAGATCACGCATAAAATGGCAATCCAGGCCAGGCCCACCAGGGCGCGCGGCTGCCAGCGCAGCGCAGCGGGCGCATCCGTCTTGGGGCGGGCGTGCATCATGCCAGCAGACCACAGGATAAACAGACGACAGGGACACGGCGTGCGGGCTTAATCATGGGGTTCCAGATGACGGTTGCGGATATCCATAATATCGACCAGACAGCGCTGGAAATGTACGGTCACTTCCGGATCAAAATGGCGACCGGCCTGCTCGACAATGAATGCCACGGCGGCGTCCACCGCCCAGGCCGGTTTGTATGGCCGGGCCGAGGTCAGCGCGTCAAACACATCGGCCACCGCCACAATCCGCCCCGAGTGCGGGATGGCCTCGCCGGCCAGGCCGTTGGGGTAGCCGCTGCCGTCCCATTTTTCGTGATGGTTCAGGGCGATTTCATGCGCCAGCTGCAGCAGGCGGGTGTCGTCACCAGCCAGCAGGTCGGCGCCAATCTGGGCATGGGTTTGCATGATGGCCCACTCATGCGGCTCCAGCTTGCCCGGCTTGAGCAGGATGGCGTCAGGAATGCCAATTTTGCCGATATCGTGCATCGGGCTGGCGTGGAGCATCAGCTCGCAGTCGGCGTCATTCCAGCCCAGGCTGCGCGCCAGCAAGGTGGCGTACTGGCTCATGCGCACAATATGCAGGCCGGTTTCATTGTCGCGGAATTCTGCCGCCTGCCCCAGGCGGCGCACCACTTGCAGGCGGGTTTGGTGCAGTTCTTCGGTGCGCACCCGCACCATTTCTTCCAGCACGTCTTTCTGGTCGTTGACCATGCGGTGCGCCAGCTGGGCATCCAGCAGATTGCGCACCCGCATCAGCAGTTCGGCCCGGTCAAACGGCTTGCCAACAAAATCGCGCGCACCCGCCGCCAGCGCCTTGAGCAGGTAATCGCGGCCATGCTGGGCGGTCAGGATCACAATGGGTGCCGGTAGCGGGTCGTTCAACGCCTTGAGTTGTTCCATTACCTGGTAGCCATCCAGATGCGGCATGTTGATGTCCAGCAGGATCAGGTCGGGGCGGGCTTCCTGGTAGTGGCGCAGCACCTCGCGCGGGTCCTGGATCAGGATGCGCTGTTCATAGCCCTGGCTGGCCAGCATCTTGTCCAGCAGCTTCAGGTTGGCCGGCTCGTCATCGACTATCAGAATGCGCGAACCACAGAGTAAATCAGGCGTCATCAGGGCTTCCTTGGCGCAATGCCGCGCGCGCCAGGCCGGCAGGCGTGCGCCTCATTGGGCGACCTCCGGCACAGCGGCGGTGGGTGTGGCCAGCAAGGCATCCAGCACCTGCAAGAAGTGATGAATATGCAGGGGTTTGGTCAGGTAGTCAGCAAAGCCAGCCTGCTTGCCACGGGCGATATCACGTGGCATGGCATTGGCGGTGACCGCCACCACCGGAATATGCTTGAGCCGGGGCTCGCTCTTGAGCACTTCCAGCACCTGGTAGCCATCCATGCCGGGCATGTTGATATCCAGCAGAATCAGGTCGGGCAGATGGCCCAGTGCCAGTTCAATGCCCAGCTCCGGCGCGTGGGCGGTCATCAGCCGGAGATGCGGACGCATGCCCAGAATCTGCGTCACCAGCTTGAGGTTGACCGGGTTGTCGTCTATGCACAGCACGCTGGCGCTGGCCATCGGTTCGGCACCGTCGTCGTCCAGCGCCTCGCCGGCCAGTTCGGGGGGGCAGTAGTGTTCTGCCGGCAACTCTATCCAGAAGCGGCTGCCAACATCGGGCTGGCTTTCCACGCCGATATGGCCGTCCATCATTTCCACCAGGCGCTGGGTAATGGTCAGGCCGATGCCGGTGCCTTCCACTTCGCTGCATTCGGCGTTCAGCCGGTTGAACGGCTGGAATACTTCGGTCAGCCGCTCGGGCGGAATGCCAATGCCGGTATCGGCCACGCTCAGTTGCACATGGCTGCCGTGCGCGTGTGCGTGCAGATGGATCTGGCCATTTTCCCGGTTGTACTTGATGGCATTGGACAGCAGGTTGAGCAGCACCTGCTTCAGCCGCACCCGGTCAGCGCGCATCTGGATGTCGGCGGGAATCTCTAGCTGGATCTGAATCCCGCGCGGGGTGGCCAGCGGCTGGATCAGCTGGCAGCATTCGTCGGCCAGCGCCAGTAATTCCACCGACTCCAGCGACAGGTTGATCCGTCCGGATTCGATCTTGGCTAGGTCGAGCACTTCGTTGATCAAGGCCAGCAGGTGGTGGCTGGCCTTGAGAATTTCATACACATTGTCCTGCTGGTCGGCATTCAGCTCGCTGTCGTATTCCAGCATCTGGGCAAACCCGATGATGGCGTTCATTGGTGTGCGCAGTTCGTGACTCATGCTGGACAAAAAGGTGGACTTGGCCTGGTTGGCGGCGTTGGCCTGCGCCACCGCCTGCTCCAGCGCTTCCTGGCGGGCAATTTCCTCGCTGTAATCGACAAACATATTGAAGCTGTGCAGCAGCTCGCCGGTGTCGGGTGAGGTGATGCTGCGGATATTGCTCAGGCTGACAAATTCGCGCCCGCCCTTGTCACGCAGCTTGAGAAAACCCTGCCAGCCACCGCCTTGCTGCAGGCGGTCGAGGATTTCATTCACCAGCGCCTGCTGCTCGGAAACAATGCCGGTCTGGGTGAATGGCTTGTCGGCCACCTCGGCCAGGGTGTAGCCCAGCAGTTGTTCATAGGCCGGATTGACATACTGGATGCGCCCGGCGGCATCGGCCACCCGGATGGCCTGGTTGGTGGTTTCCACCAGCCGGCGAAACACCAGCAGCGCTTCTTCGGCGCGCTTGCGTTCGGAAATATCACTGTGGATGCCAATCATGCGCACCGGCGCACCGGCGCTGTCGCGCTCGACCACGGTGCCCCGGCACAGAATCCACTTATAGCTGCCGTCCTTGCAGCGCAGGCGCAGTTCCACTGCGTAGTTGGGCAGCTGGCCGTCCAGGTAGCCATTCAGCGCCTGCTGCACCGCCGCCCAGTCATCCGGATGCACACTGCGCTTCCAGGCTTCGATGCTGGGAGGGAGTTCGCCCTTGGCAAAGCCCAGCATGTCTTCGTAGTGGCCGGACAACGGCATGTCGCCGGTCAGCATATTCCAGTCCCACACCCCGTCGCCCGCACCTTCCACGGCAAAGGCGTAGCGGGCTTCGATATGCTTGCGCTCGGTCACGTCGCGGGCCAGCAGGACAAAACGCAGGGCGTCGGCCTGCTCGGGCAATAGCTTGCGCGCCAGCGACAATTCAAAGCAGCGCCGCCCGCGCGGGGTGGTCACCCAGATCTGGTGGCCATACGACACGCCCTGCGCGGCGGCCTCGGCAATCGCCTGGTGTACGGTGCGGGCGGCTTTTGGCTCCAGCACGTCGTCCACGGTCTTGCCCAGCAGCGCATGCACCGGCGCGGCCAGCAGGCCGATATCGCTGGGGTGGATGTCGCAGTAGCGACCGTCCCGGTCCATTTCAAACAGCGGGTCGGGAATCGCCCGGATGGTGGCTTCCAGCTTGCTGAGTGATTCGCGCGCGGCCCGGTCCATTTCGCGGATGCGGGTTACGTCGGAAAACGACACCACCACCCCCAGCGAAGCCTGGCGGGCGTTGGCGGCGGCAATGGGGGCTGACGACATGCTCACCCACACCAGCGAGGCATCCGGGCGCTCCACGCCCATCAGCATATTTTGCTGGCTCAGGCCGGTGGCCAGGGTTTGCATCACCGGATGGGCGTCACCCCGGCACGGGCGGCCATCGGGGTAAACACAACGCCAGATCGGGCTGAGCGCCGAATGGCCCAGTATCTGCTCACGGCTCAGGCCCAGTATCTGCTCGGCAGCCGGGTTGCACTCAATCACCTGGCCATTGGGGTCGTACAGCACAATGCCATCGGCCACGGTATCCACCAGCGAGCGGTAGCGGGCTTCTTTTTCCTGCAGCGCCTGCTCAACCGCCTTCAGGTGGGTGATGTCGGTGCGGATCGACAAATACTGCACCGGCAGGCCCTGCTCATCCAGCACCGGCAGGATGCTGGCTTCCACCCAGTACAGCTCGCCATTCTTGCGCCGGTTGCACACTTCGCCGCGCCAGCTGTGGCCAGACGAAATGGTGTGCCACAGGTCTTCGTAAAAGGACTGGGGGTGACAGTGGGATTTCACCAGACGATGGCTGCGACCGAGCAATTCCTCACGGGAATACCCGCTGATTTCGCAAAATTTGTCGTTAATATGGACAATATTGCCATCGGCATCCGCCACGCTGACAATCGCGTGTTCATCCACCGCCTGACGCAACGGCTCCAGCGGCAAGGGCTGCTCGGCCAGTGCCAGCCGGGTGGATAAACGCGCCCGCCCGGCCCGGCCCTGGGCGGTAATTTGTGCCAGCAGCGCGCTGGCGGCCACCGGCCTGAGCAGGCAGCCCTGCACCGCCACCGGCCAGTGCAGCACGGCGGGATACGCTTCTGCATCGGCCAGCACCAGTACGGGCAGACATTGGCCCGGCAAGGTCTGGCGCAGCACACCCAGCACATCTGGTAC
The DNA here is from genome assembly GCF_002002905.1 of Aquaspirillum sp. LM1. NCBI lineage: Bacteria > Pseudomonadati > Pseudomonadota > Betaproteobacteria > Neisseriales > Aquaspirillaceae > Aquaspirillum > Aquaspirillum sp. LM1. The sequence goes on along the minus strand of NZ_CP019509.1, from coordinate 3,013,429 downwards.
GCAACAGCCCGGCAAGGCCGCCCCAATCAGCAGCACATCCGGGTGATACGCCTCCAGGCTGGCCAGCAGTTGCAGCGGGTCGGCCAGGGTCAGCACCTGCAGGCCCACTTGGCGCAGCATGGGCGCGTGCAGCGCCAGGCTGTCGGCCTGATCCAGCAGCAGCACCCGCAATGGCGGGCCGGCCAGGCTGTCCAGCAGGGTATCGATACGCGCCAGCAGCGGATTCAGGTCCGGAGGCGACAGCAGGCAGAAGCCGCTGACGCCCTGGCGTTTCCAGTGAAGTTGCGCCGGCAAGGCCACCGGGCTGGCGCTCCACACCAGCCAGCCGGCGCGGTCACCTGCCTGCTGGCTGAGTTGGGCCTGCTCGGCCAGGCTCAGGCGAGTCAGCCAGTGCCATTCCACCAGCAGAATGGCCGATCGGGTCGGCGCACGGTGGAGGTCGGCCAGGGTCGGGCACCACCAGGGTTCGGCGTGGTGGGCGGCCAGGCGGGTGGCCAGCAAGGCGTCCGGGCCAGGGCAAGGCCCCAGCACCACCACAGACAGTGTCACGCCGTGCATGGTCAATACCCCGCCCCATGGCGCGCATCACGCGCCACAGAAGCCCGAGCAAAAAAAGGGGAAGGCCACGGGGAAATCCGCACGGCACCGGCACTGCACATGTTTTGTCCTTGTTGGAACACCGCTGGAACGCGGCTTACACCTGGTATTGAGTCACCGATTTATGCATGCGTCCCACCATGCTATTAAGTGATTCTACCGTAGCAGTGGTTTGGCTCACCACTGCCATATTCTGTTCGGTCATCGAGGCCACCTGTTCCACACTGCGCGCCATCACCGTCATGGCCCGCTCCTGCTCCTGGGCCGAGTGGCTGATATCGTTGACCATGCCCATGGTGTGCGCCATCTGGCTGTTGATTTCCCGCAGCGCGCCCTGGGCGTTTTGTACCAGTTGCACGCCCTGCTCCACCTGCACCGCGCCAGCGCGCATGCCATTGACCGCCTTGCCGGTTTCGCTTTGCACCGAGCTGATCATCGTGCTGATTTCTGCTGTGGCCTTGGTGGTGCGCTCGGCCAGTTTGCGCACTTCGTCAGCCACCACGGCAAAACCCCGGCCCTGTTCGCCAGCACGGGCGGCTTCAATGGCGGCATTCAGCGCCAGCAGATTGGTCTGGTCGGCAATGTCCTTGATCACCCCGGTAATCCGGGAAATTTCTTCCGACTGCACCCCCAGCCGCTCCACCTGAGCCGCCGAGGTTTTTACCGTATCGGCCAGCGACAAAATGGTCTGACAGGCTTGTTCGGACAATTTTTCGCCCTGGATGGAAGCGTGTGCGGCAGCCTCGCGGGTGGCGCTGGCGTGGGAAGTCACCTCGCCAATCGACACGGTGATTTGCTCAATACCCGCCGCTGCCGAGCTGGTGGCATCGCTTTGCACCCTGGCCGAGTGGCTGACCCCGCCCACGCCCTGGCCCACCTCACGGGAAACCAACTGCACCTGTGTGGCAGAATCTGCCATGCCCTGAACAGTGGCTTGCACCGAAGAAATAAACCGGTCCAGCTTGCTGGCCACCCGTCCCAGCTCATCGCGGCGCGACAAGGCAAAGCGCTGCTTCAGGTTGCCGCTGGTCAGCAGGTTTTCCAGATAGCCATCCAGGCTGGCCAGATCGGCGCGCAGGCGCGGCACAAACAGCAGCAAAAACACCAGGCTCCACACCAGCCCCAGTGCGCCCATGCCCTGCCACAGCGTGCGCAAGCCCTCGGTGGGCAGCAGGCTGCTGGCCAGCAGGCTGAGGCTGACCAGCAGCATGAAACCGCCAAACAGCCAGGACTGATTGCCCAGCCCGACAAAGCGCGCCCACAGCGGCTTGCACACCGGCACCACCTGACCATGCACCACGGCAATCGACTTGTCGCCCTGCTTGATGCGCTGGTACATCGCTGCCGCCGCCTGCACCGCCTCACGCGACGGACAGCTGCGCACCGACTGATAGCCCACAATCTGGCCGTTCTCGCGCACGGGCGAGGCATTGGCCAGCACCCAGTAAAACCCGCCATCCTGACGGCGGTTCTTCACCAGGCCACGCCAGGGCCGGCCTTGCTTGAGGTCGCGCCACATGTCCTGAAACGCCTGCTCGGGCATGTCCGGGTGACGGACCATATTATGCGGCTGGCCTATCATTTCCTCACGAAGGTACCCGCTTATCTGGGCAAATGCCTCGTTGGCTTCGACAATATTGCCGTGCAAATCGGTGCGTGAATAAATGAACTGCCCTTCAGGCAGCAAAGTTTCCACTTGGGTGATTGGCTGGTTGTTGCGCATGAAAAACCCCTGTTTTTTTTTGTGGGTATGGGTGTCAACACGGTTGACGGAGGGTTTGCCAGGCAACCGCCTGGGAGAAACTGGCCAAATGACACCGGACCAGCCCCCAGACGAAACTGAGCAACGTTTTATAAGGATAGGTATTTTTACGTAGGGCGCACAGCATTTTGACCCGCCAACCGCGTCAATACGACCAAAGTCGTATTGGCCCACTCAACGATGCATCGGCAACAGCAGCCAGGCCTGGGTTTCGCAGGCCGTGCGGGTTTTAGCGTCCAGCACCGCCAGCCAACGGCGCGGAATCGCTTTCGGCCCGTAGTGCGCGCCGGCCAGCATGCCGGCAATCGCCCCGGTGGTGTCGGCATCGCCGCCCCGGTTGACCACATCCACCAGGCAGTCTTCCAGCCCGTCGGTATCAAAAAATGCCTGAAACACCGCGTGCAGGGTATCGACGATATACCCGCTGGGGTTGTCGCAACGGCGGCAGCGAAAGGCAAACAGCGGGTATTGCTGCACCAGCGGCTGCACATGGCGTTGCAGCACGGTTTTTTTGTCGGCACCGGCCAGCAGGTCGTGCACCATTGCCACCAGGGTTTCGCAGGCAGCGTCAGACAAGGCGTTGTGGTGGGTCACATGCGCTTGGGCGTGTACGGCGGCACGCACACTGTCGGCGTCCTGGCCCAGGGTGGCCAGCGCCACCGGCAGCAGGCGCATGGCGGCACCGTTGCCGGCGTCGTGTTCCGATGGCAGTGCGTGCGGCTCGCCGGTCTGGCGAAAGCGCACCAGATTGCGCCGCACGGTATTGCCAATATCCACCGGCTTGCCACGCATCCAGCGGTCAAATGCCTGGGCGGCAGCCAGCGGCTCTACCTGACCCTGGCAGGCCAGGATGGCATCGCCCAGCGCCAGGCTCATGGTGGTATCGTCAGTCACCACGCCGGGGCGCAGCTTGAGCCAGCCGCCGCCGGTCAGGTTGCGGTGTACGCCAATCTGCAGCTGGATTTCCTTGGGGGTGAGAAACTCGACCGTAGCGCCCAGCGCATCGCCCACCGCCAGACCCAGATACGCGGCCAGGGCGCGGGCTTCCACCGTCAGCGGAGCCTGCGGGCGCAAGGCCGCGCAGGACAGATTCAGCATTCGGGGCCAAAGCACTGAGGTCGATCGGCGCACGCGTTGCAGGAAGGCGCCGGGCAAACGTAAATCCCCTCGCGGGCGCACAGTTGCCGGTAGATAAATTTTTTCCATTTCATGTCACCTTGGTTGGCCTGGGCCAGAGCCGGGAAATTCAGTGCAATCAGCTGACTGAGCTCCCCCCGGCTGGCCAGGCCAAGATCCTGCCAGAGGTGGTCACGCCCGGCGCAGGCGGTGGTGAGGATGGTGGCCATCCAGGCTTCCACCGGCTGCTGGCCGGCGCGGTGATCAAGCAAAAACTGGTACAGCTCGTCCCATTCCGGCACCCGGTCAGGAACAGCCGCCGGTCGGCTGGTGGGCAAACCGGCGTGCGGAAAATAGTCCAGCCAGAGTTGCTGGAAATCGGCGGCCTCCAGCCCCAGCTGGGCAGGCAGGCAGCCCATGCCGCTGCGCTGGCCGGCCAGCAGGCTGGCCAGCAACAGCCGGTTCGGATGATCGCCTGCCTGCATCGGGCCAGATGCAGTTTGCAGCAGGCTGGTATACAGCATGGCGCGGTATTCAAGGCGGTCCGGACCGTTCATGAGAACTCTCCAACTCACAGCGCAGCATCCCCGCCGTCTGGCGCAGTCAGGCCAGATGGCGGAGCGTGCCGGGCTTATTTGCTCGGGTATTCAACCAGAATGTCTTCGTCACGCACGATCATCTGGCAAGCCAGCCGCCATTGGGTCGGCGGAATGTCGTCCACGCGCATTTGTTCGATCTGCGCCTGGGTGATGTGGCCCATTTCTTTCAGCACATTGATTTCGCGGTCGGTCAGCGGGCCGCCCATCGGCGAGCGCTTGGTGTCAACCGACGACACCTTGACCAGACAGGTGCCGCATTCGCCATTGCCACAGCCGAAGTCGATCGGGATGTGGTTTTCCTTGGCCAGCGACAGAATGGTCTGGGTCAGGCTGCCGGCGACGGCGTACACCGTCTTGTCTTTGTGCAAATGGCTGGAAAAAGTAATCAGCGCCATGGTGTTGCTCCTGGGGTGGGAAAAAACCGGGCGATTTGCCCGGCACAACACGCCCTGAACAAATCGCGATAAGGTGCCGCGCACGGCGCGGCGAGCCTGCAAGCCGGCAGGGCGTCAGGAGTCCCGATGCGCCCAGCCCGGCCCAGGCCAGTTAGGCAGGCCGCACCACCACTTCGCCCCCCAGAATCTGCGCCTGACAGGCCAGTCGGTGGTTGCGCGGGGCCATATTGTCTTTCAGCACCTGGTCTTCCAGCATTGATGGGCTGGCCAGGTTTTCAGCACCCGACACCACCTTGGTCAGACAGGTGCAGCATTCGCCTTCGCGGCAGCCATAGGTAATGCCGGCTCCCACTTTTTCCGACACTTCAATCAGCCGGGTGCCGGCGGGAACGGTGACCGAAACACCGATATCTTCAAACGTGACTTTGGCTTTGGCCATGAGCGGGCTCCAGGGTAAAAGGTCGGGAACAGTACGAAGTCATCACAGGCTGGCCATGTCCAGTTCGCGTGGCATGGCCTCGCCCACCAGGTGGCGGGCCAGGGTTTCGCCCAGGGTGCGGCAGGCGTCCAGCTCGGCGGCGTCGGGCACCAGCTTCAGGCGCAGGCCTTCCACCGGCACGCGCAGCTTGAGGCCACGCAGGCGGTCTTCAATCAGGCGCACCGCCTCGCCGCTCCAGCCGTAGGAGCCAAACGCCGCGCCAAACTTGCCTTTGACGTTGACCGTGGTCAGCGATGACAACAAGGACCAGATCGGCGGCGCGGCATCGCCGTTCAGCGTTGGGCTGCCAAAGGCCAGGCCGTCGGCGGCTTCGATCAGGTCAATAAAATGCGCGGTTTCGCCGCCTTCCAGATCAAACAGCGACACGCGCACGCCGGCAATCCGCTCGGCACCCACGGCAATCGCCTCGGCCATGCTGCGGGTATTGCCGTAGGCAGACAGATAAAACACCGCCAGGGTTTTTTCGCCCTGGGCGTCGGTATCCAGCGCCAGACGCGGGGTGGCCATTTCCCGGTAACGGGCCAGGTAGTCGCGCGGACGGTGGCGCAGGATCGGCCCGTGCGCCGGGGCAATCAGGCGGATGTCCAGCGGATCGAGCAGTTCCAGCGCATCCAGCACATGCGCGCGGAACGGACGCATGATGTGGGCGTAGTAATATTCAAACGAAAAACGGAAATCGCCCACCCGGTCGTTGAACAGGCGTGGGTCGCAGTAGTGACAACCAAATACGTCGCCGGAAAACAGCATGCCTTCTTCCACCAGCCAGGTGCACTGGGTGTCTGGCCAGTGCAGGTAGGGCGTATGGAAAAAAGCCAGCGTGCGCCCGCCTAGGTCGATGGTGTCGCCGGTGGTCACCGGCGTGTATTCGGGCGGAGCCACGCCGGCAGAAGGCTTCAGCAGCGCCTTGAGCATCATCTGCGCGCGCACCGACAGGTAAACGCGGGCATTGGGCGCACGGCGCAGTAGCTCGGGCAACGCGCCACTGTGGTCGGGCTCCAGGTGATTGAGCACGATGGTGGTGATTTCGTCGTAGCGGGCCACCGACTCCAGCCGGCGAAAAAAATCGTCGGCAAAACCTTCCTTCACCGTGTCGATCACCGCCACGCCGTGTTCGCCACGCACCAGATACGCGTTGTAGCTGGTGCCATTGGCGGTGGACAGGATGATGTCGAAACGGCGCAGGTGAGGGTCCAGCGCGCCAATCCAGTGCACGCCGGGGGCCAGTTCAACCGCCTGGTCAGGGTGAACAATGTTCATGTGCGTGCCCCTCTGCATGGCACGCGGCGGCATGCGCCGCCGCGTCGGCGCCGTGGTGTGAACAGGCTTCCAGATTGCCGTTGGGCACTGCCACGCCATTCAGGCCGATGCGCGCATCCAGCGCCGCCGGGTCAAAGCCCACCCAGCGCTCGTCGCCCAGCTCCAGCAGCGGGCGACGGATCAGGATCGGTCGCTTCACCATCAGCGCCAGCGCGCTGCTGGCGTCCAGCGCGTCGGGGTTGACCTCGCCAGACTTCACTGCAGGGGCGTTGCGGTTGAACCACTGCGCCACCGGCAGATCGCCAAAAAACCCCTGCAGGCGCTCCGCTGTCCATGGTTCGGTCAGCAGATTGCGCACGGTCAGCTGGTGGCCAGCCGAACGCAGCAGGGCTTTTTGTCGGGCGTTGCCCTGGCAGCCGGGCTTTTCATAAAAGATCAGCTCGGCCATTACGCGGCCTCCCGATCAAGCAGGCCCAGCTGGCGCAGCTTCTCCAGCGGAATGTTGGTCAGCGAGCCGGGCGGGTTGAGCGGCTCGCCCAGCTCGTTGACAATGGCCCCTTCCACCGGGCAAATCGCCGCACACTGCGCTTCGGCGTGGTCGCCCAGACACTCGGTGCAGGCCTGGTCGTTGATCAGGAAGTGTGGGATGTCTTCCACCACGGCCTGATTGGGACAGACGTCCACGCACGCCCAGCAGTTGACGCACAGATCGACAATTTGCAGAGCCATTTACGCCACCTTGTCCAGTTTGCTGACCGGAGCCGCCAGCTTGCCGGCAGCTGCCATTTCCTGATACACCGCCAGCACGGCGTCTTCCACCGGCTCCATGGCGTGTTCGCCATTGGGCTGAATGCCGGCAGCCTCCAGCTGGCCCCACGGTTCAAAGCCAATCCGCGCGCACAGCACCTGCTCACAGCCAGACAGGGCGTGAATGATCTGGTCGAGAATCGACCCGGCGGGCTGGCCGCCTTCGCCGCTATCGCCACAGTCAGTGGCACCGTTGCAGTACAGGTCTACCTTGCGATGACCCATCAACCGCACGCCGGTTGGCGAGGCTTCGTACACCAGAAACTCACGGGCATGGCCAAAGTGTTCGCTGACCACGCCGTTTTTGGCGGCCACCGCCATCAGCACAGGCCGGCTGTCTGCCGCCACGCCAGCCGGACGGGCCGGGGCACCGCCGGCGCGCTTGGCGGCCAGCTGTTCCAGCAGGTTTTCGCGCACTTCCTGACGGGTTTGCATCGCCGCTTCATAATCGACGTGCATGTCTTCCAGCTTGTCCAGGGTAAACTCGGCACCGCGATCTTCACCCAACAGGCCCACCGCATCGGCGCGGCACTGACGACAGTGACGCATCATTGCCATATCGCCGCCGCATTCATCCTGCAGCGCCTGCAATTCTTCCGGCGTGGGCGAAGGCTGCTCCATCAGGCCGTAGTAGGTGCCGTGCTCGGCTTCGGCAATCAGCGGCATCACGTTGTGCAGGAAAGCACCCTTGGCCTTGACCACCTTGGACACTTCTTTCAGATGCTGGTCGTTCACCCCCGGAATCATCACCGAGTTGACCTTGACCAGAATCCCGCGTGCGGTGAGCATTTCCAGCCCTTTTTGCTGCTGCTCAATCAGGATGCGCGCCGCTTCCACCCCGCGAATCCGCCGGTTTTCCCAAAAAATCCACGGATAGATCTGCGCGCCGATTTCCGGGTCCACACAGTTGATGGTGATGGTGACGTGGTCGATATTGTGTTTGGCAATCTCGTCCACATGCTGCGGCAGGGTCAGGCCGTTGGTCGACAGGCACAGCTTGATGTCCGGAGCTTTTTCCGACAGCTCGCGGAAGGTTTCAAACGTGCGCGACGGGTTGGCCAGGGGGTCGCCGGGGCCGGCAATGCCCAGTACGGTCATTTGCGGAATGGTGGCCGCCACGGCCAGCACCTTGGTAACGGCCTGCTGCGGGTTGAGCAGCTCGGACACCACGCCGGGGCGGGATTCGTTGGCGCAATCGTATTTGCGGTTACAGTAGTTGCACTGAATATTACAGGCCGGCGCGACTGCCACATGCATGCGGGCAAAATAGTGGTGAGCGTCTTCCGAGTAACAGGGGTGATCCTGCACTTTTTGACGGATCGCGTCGGGCAAGTGCGCCATGGCATCAGGCGCCGAGCCACAGCCACTGGATGAACAGCCTGAGCCACTGGTGGGCGCGCTGCTGATAACGGGTAGTTCCACGATGACACTCCTCAAGAGCTGGTGCTGACAGGGATGCGAGCAAAACCCGCGCCATGAGGAATATTGATTTATATCAACTACTTGTTGAACACCCACCGTGTCGTGTCGTGTGGCTTGTCGGGAAACGGACAAGCAGCCGGACAGAAAACGTGCATGACCGGCCTGGCACAATCGCCCCAGAACCGCCTTTGCCAAAAGCCAAACCCAACACAATCAAAATACGGGATTCCCGTTGGGGTGGGAATGGCCATTTTTAGCGTTTCTTGAGGTGAGCCTAAGGGGTCTTATGGGCGCGCTGAAGCAGATGCTGGCTGTAGCGCAAAAAGTCGTCCAGATGATGACGAATCACCTCGGTGACAATCGGAATCAGCAAGGCCTGATAGTCATGCACGGCGATATTGCGAAATCCGACCATCTTTTGCAGATTGACCGCCAAGGCCGAATCAATCCAGCCGCCAGCATGCAACAAAGCAAACACATCGCGTGCGCTTTGTGGAATGCCCAGTTTTTCGTGGCGAATCAAGTGCTGCCCCATGTCCAGCGCCGCTTCGCACGCCCGTTGCACATTCAGCACTGCCGCATCCTGGCGAGTGAAATCAGTAGCAAAAGAATCACCAGCAGCGGTGAATTCTTCTTTTGCCCGCGCCACACAACGCTCAATCGTGGCCGCCTTGTTGAACAACACATCATCACGCATAGACTTTTCCTTGCTGGGCAATATCCGCCAGCAACCCGGCGCGAGCGGCGTCAAAATCCAGTTTCTCGCTCAACACAAAGCATTCAAACAAACCCGCTGCCGGCTGCTGCGCCCAAAGACATTGGCCCGTGGTAATCACCTGATATTGCATCACCGTGCTGGCAGCACGCAGGTCGAGCAAATCCACGTCACAGCCCAGCGCAATCGCCAGCTGCTGGGCCACATCCCAGCGTACTAGGGGGTCGGCATAAGCGGGTAGCAATAGCGCCAGATCAAGATCGCTGTCAGGGCCGGCCTGACCTTGCATCTGGCTGCCAAAAGCATACACCGCCAGCGCTTCGGGCCAGAGTGCGCGCAAGGTGCACACAATCAGGCCGTCTGGGGTGAGGGCGTGGGCGAGCGGGGAAGGGAGCGTTTGAGTGGGCATGTTTTACGGTGGCCTCAAGAACCCAGAGCGTCAAGTCCCGCCTGGTTATAAACGCACTTCTTGAACAATTCGGGTTTCTTCTTCTGCCATTCTTTCAGCACCAGAATGGGCGAAAGAAGGTTGAGCGCACGCTGCGGAATCTGCTGGTTGTAAGTGTTCACATAGCGCTCAAGCGTCGTCTCCCACTCAACCGCTGAAGCAAATCGCCTTGCCCACACCCATGAATTCGTCATTTTTTTACAAACCAAGCCAGCATTTTAACTGATGTGTGGTCTCGGGGTGAGACCAGGATGGCAACTTTGACATCCTCCCCCGCCTAAAGTCGGGGGATTCCTACGGCGCTCATCCCGGCATCGAGCCGGCATAAGTCGCTTCGGCGGGTTCCTGCTGCTGGCGGCATGACTGCACCGCTCACTTCACAGGCGATCCGGGCTGCGGCTTCCCGCCCGGCGGAAGCGTCCGCCGTGTCCTGCCCTTCGTCTCGCAATCGTTGCATCCCGCAAGACAGGATGTTGATCGCGCCGACCACATCGGCGTTTTCCTTAAAACCGCACTCAACACACTGGAACCGGGCTTGCGTCTGGCGGTTGTCCGCCGACACATGGCCGCAGCACGGACAGGTGCGGCTGGTGTTCTGTGCCGGCACGGTGATGAGATGCCCGCCGTTCCACGCCAGTTTGTAGTCCAATTGGCAGCGGAACTCGGCCCATCCTTGATCGAGGATGGACTTGTTCAGGCCGGACTTGGCCCGAACCTGCTTCCCCGGCTTTTCGGGGCTGCCTGCTGCCGACTTGGACATGTTTCTCACTTGCAAGTCCTCGATACACACCATCGCGTGGTTTTGGCTGATCGTGGTCGTGGCTTTGTGCAGGAAGTCGCGGCGGGCGTTGCCGATGCGGGCGTGAATGCGCTGGATTCTGGACTTTGCCTTCTTCCAGTTGCTGCTGAATCTGGTCTTGCGGCTCATGGCCTGCTGCGCGCGGCGCAAGGCCGTCTCGTGTCGCTTGAAGCTGTTGAGCGGGGCATGGAACGCGCCATCCGAGAGCGTGGCAAAGCGCACCACGCCCAGGTCGATGCCGACTGCTCCACCCTTTGGAATTGGCTGCTCGACCTCGCGTTCGGTCTGGATCGACACGAACCATTTGCCGCAGGACTGGCTGACGGTCACGTTCTTCACCACCCCCAGCACTTCCCGGCTGTTGCGGTAGCGCAGCCAGCCGAGCTTGGGCAGGAAGATTCGGCTGTTGGCCTGGTCGAGCTTGATCTGTTTCGGGTCTGGATAGCGAAAGCTGTCGGACTGGCCCTTCTTCTTGAAACGCGGAAAATCAGCGCGTCTGGCGAAGAAGTTGGCGTAAGCGCGCTCCAGGTCCTTGAGCGTCTGTTGCAGCGGATGAACGGGCGCATCGGCCAGCCACGGCGTTTCAGATCCATTGCGCCACTCGGTGAGCAGCTTGCACAGCCCTGATAGCCGAGCTTTTTCTTGCCTTGCTCGTAGTGCTCCTTTTGCAAGGCCAATGCCTTGTTGAACACGAAGCGGCACGAGCCAGCGAAGCGGCGCATTTGCCGCTCTTGCTGGCCGTCTGGCCGCAATTCGTATTTGTAGGCTTGAAGGCGTTGCATACTGGTATTTTATACAGTCCACCCCCATCGACGGCAAGGACGGCTACGCCGTCCGCGCTATCCTTCCCCGCTCTGAACGGCGGGGCTTGCCGCGCACCGGGTCAGACACCAGCAAAAAACCTGGCGAGAGAGGCTGGCGATGTGGCGGTGCCCCGCGCCATGTCACGCGCAACTTAACGCCTTGGCAAACACACCACCGCGCACAACCCACCCTCCGCCGGGCTATCCAGCCGCAAGCTGCCGCCCAGTTGATGGGCCAGATGGCGGGCAATGGTCAGGCCCAGGCCGCTGCCGCCCAGGCTGCGATTGCGTGAGCTGTCCAGCCGGTAAAACGGCTCGAACACCCGTTCCAACTGCTCGGCGGGAATCCCCGGCCCGTGGTCACGAATGCTCAGGGTCACACTATCGCCCTCGTCGTGCAACGTCAGGCTGACGTCGCCCGGTGCATAGCGGTAAGCATTGTCCAGCAGGTTGTCCACAATCCGGCGCAGCGCTGCCGGGGCGGTGCGCAAGGGGCGTTGTGCCTGGCCGTGGCGCTGCGGCTGCTGGCCCAGTTCGGCGCGGTCGGCCAGCCAGGCGTCGAGCAGGCTGTTGAGGTCGCACAGCTCGGGGCTGACTCCGGCCACTTCATCGCGCAGATAGGCCAGGGTTTCCTGTACCAGCGCCTGCATTTCATCCAGGTCGCGGATGAATTTTTCCCGCACCTCGTCCTCGTCGAGCAGTTCGGCGCGCAGCTTCAGCCGGGTAATTGGCGTTTTCAGGTCGTGGCTCATCGCCGCCAGCAGCTTGATCCGGGTGTCCAGGTGCTCAAGCAATTGCGCCTGCATGCGGTTGAACGCCTGGGCAACGCGCTGGACTTCCTGCGCGCCGCGCAAGGTCAGCGGTGGCCGTTTCAGGTCGCGCCCCAGCGCATCGGCGGCATCGGCCAGTTGATCCAGCGGGCGGGTCATGCTGCGCGCGGCAATCAGTGCCACCAGCAGTACCGCTGCCAGGGTGGCGGCCAGCTGGCCAAGAAACGGCGGGGGCGGCGGCGCGTGACCGCCGCCGGTCAGGCGCACCTGCGCCACCATCCAGTCGCCATCGGCCAGGCGCAACCACACTTGCACGCGCCGGCCCGGCGGGGCATCCAGGTCGGGCGGCTGGCGCTCGATCCGGTGCAGTTCCACGCTGCGCTGCGGATCAGCGTCACGCAGCGCCAGTTCGAGCAATTGTGCGCCGGGCGGCAAAAACTCGCGCTCGGGCGGGCGGGCACCAGGCACGGCCAGGCGGATGCGCAGGCCAGGCAGGGACACCAGCGGGGCCAGGCGCTCGCGTTCGGCGCGGCCAAGCGAGTCGTACCAGCGCGCCAGATCGGTCAGCCGGTGGGCATTGAACTCGATGCGGCTGCGCAGATACTGCTCGCCCCGGTCACGGTGCATCAGCCAGGTGCTGGCCGCCAGGGCCACTGCCACCGCGGCCACCAGCAAACACGCCAGCCGGGCAAACAGCGAGCGGGGCATCAGTCGCATGCCGGCTCTCCAGACAAGCTGACCGGTGCCGTGAACACATAGCCTTCACCGCGCACGGTTTTGATCAGCCGCGCCTCGCGGGCGTCGTCGCCCAGGCGCTGGCGCAGGCGGCTGACCTGCACATCAATGCTGCGGTCAAATGGCTCGGTATCGCGGCCATGCAGCAGGTCCATCAGCTGGTCACGGTTGAGCACCCGGTGCGGGCGCTCGACAAAGATTTTCAGCAAACGAAACTCGGCACCAGACAATTCCACTGCCTCACCGGCTGGGTCGTGCAGGGTGCGGGTGTCGAAGTTCAGCGTCCAGCCGTCAAACCGGGCAAAGCTGTGCTGTGGCGCGTGCAGATTGTCTGGCAGGGAGCGCGCCCGGCGCAGCACGGCCTTGATCCGCGCCAGCAGTTCACGCGGGTTAAACGGCTTGGGCAGGTAATCATCAGCCCCCATCTCCAGCCCGACAATGCGGTCGAGGTCGTCGCCGCGCGCGGTCAGCATCAGAATCGGCAGGTTGGAGCGCGCGCGCAGTTCGCGGCACAGGGTCAGGCCGTCTTCGCCGGGCAGCATCACGTCCAGCACCACCAGATCAAACGCATGCGCCGCCAGTGCGGCGCGCATGGCACGCCCGTCGGCCACCGCCGTGGCGCGAAAGCCATTGCGGGTGAGGTAGTTGGTCAGCAGTTCGCGAATGTCGCGGTCGTCGTCAACGACCAGCAGATGATCAGCAGTATCCATGCCGGCATTATCCAACGCCGTTCCGGCCTGCGGGCAAGTTTCGGGTAACAGCAGTTAACCGGTCTGGCGCTGGCAACACTACGTTACATTTTGCCGGCGGCAGGACATGCCCAGGTTACATCACTGGCGTTTAATGGCTCCATCACGACAGCGGTCGTGGCCGTGTCATCTCAAACTGAGTGAAGGAGAACTGATTATGTTGCGTACCTCGTTGCGTCGTCTGCTGGTGGTGGTGGGTGTGAGTGCCGGGTTGCTGTCTGCCGGGGCGTGGGCGATGCCCCCCGCCGGATGTGATGGCCCGATGCATGGCCGCATGATGGGCCACATGCACGCCGCCATGGACCCGGCCAAGGTGGATGCCCGGCTGGATAAACTCAAAAGCGCGCTCAAGCTCAGCAATGGCCAGCAAGCCGGCTGGCAGCGTTATGCCGACTTTGTGCGTGAACAGGCCAAGCAGCACCGCGAGCAGTTTGACAAAATGCGCGAGCAAACCCCACCCACCCGCGCCCCGGAACGGATGGAGCGCATGAGCGAGCATATGCAGCTGCGCATGAAGTCGATGGAAGCGATGAAGGACGAAACCCGCCGCTTCTACGACACGCTGACCGACACGCAAAAAACCGCGTTCGATCAAGCCATGCCGCAGCCGCGCCACGGCAAGCGTTAAGGCAAGATTCTCGGTTGATGTGCTGCAAGGGTGTTGTGTTCACCCGCCGGGCCTGGGGCCTGGCGGGTTTTTTTTATCCCCGCAGCTTCAGCGCCACCTCGGCCAGCCGCTTGCCCTGGGCCAGCGCCAGCTTGCGTTCGTCGTCGGAAATGGGCCGGTCGTTGTTGGCCCCGGCCACATGGCTGACGCCGTAGGGGGTGCCGCCGGTCTGGGTGGCGGACAGCGCCGGTTCGGTATAGGGCAAGCCCACCAGCAGCATGCCGTGGTGCAGCAGCGGCAGCATCATCGACAGCAGGGTGCTTTCCTGGCCGCCGTGCTGGCTGGAGGTGCTGGTGAACACACAGGCCGGTTTACCCGCCAGCGCGCCATTCAGCCAGTGCCCGGTGGTGCCATCCAGAAAATACTTCATCGCCGCCGCCATATTGCCAAACCGGGTGGGACTGCCCAGCGCCAGGCCGGCGCATTCCACCAGGTCAATCGGCTCGACATACGGCGCGCCAGAGTCCGGAATGGCCGGGGCAGTGGCTTCGCATACAGTAGACACTTTCGGCACGGTACGCAGCCGCGCCTGACAACCGGGGACGGATTCCACGCCACGGGCAATCAGCTGCGCCAGCTGTCTGACCGCGCCATGCTGGCTGTAATACAGCACCAGGATATCGTGCATGAACAGGCTCCTCTTGAGAACTACGCACGGCCCATAGGCCGCCAGAGCTGGCATTGTACCTCGGGGCAAGGCCGGGCTTGTGCCCAGACCAGCCTTGCCCGGACAATAGCCGCTTTACCGCTTCCGTCAGCCGCCCCGTGATTGCCGTTCCCCGCCTTGCGCTTGCCCGTCTGCTGCCCCGTCGCCTGCGCGAACTGGTCAGCTTTCTGGCCTTTGTCGTGCGTCGCCTGCTGGTGGAAGACCGCTGCGTGCAGGTGGCCGCCAGTCTGACCTTTACCACCTTGCTGTCGCTGGTGCCGCTGCTGACCCTGGGCCTGATCGTGTTGTCGGCGTTTCCGGTGTTTGCCGACTACAGCGCCCGCATCAAGCTGTTTCTGCTGGCCAATCTGGTGCCCGACTTTGCCGGCAAGATCATTTCGGTATACATGCGCCAGTTTGCCGACAACGCTGGCCGGCTGACGGCGGTGGGGCTGGTGCTGCTGGCGGCCACGGCGCTGTCGCTGATGCTGACCATCGAACGCACCTTCAACACCATCTGGCGGGTGAACACCCCGCGCCCGTTTGCCCGGCAGATGCTCACCTACTGGGCCATCCTGACCCTGGGCCCCTTGCTGCTGGGCGGGGGCTTGTCTGGCCTGGCGCGGCTGATGCGCGCCAGCGGGCTGGGCAGCCAGGCACCGCTGATATCCGGCCTGTTGCAATGGCTGACTTCGCTGCTGCTGACCACGCTGATTCTGGCGATTTTGTACAGCCTCACCCCCAACCGGCATGTCCCGCGCCGTCATGCGCTGATGGGGGCTGGCTGTGCCGCGCTGCTGCTGGAGCTGACCCAGGCCGGGTTTGCCCTGTATCTGGATCTGGCCAAGTCCTACCAACTGGTGTACGGCGCATTTGCGGCGTTTCCGATTTTATTGATCTGGCTGCAGTTGATCTGGCTGGTGGTGTTGTTTGGTGCCGTGCTCACCGCCACCTTGCCCTATTGGGCCGACCGCGCCTGGCAAGGGCCGGCCAACAACAGCCGGCGTCTGCTGCATGTGCTGGAAATCCTGCTGCAACTGAACGAGGCGCAACAGCAGGGCCGCAGTCTGCAGCTGGCCGACCTGCGCCGCCGGGTGCACACGGGCTATGATGAGCTGGGCCACCTGCTCGACACTCTGGCACGCGCCGGCTATGTCAGCCGCACCCGGCAGGATGGCTGGCTGCTGACAGGCCGGGCCGAGCATATCTTGCTGGGTGAGCTGTACCAGTTGTTCATCCTGCCGCCACTGCCGTTCCGTCGTCATTCCGTGCAGGCGCAAGTCTTGCGCGGGGTGCTGGCCCCCGGCGAGGCAGCGCTGGATATTTCGCTGGCCGAATTTGCCCGGCGCTGCGCCGAACCGGCAGAGCACCATCTGGCGGACGGGCATTGAGAAAAACCAATTGTTCAGGAGCGCGCCATGTTTTCCCATGTATTCATCAGCGTCAGCCAGTTTGACCGGGCGCTGGCGTTCTACTCGCCCCTCATGGCCACACTGGGCCTGGAACAGCGCTTTTGCCAGCCAGACACGCCCTGGGCCGGCTGGCACAGCCCAGGTGGCCAGCGGCCCTTGCTGCTGATTGGCCATCCCTACAATGGCCAGCCGCATCAGCCAGGCAATGGGCAGATGGTGGCGCTGTCGGCCAGCAGCCGGGCGCAGGTGGATGCGGCGCACCAGCTGGCACTGGTGCACGGCGGCCAATGTGACGGCGCGCCCGGCCTGCGTGCGCATTACCACGCCGACTATTACGGGGCGTACTTTCGCGATCCGGATGGCAACAAGCTATGCGTGGTATGCCATGCGCCGCCAGAGGCAGCGCGCTGACCCGGCGTGGGCCTACCACTGTTCGCGTCGGAACTGGCGCAGTGCAGAAATCAGCAAGCATGCCATCGCTGCCCATGGCCACAGATGGTTGGCAAACTCGGATAAGGCATTGATGTTGGTCAGATGGTAGGCCCAGCGGAACAGGCCGCGCTGGTCGTCGTGGGTGGCCACCAGCGGCCACTGCGCCGCCACCAGTTGGGCCAAGGCCAGCAGCACCAGCGCAATGGCGGTTTGCAGCCAGCGCTGGGCGTAGGTCAGCAACCAGGTAAGCACCCCACCCAGCGCCAGCCCGGCCAGCACATGCGGGTTGATCCAGGCAAAGTAAGCGACCGGCTTGAGCATGGCCGCTGCCGCCACCACCTTGAACAGCCAGGCCAGCAGAAAAAACCCGGCCAGCACCTGAGCATGGTCGCGACGACGGGCCAGAAAACTGGCGATGAACAACAAGGTGGCGGTCAGATTGAGCATGGCACCGCCAGCTTCGAGCAAAAACAGAAATAAGGCCGGATTGGCCAGCGGCGATTCAAACGGCTGCGGCAGGCCTTCCGGCATCACCACCACGCCAAACAGCGTGGTGGCCGGGTTGATCTGGGTGAGAAACCACAACGCGCCCAGCATCAGCGCGTAATCGGCGCTGCTGTCGGCCACCAGCCAGCGCCGACGGGCACGGCGCAGCAGCAGGCCCAGACGCACGCTCCACGGCACGGTGGCCAGCAAGGCCCCCAGCAAGGCACCGCCAGTGTTGCACAGCACGTCCAGGTTGGACGCCACCCGCACCGGCAGATACAGCTGGGCAATTTCAATTACCACACTGGTCAGCCCGCCCAGGCACACTGCCGCCAGCACGCCCAGCCAGGCCGGACGAAACACCCTGGCCAGCGCCAGACCATAGGGCAGGTAGGCGAGCACATTGACGCCAATGTCAAAACTGGTGCGGTAATACGGCAGAGGGTAAAACAGAAACTCCAGCCAGGGCTGGCCGCTGTCTTCCCAGTCGGTAAACGGATACAGGCTGACCACCACAATCACCCCCAGATAACACAGGGCGAACCAGTGCGGCACCCGATGGGGCGCAGGTGGCAGCGTAGGCAGAATGGGCGCGGTCATCGCCGCGCAAGGTCAGCTGGCATGGTGGGCACACGCCCCCGGCACGGGGCCGGGGGTGAGCATGGGCGGGCTTACTTCAGCTTGATTTCCGACCACAGCTTGTTCATGTCACGACGCTGCTTGCTGTTGAGGTCCTGCAGCTGTTGCAGCTTGGGCAGGGCTTCCTTGCTGGGGAAAATGGCCGACAGCTTGGTGATTTCCGGCTTGACGTTCGGCATCGCCGCCTGGTTGGGGTTGCCGGCACCCACTTCGTTGGTCAGGTCGGCGGCGTTCTTGCCATCCAGCATGAAGTTGATGAACTTGTGCGCCAGATCCTTGCGCGGCGCATCTTTCAGGATGACCAGATTATCCAGCGACAGGGTGTTGCCTTCCTGTTGCAGGCCAAAGCCGAGCTTGAACGGACGCTTGGCCTTGATGGCATCCTGCTGGGCCTGGAACAGGTCGCTGGAATAGCCCAGCGACACCCAGGCGTTGCCCAGGGTGAGTTCCTTGATATAGCTCTGGTTGTTGAAAGCGGCCCAGTACGGCTTGGCCTTGAGGATCACCTGCTGGGCCTGCTTCCACTTGGCCGGGTCGGTTTCATTGGCCGGGTAGCCCAGATACATCAGCGCCGCCGACATCAGCTCGCGCTGCGAATCCAGCACGGTGACCTTGCCCTTGATCTTGGACACCACTGCCGGATCAAAAATCAGCGCCCAGCTATTGGCCTTGTCCAGCACGCCGGCTTTTTGCAGCTGGGTTTCGTTGTAGCCCAGCACGGTGGTGGTAAACGAGTACGGCACCGAGTAGGCATTGGCCTTGTCGAAGAAGCCGCCCATATAGCCAGGGTTGACGTTCTTCAGATTAGCCAGCTGGGCCTTGTCCAGCGGCGCAGCGGCTTTCTGGCCAATCAGGGTCTGCACGGCAAAGCCAGTAGGCACCACAATGTCGTAGCCCTTGGCACCGGCAGCCAGCTTGGCCAGCATTTCTTCGTTGTCACCGTAGTAATCCTGCACCAGCTTACACTTGCAGGATTGCTCGAAGCGCTTGGCCGTAGCTTCGGTCAGGTAGTTGTTCCAGTTGTACAGGTGCAGCTCATCAGCGGCAAACGCCATGGAACTGGCCAGCAAGGACATCGACAGCAGCAGCTTTTTCATCTTGTTCCCTTCAAGGTTCGATCAAAATCAAGTCAGAAAAACAGACAGTACGCACTGCCAGCCCGCTCGGCGGGTCATTTCCACCACGCACCACCCGCCGCACCCCACCCCGTCATTCCCGCGCAGGCGGGAATCCAGAAACTCACCACAGCGTGGGATGGATGAATCCTCAACAAACAGCGGCCAGGGTAATTTCACCGTCAACACGCCGTAGAAACTTGCCTGGGTCCCCGCCTGCGCGGGGACGACGCGACGGAGGGTGAAAAACCAGACGGAGACGCACGACCGTTGCCTGACTGCCACCAAGCGAAATACCACGGCCTGAGATACGTCACACCCAGCAATTCAATCACCGCCCATCGCACCCCACCCCGTCATTCCCGCGCAGGCGGGAATCCAGCGTCACCACAGCGTGGGACGGGTGAATCCTCAACAAACAGCGGCCAGGGTAATGTCACCGTCAACACGCCGTAGTACCTTGCCTGGGTCCCCGCCTGCGCGGGGACGACGCGACGGAGGGCAAAAAACCAGACGGAGGCGCGCGACCGTTGCCTGACTGCCACCAAGCGAAATGCCACGGCCTGAGATACGTCACTCCCCGCAATTCAATCCACCGCCCGTCGCACCCCACCTCGTCATTCCCGCGAAGGCGGGAATCCAGAAACTCACCACAGCGTGGAATGGATAAATCCTCAACAAACGGCGGCCAGGGCAATGTCACCGTCAACACGCCGTAGTACCTTGCCTGGGTCCCCGCCTGCGCAGGGACGACGCGACAGAGGGTGAAAAACCAGACGGAGACGCGCGACCGTTACCTGACTGCCACCAGGCGAAATGCCACGGCCTGAGATACGTCATTCCCCGCAATTCAATCCACCGCCCATCGCATCCCACCCCGTCATTCCCGCGAAGGCGGGAATCCAGAAACTCACCACAGCGTGGGACGGGTGAATACTCAACAAACAGCGGCCAGGGTAATTTTACCGTCAGCACGCCGTAGTACCTTGCCTGGGTCCCCGCCCACGCGGGGACGACGATTTTCTCCAGCGTTTCTCATGTTCAGGCAAAGCGCTGCCGGTTACCCACGCCGCGCTACTCCGCCCGCAACGCCCCCGGCGACAGTTTCGACGCCAGCACAATCAAGCACAAGGTCAACACCATCAACAGCGTCGAAATCGCATTCACCTCCGGCGTCACAGCAATCTTGATCATCGAATAAATCTGCAGCGGCAAGGTGGACGAGCCCACCCCGGCAGTAAAGAAAGTAATCACAAAATCATCAATCGACAGGGTAAACGCCATCAGCCCGCCCGCCAGAATCCCCGGCATGATCTGCGGCAGCGTCACCAGACGGAACGCCAGCCACGGCGTGGCCCCCAGATCGCGAGCGGCTTCCACCAGGCTGTTGTCCATGCCCTGCATGCGCGCGCGCACCACAATTGCCACAAAGCCGATGCAAAACGCCACATGCGCCAGGATGATCGAGGTCATGCCCAGGGTGACATTCAGCAGCACAAAGAAAATCAGCAGGCTCACCCCCATCAGGATTTCCGGGATGGCAATCGGCGTGAGCACCAGAAACGGCAGCAGGCGCAGCTTGTAGCGGTGCATGGCCATGCCGGCCAGGGTGCCAAAGAAGGTGGCCACCACGGCAGACACCACGCCAATCACCATCGAATTGCCTGCGGCGGTCAGCATTTCCCGATTATGAAACAGCTTGTCGTACCAGCTGAAGGTAAACCCCACCCATTCGGCGTTAAGCTTGGAATCGTTGAACGAATACACCACCACAATCACCAGCGGCAGGTACAGAAACAGATAGGCCAGCGCGGCTGCGCCCCACAGCCACCAGGAGTGTCGTTTAGCCATGCTTCACCTTTTTCTTGCCCCGGCTCACCGCCGCCGCCAGCGCCGCCATCAGCAGCACGCCGCCGGTCAGCATGATCGACAGCACGGCACCAAACGGCCAGTCACGGGTTTCCAGGAATTGCTGCTTGATCAGGTTGCCGATCATGATGCCTTCGGTGCCGCCGATGATGTCCGGCACGGCAAACATGCCCAGCGCCGGGATGAACACCAGCGCGGCACCGGCATATACGCCGGGCAGCGACAAAGGCCAGGTGATCTTCCAGAAGCGCTGCCAGGCAGTGGCACCCAGATCCTGGGCGGCATCCAGCAGGGCCAGGTCGTGTTTTTCCAGATTGGCGTACAGCGGCAGCACCATGAATGGCAGATGCACGTAGACCAGACAGACAATCACCGCAAACGGGGTGAACAGCAGGCTGACCGGTTCGTGGCCAAAGGCGGTGACCACCAGATTGACCACCTTGGTCAGCGCCGATTGCGGGCCGAGCAGAATCATCCAGGCATAAATCCGGATCAGAAAGTTCGACCAGAACGGCAGAATCACCAGCAGCAGCAGCAGGTCGCGGAATTTTTTCGGGCTGCGGGCAATCAGCCAGGCCAGCGGGTAGCCCATGGCGATGCAGATCAGCGTGGTCAGCGTGGCATACCACAGTGATTTAATAAACAGCTCGATATACAGCGGTTCATCCACCAGCCGGGCAAAGCTTTCCAGCGTCAGATAGTCCCCCAGCGTGGCCAGGGTAACGTCCACCACCAGCTTGCCGGTGGCCGGGTCTTCCGAGGTCAGCGGCATCAGCCCGCCGTAGTCGCCCGGATAGCGGAACGCGGCGAACATCATGATCAGCGACGGAATCAGGAAGAACACCAGCAAATACACCAGCGGCGGCCACGACAGCAGCCATTTTCCCAAACGATCGTGCATGGCTTACTCCGTCAGGAAGCTGCCGGCGTCAAACCGCCAGGCGATTTCAACCGGGTCATTGTCGTCAAACAGCTTGGCCAGGCCGGGGGCCGAATTGGGCAGCATGGCCTCGATGCGCACACCCTCGCCTACTTCGACGATGTATAGCGTCACGTCGCCCATGTACAGACAGTCATGCACCCGGCCCTTGAAGTAGGCTTCGTTGGGCAGTTCCGGCAGTTCGCGGTCGAGCTTGATTTTTTCCGGGCGCAGCGCCAGCCAGCCCTGCTGCCCCACCGTCACCCCGTCGCGCGCCAGCGCCTTCATTTCTCCACAGCCCTTGATGGCGATGGTCATGCTGCCATCACCATGAATGGCCTTCACTTCACTGTCCAGCACATTGCACTGGCCGATGAAGTCCGCCACAAAGCGGTTGCGCGGGTAGCTGTAGATGGTTTCCGGCTTGTCCAGCTGCTCCACCTGACCCGCGCTCATCACCGCAATCCGGTGCGACAGCGCCAGCGCCTCGGCCTGGTCGTGGGTCACGTAGACAAAAGTGATGCCAACTTCCTTTTGCAGATTGATCAGCTCGATCTGCATTTCTTCGCGCAGCTTGGCATCCAGCGCCGACAGCGGCTCGTCCAGCAGCAACAAACGCGGACGATCCACCAGGGCACGGGCAATCGCCACCCGCTGGCGCTGGCCGCCGGACAGCTCGTGCGGGTAACGCTGGCCGAATTTGCCCAACCGCACGTCTTCCAGCAATTCGTCCACTTGCGGGGCGATTTTGTCGGCGGCCCAGCCGGCCATTTTCAGCGGGAAGGCGATGTTTTCGCGCACGGTCATGTGCGGAAACAGCGCGTAGCTTTGGAATACCGTATGCACCGGGCGCTTTTCCGGCGGCACAGTGGACACATCCTTGCCATCGAGCAGGATTTCGCCACTGTCGGGCTGTTCAAAGCCAGCCAGCATGCGCAGCAGGGTGGTCTTGCCGCAGCCGGACGGCCCGAGCAGGGTGAAGAACTCGCCGGCTTCCACCGACAGGCTGACATGATTCACTGCGGTAAAGTCAGCGAACTGCTTGACCACATTACGAATTTCAAGAAGCGCCATGGAGTTTTCGTCCGGGGTCCGCCGGACGCCATTGTAAGGATTAAACCTGTCGCCCACGCTGTTTGCCAGTGGGCGAATCCACGAACATCACATAGTGCCGCAAAACCGCCGCCCCGTCATGCCGGACGGCTGACTGTTTGCGCAAAAACCCAAGCAAGCGCTGGGCCATCATGCATTCAGGCTGCCCGCAGGCAGCCTGAATCAGCGGGCGTTGACCCCCCATGTACCTCCAGCGGCGCAACACCGCACCAGCTTATTCTGCCGGCGGCGGGGCCACCGGTGTAATCAGCTCACCTGGTCGCGCAGCCGCCGCAGCGGCCAGACGGTCCTGCTCGGCGCGCTGGCGCACGGTTTCCAGATAATCCATCACCGCGTAGGTCAGCTCGCGGGTGCCTTCGCCGGTCAGCGCTGAAATCACGAAGTGACGTGGCGCCATCGGATTAAAGTCGGCGTAGGGATCAGGGTTTTCCTGCCAGCCGTAGTCAGCCAGGAACTGTTGCACCCGTTCGGCGCGCTCGTCGTCGTCCACCATGTCCAGTTTGTTCAGCACCAGCCAGCGCGGCTTGTTGTACAGCGATTCGTCGTACTTGCGCAGCTCTTCCACAATCGCGCGCGCCTCGGCCACCGGGTCGGTGTCCGGGTCGAACGGGGCCAGATCGACAATGTGCAGCAACAGGCCGGTGCGCTGCAAATGCTTGAGAAAACGATGTCCCAGGCCCGCGCCATCCGCTGCGCCTTCAATCAGGCCGGGGATGTCAGCAATCACAAAGCTGCGGTTTTCGTCGATGCGCACCACGCCCAGATTGGGGTGCAGGGTGGTGAACGGGTAATCCGCCACCTTGGGCCGCGCGGCGGACACCGAGCGGATAAAGGTGGACTTGCCGGCGTTGGGCATGCCCAACAGGCCGATGTCGGCCAGCACCTTGAGCTCCAGCTTCAGCTCGCGCAATTCGCCCGGTTCACCGTGGGTAAACTGGCGCGGGGCGCGGTTGACCGAGCTTTTGAAATGAATATTGCCCAGCCCGCCCTTGCCGCCACGGGCAATAATCACCTGCACGCCGTCGGTGGTCAGGTCGGCCACCACTTCGCCGGTTTGCGAATCGGTAATCAGCGTGCCCACCGGCATGCGCAGGAAAATATCGTCAGCGCCCTTGCCATAGCAATCCGCACCGCGACCGTTTTCGCCATTGCGGGCGATGTATTTTTTCACAAAGCGGTAGTCCACCAGGGTGTTGATGTCCTTGTCCGCCACGGCAATCACATTGCCGCCACGCCCACCGTCACCGCCATCCGGCCCGCCGCGCGGGACAAATTTTTCCCGGCGCATGCTGGCCGAACCATTGCCGCCCTTGCCGCCGGAGACTTCAATCCGGGCTTCGTCGATAAATTTCATGTCTTGCACTCCTTGGGGGCGGGCAACGGTGAGGCATGAAGCGTCGCAGCCGGTGGCGCTTCATGGTTCACGGCTGCACCGCAACAAAAAGAGCCCTATCACAGGATAGGGCTCTGATTCACGCGAAAGACAGCGTAAAAATTACGCGGCTTCGGCTTCGCCGGTGTACGGCAGAACAACCACGGTCTTGCGCTTGGCAGCGCCCTTGACCTCAAACTTCACATAACCATCCACCTTGGCGAACAGGGTGTGATCCTTGCCCATGCCAACGTTGTCACCGGCGTGGAAACGGGTGCCACGCTGACGGATGATGATGCTGCCAGCGGGGATCAGCTCGCCGCCGTAAACTTTGGTGCCCAGGCGCTTCGATTCGGAATCACGACCGTTACGCGAGCTACCGCCTGCTTTTTTGTGTGCCATGAGGATTCTCCCGGATTACTTCGAAATCGCGTCGATGCGGATTTCGGTGTAGTTCTGACGATGGCCCTGGTGTTTTTGGTAGTGCTTACGACGGCGCATCTTGAAGATGCGGATCTTTTCGCCACGACCATGCGACACGACAGTCGCCGTCACGGTAGCGCCAGCCACCAGCGGGGTGCCCACTGCCACCTGATCACCATCTGCAACCATCAGTACCTGATCCAGGACGATTTGGCTGTCGATGTCTGCAGGTATCTGTTCTACTTTAAGTTTTTCGCCAATGACAACGCGATACTGCTTGCCACCGGTTTTTACGACCGCATACATTCGTTAAGCTCCTAAAAAATTCGCTCGCCCCACGGACATTTTCGCGGGGAACTGAGCATGATACGCAAGCATCCGGATGGCGGCAAGTTTTTCTGGAGTATTGGCTGAAGTATTGGCCTGATGATGGGCCACAGAAGCGCTGTGTGCAGCGCGGCGCATGGCACAGCTATGCGCTGGCCTGACGGCCCGGCTCAACCGGGCCGCCGTCAGCACCGTCAGCGCAAACAGCTGCGCCCACCGTCCCACTCAAAAGCGGTCAAACAAGCCCTTCACCGCCGCCACACCCTGATCGAGCAGACCGCCCACATCCGGCAACTGGCCATCCGGGGTCAGCTGGTTCACCCATTCCGGCAGATTGTCCGACAGCCAGCTGGCGGCCTGGGCCGGGTCGATGCCGACGCGTTCGGCCAGCGCATTCAGGGTATCCGGGCCAAGCACCGACTGGATTTGCTCCAGGCTGACAGGCAGGTTTTCGCCCTGACCAATCCAGCTTTGCACGGTTTCACCCAGCCCAGCCTGGTTGAATTTGTCCACCAGCCCGCTCAGGCCGCCGGTGTTTTCCAGCAGGCTGCCCAGCGCGCCGCTGGCATTGCCCAGTGTGTCTTGCACCTGTTGTGCGCCACCGCTGATGGCATCGGTAATCTGGTCCAGCAATCCCATGGTTGAAACTCCCTTGCATGTGCTTGAGTAAAATGCTGAACCCTGGCGGCTGGCCGGGGTCAGACATTGGTGAGTGCGACCATCACAGCATAACCCGTTTGGCCGCCGTTTCGCATGTGGGTTTGTGTGACAGCCTGTCTCTCACTTGCATCACCATAGAGGAGAATTTTTTGCCAAGGTTCATGATCGGAATGGTCTGGCTGTGCGCGGCGTGGTGTGCGCCGGTCTGGGCGGATGTGTATGGCTTCATCGACGAACAGGGTATGGCGCATCTGGCCCCGAAGGCGCTGGACGAGCGTTATCGGCTGTTCAAGCGCGGCAGCTTGCCCACGGCGCAAACCGGGCCGGCAGTGGATGTCAGCCACTATCTGGCCGGGCGGGACACCCGGGCGATGAGCACGCTGGGCCCGCTGATTGACAGCACCGCCCGTCGCCACCAGCTGGAGCCGGCGCTGCTGCATGCGCTGATTACCGTGGAATCCGGCTACCACGTCAGCGCCACCTCGCCCAAGGGCGCGCAGGGATTGATGCAGCTGATGCCGGACACTGCCGCCCGTTTTGGCGTCAGCGGCGACGCGGTAAGCGAACCCCGGCGCAATCTGGAGGCCGGCGCGCGCTATCTGAGTTTTTTGCTGGGCTTGTTCAACCACCAGCTGGATCTGGCGCTGGCGGCATATAACGCCGGAGAGGGCGTGGTGCAGCGGCTGGGCAAGATTCCGCCGTATGAAGAAACCGAACAGTATGTGAAGGCCGTGCGGGCGTTGTACCTGCGCCAGGGTGGCCGGGTGCTGGCGGATGGCCGCTTGCGCAGCAAGGTGCTGGCGGCGCAGCTGGCCATGCCTGCTCTACCGGCCTTGCTGCCGGAAGTGGATTAACCCCGCGCCGGCCAATTCAGCCGCCAAAACCGATTTCCCGCCACAGCGGCGCGTCCAGCGTGCGCTTGAGCGTGGCCATCACCTCGTCACGACACGCCACATCCGCCACCGGCTGGTTGGCAATCCAGCCGGCCAGCGGCGCGCCGCTGGCGCGAATGGCCTGGGCGGTCAGCCGGGCGTGGTTGATGCAGCCCAGACGCAACCCCACCACCAGCACCACCGGAATCTCCAGCGCACAGGCCAGGTCGGCCATGCTCAGCGTGTCGGTCAGCGGCGCATACCAGCCGCCCGCCCCTTCCACCAGCACCATATCGGCATCGGCCTGCAGGGCGGCAAAGCGTTGGCGCAGCAGGTCAAGGTCGATGTCCACGCCGGCCTGGCGCGCCGCCAGATGCGGCGAAATCGGCGGGGCAAAGCGGTAGGGGTTCATCGCGTCGCGGTCGGTCTGGCCGCTGGCGGCAATCAGCCGCTCGACGTCGTCGTTCACCAGCTGGCCATCGGCACCGACGCTGCAACCCGACGCCACCGGCTTCATTGCCGCTACCCGCAAGCCCTGGCTGCGCCAGTGCTCAATCAGCCGCACCGCGCTATGGGTCTTGCCGATTTCGGTGTCGGTGCCGGTAATGAAGTAGGCATGGCTCATAAAAAGCGGTCCAGCAGTTTGCGGCTGGCCTTGTCCAGCAGGCCGGGGTCGCGAATCAGGTAGTGAATGCCGTGGCTGTCGCTGATCAATAGCGCGGGCGCGGTCATCCGGCGGATGTCGTCTTCGCCCTTGAGCACCAGCTGGGTGGCACCCCGGTCGGTATCCACGGTCCAGGTGCTGGGGGTGGCAAAGCTGCTGACGCTGCGAATGCGCTGGATCACTGGCATGAATTCGCGGCTGGCCAGCGCTTCGCTAATCAGCGGGCGCATGGCCGGCGGCAATTGGTCGATATGGTCGATCCAGGCTAGCTCGTGGCCATCCGGGCTGACCAGCGACAGGCCATCGTCCGGCGCGCCAATCGGAAAGGCGCGCACCACGGTCACGCCGGTGTGGTCGCTGCCATCGCGGCTGAGCACCAATTGGCCAAAGGCGTTGCGCTGCAGGGTGAAATCAGGGGGATGCATACCAAACCTCGCTGGGGATAACGACTGTTTCGGGCTTGCCTGACGTCAGGCGCTGGCCGGGCTGTCGCCGGCCCACTCGGCTTCGGCCTCGGCACGGTCGGCCTCGGCCTGGCGCGCCTGCGCCTGGTACAACTGCCAGTAGGCCCCCTGGCGCGCCATCAGCGCGTCGTGACTGCCTTCTTCCACCACGCGGCCACGGTCGAGCACCACCAGCCGGTCGGCTTTGCGCAGGGTAGACAGGCGGTGGGCAATGGCAATGGTGGTGCGGCCCTTGACCAGATTGTCCAGCGCCTTCTGAATTTCTTTTTCTGTGGTGGAATCCACCGAAGACGTCGCCTCGTCCAGAATCAGGATGCGCGGGTTGATCAGCAGCGCGCGGGCAATCGAAATACGCTGGCGCTCGCCACCAGACAGCGCCTGACCGCGCTCGCCCACCAGCGAATCGTAGCCATGCGGCAGGCGCAGGATGAACTCGTGCGCGTGCGCGGCGCGGGCAGCGGCGATGATTTCTGCCCGGCTGGCGTTGGGTTTGCCGTAGGCGATGTTTTCGGCAATGGTGCCAAAAAACAGGAACGGCTCTTGCAGCACCAGGCCGATATGGCGGCGATATTCCGCCACCGGCAGCGAGCGGATGTCCACGCCATCAACCCGAATCGAGCCTTCCGAGACGTCGTAAAACCGGCAGATCAGGTTCACCAGCGTGCTCTTGCCCGAGCCGGAATGGCCCACCAGGCCAATCATCTCGCCCGGCTGGATATCCAGGCTGACGCCACGGGTGACCGCGCGATTGCCGTAGCGAAAGCCCACGTCGCGCAGTTCGATGCGCCCGGACAGCTGCGGCAGATGCACTGGCTTGGCCGGCTCCGGCACGCTGGACACATGGTCGAGAATGTCAAAAATCCGCTTGGCCCCCGAAGCGGCTTTTTGCGTGACCGAGACAATCCGGCTCATCGAGTCCAGCCGGGTGTAAAAGCGGCTGATATAGGCCAGAAACGCGGTCAGCACACCGACGGTAATGTCACCCTTGGAAATCTGCCAGATGCCAAAGCCCCACACCACCAGCAGGCCCACTTCAGTCAGCAGGGTGACAGTGGGCGAGAACAGCGACCAGGTTTTGTTCAACCGGTCGTTAATCGCCAGATTGTGCTTGTTGGCCTCCCGAAAACGCTCGGCTTCACGTTTTTCCTGGGCAAATGCCTTGACCACGCGGATGCCGGGAATGGTATCGGCTAGCACATTGGTGACTTCTGCCCACACCCGGTCTACCTTCTCGAAGCCGGTGCGCAGCTTGTCACGCACATAGTGGATCATCCAGGCGATGAACGGCAGCGGCAGCAGGGTGACAATGGCCAGCCAGTGGTTGATGGAAAACAGGATGGCCGAGGTCATCACGATCATCAGCACGTCGGTGGCAAAATCCAGCAGGTGCAGCGACAGAAACACATTGATGCGGTCGGTTTCCGAGCCAATCCGCGCCATCAGGTCGCCGGTGCGCTTGCCGCCAAAGTATTCCTGCGACAATTTCAGCAAATGCTCGTAGGTGGTGGTGCGCAAGTCGCGGCCAATCCGTTCGGACACCAGCGCCAGAATGTAGGTGCGCAGCCAGCCCAGCAGCCAGGCCAGCAAGGCAGCGGCAAACAGCCCGCCCAGATACAGGCTGACCAGCGACCAGTCAATTGGCTTGCCGTTCTGGAATGGAATCAGCACATTGTCCATCAGCGGCATGGTCAGATACGGGGCCACCAGGGTGGCGGCGGTGGACGCCAGCGTGAGCAGGAATCCGGCCAGCAGCTGCCAGCGGTAGGGCCGGGCAAAGCGCCACAGCCGCAGCAAAGTCCAGGTGGAGGGCGGGGTGTGCAGTTCGCGGGCGCACACCGGGCACTCGTCCTGATCCGCCGTCATCGGGTTATGGCAGCTGGGGCAGCTGAGTTCTTCTTCCTCGGCCAACATGGCCGGCTCGCCATGGCGCAGCAGATTGAGCTGACGCTCCCACTGCGCCAGCAAGCGCAGCGCCTGGGCGTTGACATTCAGGGTGTAGCGCCACAGCGCCAGCTGCTGGTGGCCATCCTGCAGCTCCAGGCTGCCCACCCCGGCGTGATCGTGGTGATGCAATTGCAGCTCGGCATGCAAAGGCCAGCTGTGCCACGCCGCCTGTTCCGCTGGCTGGCTGAGCAGGCGGCGGTCGGTAAGCAGGATCACCCCGGCGGTAAAGCGCAGCTGGGTGTTCAGATCGACTTCCATCCAGCCCAGCAAGGTTTCACCCGGTGCCAGCTGGGCGCTGGCCTGGGCACGCCATCGGTCTGGCAGTTCGGGACCAGCAGGCAGGGAAAGGGTGTTAGCGTTCATGTTCGGGCGGCATCCGCAAATTCAGTTGGCTTCTGGCGCAACACCCAAAAGCCGTGGCCCCGAACGAAGCGCCCGGGGCCGACAGGGCATCGGCGCGTGGGCGCGATGCAGGTTTACGTGGAAGTATAACTGAAATCAGCGCTACAGCTGGTCCAGCAGGGCAATCGCATGAATGCCATTGCCCTAACGCCTACAAGCCATGACGCCCCAGACTGTTCACCTGCCCCTGATTTGTGTAGCGTCCCGCTTTTTGGGAGCGACTCATGGAGACAGAAGGCAAGTTGCAGCTAGCGGATGTGTTTGTCTCCATCACCGACCCTCGCCAAACCCGCAAGACACGGCACGATCTGGTCGAAGTGCTCGTGGTCGCCGTCAACGGCGTACTGGCCGGTGCCGACACCTTCGTCGAGATCGAAGCCTGGGCCAACGAGAAACTGACATGGTTTCGTCGCTATCTCAAGCTGGAACACGGCATTCCCTCTCATGACACGTTTGGGCGGCTGTTCGGGCTGATTGATCCAACAGAATTCGAGTCTGCCTTTCAACGCTGGGTTCGCAGCATACTGCCCGCTCTGGCTGCTCAGGATGTGGTGGCAATCGACGGCAAAACCAGCCGACGCTCCGGCAAGGTGGACGCCACCGCACTGCATCTGGTCAGCGCCTTTGCCGCCGGGGCCGGGCTGGTGATGGGACAAACGGCAACGGCAAAAAAATCCAATGAAAAAACCGCCATCCCGACGCTGCTCAATACCCTGGCGCTGGAAGGTTGCATCGTGACCATCGACGCGATGGGCACGCAAACCAACATTGCCCAGGCCATCCGCGACAAGAAAGCTGACTATGTTCTGGCGGTCAAGGACAACCACCCTACGCTCGCCGACTCAATGCGCGACTTCTTCACACAGTTCCAATCTGCCCCGGCGGAACAAACCCCGCACAGCTTTCATGAGCAGATAGAGAAGGATCACGGACGTATTGAACATCGTCGCTGCTACGTCTTCGACCAACTGGATTGTCTGTACAAACCAACGCAATGGCCTGATTTATATGCTTTTGTGGTGATGGATTCAGAGCGTCTGGTCAAAGGCAAAACCACCCGCGAGCAGCGCTACTACCTCACCAGTCTGGCAGCGGATGCACAACGCCTGGCGCATGCCATCAGGGCGCATTGGTCAGTTGAGAACCGCCTGCACTGGTGCATGGACGTGGTGTTTGGTGATGATCAGATGCGTGCCCGTACGGGCCATGCCGCGCACAACCTGGCGGTGCTCAAGCACATCACGCTGAATCTGATTCGGCTGGATCCGATTCCGCGCAAGGGGGGCATCAAGGTGCGCCGACTGATTGCGGCGACGTCGGATGAATACCGTGAGCAGCTCTTCGGACTTGGGCGGGCGTGAATTCATGCGATTGCCCTGCCGGGTGCGATGGCGCTATCTTTTTTGTGCGGTGCAGCGATATCATCCCGCCCCTTGGCCTGTTGCCACCGCTTGCCCGGCCCTACTGGCCGGGCGTTTGCCGTGCATGATGTTCAGGCCGCGATTCGGAGATTGTTCGCGCCATGCGCCAGACCCCCACCGCCATGCCACTGGTGGACGCCCTGAAAGCGTTCGCCTGTCTGACTATTGTCATCCACCATCTGTGTTTTTACGGCCCACTGACCGATGCGGTGCGACCATGGCTGCCGGGGCTGATTGGCTTTTTTGACCCGGTGCGCGGCAAGCCCCGCCGTTCAGGGCGGGGAAAGATAGCGCGGACGACGTAGCCGTCCTTGCCGTCGATGGGGGTGGACTGTATAAAATATCCAGTATGCAACGCCTTCAAGCCTACAAATACGAACTGATGCCGACCGGCCAACAGCAGCGCGACATGCGCCGCTCAACCGTCCGCGCCGTCAATCCACTTCCGCAGCAACATGCAAACATGCTGCACCGCCAGATTAGCGTCGTTACGCGAGTGCCAGGCCAGATGCAGCGGAAATGTTTCCACCGACAACGGAGGGACAAAAATGGCCAAGCACTGGTGGTCATCATCCGTCAGGCAACGGCTGGGTACCATGGCTATCAAATCGGTATGTGCCACAATCTGCAGTGCCGTCACAAAGCTGGGCAGTACTAGACCGATGCGGCGCTGGCGGCCAATCCGCAACAGTGCATCATCCAATGCCCCGCGAGGGGTGCCGCGCGGAGACACCACCACATGCGGATGCGCCAGCCACGCATCCAGCGTAAAATCTGCCGCCGCCGGATGCCCCAAACGCATCACTACCTGATAGTGCTCCATCGCCAGCATCTGCCGACGCAAGCTGGCATCGGTCTGCGGCATGACCGAGACAGCAATATCCAAATCATCGTTGACCAACTGACGCACCATCTCGCGGCCACCGCTCCACGGCAGATAAACCAGCGCAATGCCCGGTGCATCCACCTGTAGTGCGAGCTGGATCGGTGCTGCCACCGTATTCAGCAACGCATCGGCCATGCCGATGCGCACATTCGCCTGCACGCTTGCCAAAGCTGGTTGATCCGGCGCAAACACCGCATCCAACCCTGCCAGCGCATGCTTTAACGGCCAACGCAAAGATTGCGCCTTGGCCGTAAGCTTCATGCCACCACCCACCTTAACCAGCAGCGGATCGTGAAACAGCTCGCGGCAACGCGCCAGCGCATTGCTCATGGCGGATTGCGACAACAGCAAACGTTGCGCTGCACGCGTGACATGCGCCTCATCCAGCAAAGCGTCGAGGATGACCAACAGGTTCAAATCAATGCGTCGAAGATTCATGGCGTGAATATACTCTCATGGATGCAATCTGTTGGATTCATCACGTCAAACCGCGCACCATGCCGGCATCCCTTCACCCCCCATTATCCCCACTGGAGTCTGTCCGATGCACACAAAAATTCTGCTTTTTCATCCCAACCTGGCCCAATCACATGCCAACGCTGCCATGGCCCGCGCAGCACAAAGCATGCCAAACGTAGAAGTAATCGACTTGTACGGTCTGTACGCCAACTGCCCCATCGACGTGCCCGAAGAAATCGACCGCCTGCTGAGTGCCGAGCGTATTGTTTTACAGTTTCCCGTGCAATGGTATGCACCGCCAGCATTGCTCAAGCAATGGGTGGACGATGTATTTACCACCATGTACTACCTGTCTTACCCTGAAACCGGGTTACGTCTGGAAAACACCCCTTTGCTGGTAGCGGCCACCGCAGGCAATCACGCGCAGGCCTACACTTCCAGCGGGCAAAATTTCTTTGCCCTAGAAACATTGCTGCAACCACTGGAAGCCCTGGCCTACCGCTGCAAACTGCCATGGCATCCTCCCTTCCTGACCTACCGCGCCAACAAGCTGGATGCCGGAGAACTGGATGCGCTGGGCGAGGAATACCGTGCCTATCTTGAGCTCTGGCAACGCACCACACCCCCCAGGTAAATCACCACGCAAATACCTAAGGAGGCGCTGATTTATTCAGAAAAATCGTGTTTGCCAAAATAAAAATCTAGCAAAATCAATATCTTGGATTCCAGTCTTCGCGAGAATGACGATTTGTTCAGCGTATCCCTAAATTAACAGTCAACCTCAGGACATCACCGAAAAAATACGCAAAGCACAGGCCGATGGATCTTGGCGGCTCTCGGAAGGCTGTGCTGTCGTTGAGAGCAACCCGATGGATGGACCCAGTCTGGAACCTTGTTTCTACGATGAACTCCAAGCGCACAATCCTTACGCACGAATCGTGTGCGTAAGGTTTTCCTGATTGGCACGACAGAACGGCATTGCAACGATCTGGCGCGCCGCCGTGCCTCTGGAGCCTCACCATGCCCCTCATCCGCCTCCCCGACCCTTCCGCCCCCTATCCCTCCGAGATCACCCCGCCCGAGGTCTACCGCGACCGCCGCCGCTTCATGCAGGCTGGGCTGGCTCTGGCCACGCTGCCGTGGCTGGCTGAGTCGGCGCAGGCCGCGTTGAGCGCGCAAAAAAGCCCGTTGTCCACCAGCGAGCCCATGAACAAGCTGTCGGACATCACCCGCTATAACAATTTTTACGAATTCGGCACCGACAAGTCCGACCCGGCGGCGAATGCTGGCAGCCTGAATACCCGGCCCTGGACGGTGCGGGTGGAAGGCGCGGTGCAGACGCCGCGCACCTTCGACCTGGACGCGCTGATGGCGCTGGCACCGATGGAGGAGCGGATCTACCGGCTGCGCTGCGTCGAAGGCTGGTCGATGGTGATTCCGTGGATTGGCTTTCCGCTGGCGGCCTTGCTCAAGCAGGTGCAGCCGACGGCGGCGGGCAAGTTTGTCGAATTTGTCACTCTGCACGACCCCAAACAGATGCCGGGGCAGCGTCAGCCGGTGCTGGCGTGGCCGTACCGCGAGGGGCTGCGCATTGACGAGGCGATGCATCCGCTCAGCTTGCTGACCTTTGGCCTGTATGGCGAGGTATTGCCCCGGCAGAATGGCGCGCCAGTGCGTCTGGTGGTGCCGTGGAAATACGGGTTTAAGAGTATCAAGTCGATTGTGGCCATCCGGCTGGTGGAAAAAGCCCCGCTGACCAGCTGGATGCAGGCCAATCCGCAGGAGTATGGTTTTTTCAGCAATGTGAATCCCGAGGTGGATCACCCGCGCTGGAGCCAGGCCAGCGAACGGCGGATTGGCGAATTGCTCAAGCGCAAGACGCTGATGTTCAATGGTTACGCCGATCAGGTGGCCGGCTTGTATCGCGGCATGGATTTGCGGAAGTATTTTTAAATGGCCGGCTTGCGTCACTGGCCGCGCTGGGCCACCCCGCTGACCTGGCTGATTGGTCTGCTGCCGCTGGGCAGCGCGCTGTGGCGGCTGGGCGAGGCGGTGAATCCGGTGGAACTGCTCACCCGCAGCACCGGCACCTGGGCGCTGACCGGCCTGCTGCTGACCCTGACAATCACCCCACTGCGCCAGCTGAGCGGCTGGCCGGCACTGTGGCATTTGCGCCGGCCACTGGGCTTGCTGGCCTTTGCTTACGGCTTGATTCATTTGCTGATTTACCTGCTGCTCGACCAGCAGCTGGACTGGGCCGAGATTGGCCGCGATGTGTTCAAGCGCCCATTCATCACAGCGGGCATGGCCGGTTTTGTCTTGCTGCTGCCGCTGGCCATCACCTCGACCGATGGCTGGATGCGCCGGCTGAAGCGGCGCTGGGGGCTGTTGCACCGGCTGGTGTATCCGGCGGCCATGCTGGCCGTGCTGCATGATCTGTGGCTGGTGAAAAAAGACCTGACCGAGCCGCTGATTTACGCTGCCGCGCTGGCGCTTTTGCTGGGCTGGCGACTATGGCGGCGATGGCATTCGGCTTTCCATTGGCATTCGCCTGAGCGCAAATGATTGCCAGACCAGCTTAATTGGTCAGAGGGAATACAAGCTCGTCTCAAATATTGGAAATTTTGTCAAAGACTCCAGTAGAATCCCCTCACCTTACTGTCATCATGCCTTCTTCATGCGTGTCCTGCCCTCCCTGCTGTGTCGTCTGGCGCTGTGCTGCCTGATCGTGTTGTGCGCCGGCTGCGGCGCGGCGGCCGATGCGCCATTGCGGCTGGGCACCAATATCTGGCTGGGGTTTGAGCCGTTTTACGTGGCGCGCAAGCAAAACCAGCTGCCGCCCTCGGTGCGGCTGGTGGAGTATGCGTCGGGGGCCGAGGTGCTCAGCGCGTTTCGCAACCGCTCGATTGATCTGGCCGCCGTCACCCTGGATGAAGCCATCAGCCTGGCCGAGCACGACCCCAGCCTGCGGGTGGGGCTGGTGCTCGACTACTCCAACGGCGCAGATGCACTGGTGGCGCGTCCTGATATCCGTCAGCTGGTCGACCTGAAAGGCCGCTCGGTCGGGGTGGAAAGCTTTGGCGTGGGCGCGTATCTGCTGGGGCGGGCGCTGCAGCGGGTGGGGCTGTCGCCACGCGATGTGCACATGGTGCCGCTGCCGCTGGACACCCACGAAGCGGCGTTCAGCCGTGGCCAGGTGGACGCGGTGGTCACTTTTTACCCGGTGCTGGCGCGCTTGCGCGAACAGGGCGGGCAGGTGTTGTTTGACAGCCGGGCGATGCCTGGCGAAATTGTCGATGTGCTGGTGTTCCGCGAGGACACCGCCCGACGGCGCACGCCAGCGCTGGTGGCACTGGGACAAGCCTGGTTTACCGCCGTCAAACAGATCCAGCAGCGCGATCCGGTGGCGATGGCGGCAATGGTGCAGCGGCAAAAAATCTCGCCCGCCGCGCTGGAACAGGCGCTGGGGCTGTTGCGCCTGCAGGATTTGAAGCAAAACCAGCTGGCGTTGGGGCAGGCCAGCCTGGCGCTGGGCCCGGTGATGGGCAATCTGGGCTTGTCCATGCGCGAGCTGGGGCTGGTCAACCGACCATTGCAGCCGATGAATCATCTGGATAGTTGTATTGTCGAGGGACTTGCAGGATGAATGTGTTCCACCGGTTTTCCTTGCGGCTGACGCTGCCTCTGACATTGCTGGTCATGCTGACCGGCACGTTGGCGTTGACGGTGGGACTCAATCTTTATCAGGGCAAGGCGCGGATTGAACAGCAGGCGGTAGAGCGCGTCACGCAAAAGCTTGACCAACTGCATGGCCTGATTGCCGACAGCCTGCTGACCGACGACCTGCCGGCGGTCCAGCACATGGTGTCGATGGTCAGCGCCGACAGCGATGTGCTGGCGCTGCTGGTGGTGGACCCGCGCGGCGTGGTGCGTGCCGCCAACCGCTTTGAATGGGTGGGCATGGCCTACCTGCAGGTGCCGGGTGTGGACCCGGCCATGCTGCCCTATGTGCGCCAGTCCGACGTCAGCCGGATTGTGTCCAGCGCCGACCAGCAGATGATTGTGGCCGAAACCCGGCTGGTGTTTGCCCCAGATCCCGGTGAACTGCGCTCCAGCCAGATGGGTGGCCTGCTGCTGCAACACGACCTGCGTCGGGCCAAGGCCCAGGCGGCGCGGGATTCAATGGTCAGCGCGCTGGCTGACTGGCTGGCAATTGCGGCCATTTCCTTTGCCATCTATGCGCTGTTTCACTTGTCGTTTGGCCGGCGCATCCAGCGCCTGATTGGCGGCATTGCCCGCATGCGCGACGGCAATCTGACCAGCCGGGTGGGGCTGACCGGGCGTGACGAACTGGCCCAGGTGGCCCATGCCGTGGACGATATGGCCGACCAACTGGCTACCCACCAGCGCGAACTGGCCACCCAGCAGGCTGAAATCACCGAATCCTCCGCCCGCTACCGGGCGCTGTTCGAATCCAATCTGGACGGGATTGTGCTGCTCGACGACGTGGGCGATGTGATCGACGCCAACCCCACCTTCCGCCGCCTGGTCGGCGTCAGCCAGGACTCCCTGCTGGGCCAGCCCTTCCATATCCGCCTGGACACCGACAGCCAGGCCGACTGGCAGGGGCAAATGCGCGAACAGCTGGAAGCCCGTGGCTATACCGACGAATTTGAACTGCACCTGCTCACCGCCAGCGGCGAACGCCTGCCGGTGGCCACCAAGTGCATGCGCCTGGCCGACAGCCAGGGGGTGCATCGTGGCGGCTGGTGCCTGGTGCGCGACCTGTCCGAGCGCAAGCAGGCGGCGGTGGAACAACGCCTGGCCGCTGCCGTGTACGACAGCAGTTCGGAAGCCATTCTGGTCACCGACCCGGATTTCCGCGTGTGTATGGTCAACCCGGCGTTTGTCCAGCAAACCGGCTGGGATACGCTCAGCCTGGCTGGCCAGGTGCTGCCGGCGCTGGACCGCCAGACCGACCCGCGCAACCCGGCGCTGCTGACGGCCCTGCAACGCGAAGGCCGCTGGCAGGGCGAGCACTGGATGACCCGACGCAATGGCGAAAGTTTTCCGGTGTGGCTGTCCTGCGCGCCGGCGCTGGGCGACGATGGCCAGATCAGCCACTATATTGCGCTGTTTTCTGATATCAGCGAGCGCATCGCCACCGAGCAGCGCATGCGCTATCTGGCTGAGCACGATGAGCTGACCGGCCTGGCCAACCGCTTTGCCTTTATGCAGCGGCTGGAAAGCCAGCTGGACAGCTGCCTGCCCGGCGGGCGGCTGGCGGTAATGTTTGTTGACCTGGACCGCTTCAAACCGATCAACGACATGATGGGCCACAAGGTGGGCGACGACCTGCTGCGCCGGGTGGCCGAGCGGATTACCGAAGTGATGGGCGATCTGGCCGTGGTGGCGCGCCAGTCGGCGGATGAATTCATGGTATTTACCGCCGATGTGTCTGCCGATGAAGCCGAACAACTGGCACAAATGATGGTGGGCATGCTCACCCAGCCCTACCGGGTAGGCCCGTATGACCTGTCGATTGCCGCCTCGGTGGGGGTCAGCTGCTACCCGGAACACGGCCTGAGCGCCTCGCTGCTGCTCAAGCACGCCGAACTGGCCATGACCCAGGCCAAGCGCACCGGCGGCAGCCGGGCGCTGTGCTACGACCCGAACATGCAGCAGGGCGAAGAAGAGCGCCACGCGCTGGAACAGGACTTGCGCAAGGCCATTGAACGCGGCGACCTGCTGCTGGAATACCAGCCACAGCTCAACCTCAACACCCAGCAGGTCAGCGCGGTGGAAGCCCTGCTGCGCTGGCGCCACCCCACGCTGGGCTGGATTTCTCCGGTGAAGTTCATTCCGCTGGCCGAAGAAACCGGCCTGATCCAGCCGATTGGCCAGTGGGTGCTGCAAGAAGCCTGCCGGCAAATGGCCGACTGGCACAGCCGTGGCCTGCTGCTGACCGTGGCGGTCAACCTCTCGGCGCTGCAGCTGCGCCACACCGGGCTGTTCAACGACGTCTATCAGGCGCTGGCTCAGTCCGGGGTGGAATCGTCCTACCTGGAGCTGGAGCTGACCGAAAGCGCGCTGATGGAAAACATCGACGCCATGCTCGACACCCTGCGCGAGTTCGACGAACTGGGCGTACAACTGTCGATCGACGACTTTGGCACCGGCTATTCCAGTCTGTCCTATCTGCGCCACCTGCCGATTGGCGAGCTGAAAATCGACCGCTCGTTTGTCAAGGACCTGGAAACCGACCCGCACGCTGCGCCAATTGTGGAAGCCATCCTGGCCATGGCCCAGTCGCTGGGGCTGTCGGTGGTGGCGGAAGGCGTGGAAACCGACGCCCAGTTTGCCTTCCTGGCCGCCAAGGGCTGCGCCTATGTGCAGGGCTGGTGGCTGGCCAAATCCATGCCCGGTGCCGAGCTGGAACGCTGGATGGGCGAATACGACATCAGCGCCGTCACCGAACGCATCACCCAGGCGCGCCAGCCGCGCCAACTGGCGGCCACGGCGGTCTGATCCCATCCCGGTTGCCCCCGTGTTGCGTGGCCCGCAGCACGGCACAAGGCCCGCTTATTGCTTGTCCCCAAGCCTTCACCATTGCGCACCACGGGGAAAACATGGCCGCCAACTGTTCCTGGAAATCCATCGACGTACACCTGCTGCAGGTGCTGCACGCCTTGCTCACCGAATGCAGCGTGTCCAATGCCGCGCGCCGGCTGAACCAGTCGCAACCGGCAGTCAGCACCGCACTGCGCCGCCTGCGCGACATTACCGGCGACCCGCTGCTGGTGCGCAGCCGCAACGGCATGGCCCCCACCGAACGCGGCCAGGCGCTACTGGAGCCGGTCAAGGTGGCGCTGGCGCAAATCGAAGCCATTGGCCTGCGCCAGTTCCGCTTCGACCCGGCGCAGTCGCAGCGGGTGTTCAATATCGCCACCCCGGACTACCTCAATGCCATCCTGATTGGCCGGCTGGTGGCCCGTTTTCGGGCGCTGGCCCCGCAGGCGCAGGTGGCCCTGCACTCGTTTGGCCCCGACTACGACTATACCCACGCGCTGGAATCCGGCGAGCTTGACGTGGTGATCGGCAACTGGCCCAACCCGCCTGAGCACCTGCGCCTGGCCCCGCTGTTTGAAGACGATGTGGTGTGCCTGATGCGCAACAGCCACCCGCTGGCCGGACGCCCGCTCAGCCAGGAAGACTACCTCAACGCCGACCATCTGGTGCCCACCCCCTACGCCGTTGGCCAGCGCGGGGTGATCGACATGCAGCTGGCGCGCGACCGGCTCAAGCGCAAGGTGGTGGCCAGCGTGCCCTACTTCAGCCTGGCACCGTATGTGCTGCTGCAAAACGACATCCTGTTCTCCGCCCCGCGCCTGTTTGCCGAGCACTGTTGCTCGCTGGGCGAGCTGTGCATGGCCGAATCGCCGGTACCCTTCCCGAAAATGCGTTTTTACCTGCTCTGGCACGACCGCGCCCACCACGGCGAGGAGTGCCGCTGGTTCCGCGAGCAAGTGGTGGACGTCATCCGTGAAACCGTGGACACCCTACAACAACCGGCACCCGCACAGCGCCAGCGCATCCGCGCCTGAACACGGGCGGGGTGGGTTTGGCATGCGTTTCAGCGCGCCCGTTGAAGCGTCAAAACCAGTCATGGCAAATAGCCGTGCTGCAGTACAATGGTGCGCAGGCCACCACCGCTGGCCCAACCACAATGGAGACGGCTGTCAGCCAGTTCATCTGCCATGCGCTATACCAGCCTCAACCCGGGAAAAGCCCTGATCTGGCGCATCGTTCATCGCGATAATCTGCCCTGGATTCTGGACCATGGCCTGCACTGCGGAAACAGTGCCATTCATGCCTTGCAGTGGGTGAGCATTGGCCATCCAGAGTTGATCGGCAAACGCGCCACCCATCCCGTGCCATTGCCACCCGGTGGGTTTTTGAACGACTATGTGCCGTTCTACTTCACCCCATTCTCGCCAATGCTGAGCAATATCCATACGGGCAGAGGGGTTCAGAAACGGCAAAATGACGAGATCGTGATTCTGGTCTCCAGCATGCATCATCTGCAGCAGCAAGGTGTGTCGTGTTTGTTTACCGATAGCCATGCCTACTACCAATGGGCACAGTTTTATTCCAACCTCGCCGACCTCGATAAAATTGACTGGCCGCTGTTGCAGCGACGAGATTTTAAACGGGATGCGGATGATCCTGCCAAATTCGAGCGTTACCAGGCTGAAGCGCTGGTTCATCAGCATCTGCCTGTCAATGGATTACTTGGCATCGTGTGCTACACCGAAACACTGAAGCAAGACATTGAACAGGCCGTGCAAATCCGTCAGCTCAATCTGCCGGTGCATGTTCGAACAGGGTGGTATTTCTGATGATTACGTTTACACAAGGTAATTTACTGGAGGCCCGCAGCGAGGCGCTGGTCAACACGGTCAACACCGTGGGCGTCATGGGCAAGGGCATTGCGCTGATGTTCAAAGAGCGCTTTGCTGACAATTTTCGTTTGTACGCCGCTGCATGCAAAGCGCAGCAAGTACAAACCGGCAAGATGTTCATCACCCAGGTCAACGAACTGGAAGGGCCTCGTTGGGTGGTGAACTTTCCCACCAAACAGCACTGGCGCTCACCGTCGCAGTTGAGCTGGGTGGAAGAGGGCTTGCAGGATTTGCGTCGCTTTTTGCTGGAAAACCAGATCAAGTCGATCGCGATTCCTCCACTGGGGGCCGGTCATGGCGGACTGGACTGGGCGGAAGTCAGGCCATGCATTGAAGCAGCGTTGGGTGATCTCGATATCGACATCCTGGTGTTTGAACCCACCAGGCAGTACCAGAATATCGCCAAACGCACAGGCGTTGCACACCTCACGCCCGCACGCGCCTTAATTGCCGAACTGGTGCGGCGCTACTGGGTGCCTGGTATGGAATGCAGCCTGCTGGAAATTCAGAAGCTTGCCTGGTTTCTGGAGCGCAAGATTGCACAGTTTGGCCTGCCATCCCTGGATCTACGCTTTCAAGCGCACAAATATGGGCCATACGCTGACCGTTTGCGCCATCTGCTGACAGGGCTGGATGGCAGCTATCTGCACTGCGAAAAACGTATCAGTGATGCAAGTCCCCTGGATGTGATCTGGTTTGACGATAGCCGCAAAACCGTATTGCAAACCTATCTGAAAACCGAAGCCAGTGAGTACACTCCCGCGCTGGAGGCTAGCGCTACGCTGATTGATGGCTTTGAGTCACCATTTGGCATGGAATTGCTGGCCACGGTAGATTGGCTGTTGTGTCGTAACGGTGTTCCCCCCTCTGTGCCAGCGCTGCGCGAGGGTCTGCGCCATTGGCAAGGCGGCCCCGACGCAGCGGCGCGCAAAGTCCGGCTATTTAACGATCGTGCACTGGAGATTGCGTTGACGCGTTTACGTTACGACGCAGCCAGATCAGCCTGATGCGCCGACAAGGCCCTTCATGATCTCTCCCGCGTGATGTCTTGGCTGCCACACCTGCTGGTGGAGCCATCGGCATGCCGACCATGTAGCAGAAGGCAGGCGTGCAATCGCGGATAGCAAAACAGGCCGCGAAGCAGGGCACGCTGGCACGCCACTGGCAAGATCAACCCTGAAAATGGCAATCCTGCCACTGTCGCCAGGCAGGGGGCCAGGGCAGACTGTGGGTAAGCGGGCCAGGCAGAGCACAGCCTGGCCCGCGTTTCTTAGCGGCGCTTAACGCCCCAACCAGGAGATCACCGTGGCCCTATTACGCCCAGACATCAGCGTTGCGCTGCTGAACGAACGCGGCAAGGAATATCTGCCGGGCTATCTCGGCATTGAAATCACCGAGCTGGCCGCCAGTCAGCTGACCAGCCGCATGCCCATCCAGAAACTGCATATCGCGCCCAATGAATTTCTGCATGCGGCCAGTGTGGTGGCGCTGGCGGACACCAGCTGTGGCTACGCCACCATCGCCCACCTGCCCGAGGGCGCGCAGTCGTTTACCACCATTGAGCTGAAAAGCAATCACCTGGGCACCGTCACCGAAGGCGCGGTGGCCTGCATTGCCACCGCCCAACATCTGGGGCGTACCACTCAGGTGTGGGACGCGGTGGTGACGGACGAAGCCAGCGGACGCAAGCTGGCGCTGTTTCGTTGCACACAGATGATCTTGTGGCCCAGATAAGCGCCTACCACGCCAGCCCCGCTGGTGCGTCCGCACCCCCCTTCCTCGCCCTCAGGAGCCCGACATGTCCCAGACCGCAGCGTTTCCCACCCAGCATGGCGCACACTTCAGCGTCGGCCACCTTGGCCCGTTTGCCGAACTGCTCAACTACCGCTTCAGCGCGCCCGCGCTCAATGGCCGGGAAGTGCCCGGCAAGGTTTTCATCAAGGAAGCCCTGCGCCTGACCGGAGTGGAAATGTCGTACAACTGTTTTCCGCCGGGGTTCAGCATGCCGTTTCTGCACGCCCACCGCGACAACGAAGAGGTGTACCTGTTCCTCAGTGGTCAGGGGGAGTTCATGGTGGATGACGAGGTGTTTGCCGTGGGCGAAGGCTCGGTGGTGCGCGTTGCCCCTGGCGGCTCGCGCGCCTACCGCAACGCTGGCGAGGCACCGATGTATTTTATTGTGTTGCAGGTGAAGGACGGCAGCGAGCCAGCCGGCGGGGTGGCCGATGGCGTGCCTCAGGGCAAACCGCAGTGGCCAGCCGCCTGACGGGGGCTCACGCCGTCAGCAGCGCATCCAGCCGGATATTGGCGATGCGCACAATCTGGGTCAGCGCCTCGGCAAATTCATCTTCCGGCGCGTGCCCCAGCCGCTGGCGCATGGCGGCCAGAATATCTGCCCGGCTCAGGCCTGTGACGGCGATGATGAACGGCCAGCCAAAGCGCTGGCGATAGGCCAGGTTCAGCGCCTGCAACTCGGCAAACTCCGCTGGGCTGCACGCGTTCAGCCCAGCGCCGGCCTGCTCGCGGGCGGAATCCACCGTCAGTTCACCGCGAATGGCCGCCTTGCCGGCCAGCTCCGGGTGGGCGCACATCAGCGCCAGCTGTTCATCGCGGCTGGCGGCCTGCAAGGTGGCGGTGAGCGCGGCGGTGAGCGCGGCGCGGTCGGCAAACGGGCGGCGTGCCCAGGCGCGGCGCATCACCCACGGCGAATGCTCGAACACCGCGCCGACGGCGGCAACAAAATCCTCGCCGTCCAGGGCGGACAGTTGGGCAAGAGTCAAAGAAGCAGGCATATCAGTGGCCAGGCTGTGGTTCATGCTGCTAGCCTACGAACTTGCCCGCCCATTCGGCAAGCGGCGGCGGGATATAATGCTCTTGCCCGTGGCGATATATGACCGCACCGATCCGGGGCAAACGCTTCATTCCGTGGGGTTATGCGCAAACCGCAATAGTCCTCATGCCTCCCCGCCCATCGGCAAGCTCCCTATAATCAGGCGCATCGAACATTGTTTTGCGAAAGCCGCCCATGGGACGCCTGACCACCCACGCCCTTGACACCGCCCACGGCTGCCCGGCAGCCGGCGTTGCCTACACCCTGTACCGGCTTGACGCTGGCGCACGCCAGCCGCTGACCCACGGCCACACCAATGCCGATGGCCGCGCCGACGCGCCGCTGCTGGCCGACGCCGCCCTGCTGGCCGGGGTGTACGAACTGGAATTTGCCGCAGGCGAGTATTTTCGCGGTCGGGGCGTGACCCTGCCCGAGCCGCCGTTTGTCGATGTGGTGTGCCTGCGCTTTGGCGTGGCCGACCCCGCCGGCCACTACCATGTGCCGCTGCTGGTGTCGCCGTGGGCCTACTCCACTTATCGGGGCAGCTGATGGACAGCGGATACTGGCTGGAAATTGCCTCGCTGCTGCTGCGCTGGCTGCACCTGATTGTCGGCATCGCCTGGATTGGCTCGTCGTTTTATTTTGTCTGGCTGGACAACAGCCTGCGCCCGCCGACTGACCCGGCCTTGCGGGAAAAAGGCGTGGGCGGCGAGCTGTGGGCGGTACACGGCGGCGGGTTTTACAACCCACAAAAATACCTGGTGGCCCCCAAGCAACTGCCGGATGAGCTGCATTGGTTCAAGTGGGAATCGTATTCCACCTGGCTGTCGGGCTTTGCCTTGATCAGCGTGCTGTATTACGCCCAGGCCGACAGCTATATGATCGACCCGGCCAAGGCGGCGCTGTCACCTGGCCAG
Organism: Aquaspirillum sp. LM1; assembly: GCF_002002905.1. Classification (NCBI taxonomy): domain Bacteria; kingdom Pseudomonadati; phylum Pseudomonadota; class Betaproteobacteria; order Neisseriales; family Aquaspirillaceae; genus Aquaspirillum; species Aquaspirillum sp. LM1. Next base: position 2,968,555 of record NZ_CP019509.1, on the reverse strand, counting down.
GCGGTGGCGCTGGGCCTGGCCACGCTGGCCGGCGGCTGGCTGGTGTACGACGGTCTGTGCCGACTGCTGATGCGCCGTTCGATTTTGCTGTTTGCCGCGCTGTACTTTGCCTTTGTGGTGGCGGTGGCCTGGGGGCTGACGCACTGGCTGTCGGGCCGGGCGGCGTTTATTCATGTCGGTGCCATGCTGGCCACCACCATGAGCGGCAATGTGTTTTTCTGGATTATCCCCGGCCAGAAAAAAACCGTGGCCGCCATGCGCCGGGGCGACGCGCCCGACCCCATCCACGGCCAGCGCGCCAAGCAACGCAGCGTACACAACAACTACCTCACTTTGCCGGTGTTGTTCTGCATGATCTCCAACCACTACGCGCTGACCTACACCCACCCGCAGGCCTGGCTGGTGCTGGCGCTGATTCTGCTGGCTGGCGTGCTGATCCGGCATTTTTTCAATTTACGCCACCATGGCCGGCTGGCCTGGCGCTACCCGCTGGCGGGTGCCGCGCTGCTGCTGGGGGTGTTTATCTGGCTGGCACCAAAACCCCCCGCCCCAGCCGCGCAAGGCAGCGCACCGGTGCCAACGCTGGCGGAAGTGCGCCCGGTGATTGCCGCGCGCTGCCTGGCCTGCCACGCCAGCGCGCCCACGCTGATGGCTGCCGCGCCAGCCGGGCTGACGCTGGACAGCGACGAAGCGCTGTACGCCCAGCGTCAGCGTGTGGTGGACCAGGCGGTGCGGCTGAAAGCCATGCCGCTGGGCAATGTCACCCAGATGACCGACGCCGAGCGCGCGCTGCTGGCGCGCTGGGCGGCGGGGGGATTTTTGCGCTGAATCAGGCCTGGCCGTTATCCAGCCGTTTTTTGATCGGTGGCACAAACTGGTAATCGATATCCCACGGGAAGTAAATCCACTTGTCCTGGCTGAACTCCTTCACGCACAGGTCCACCACCTCGCGGCCCATTGGCTTGGCGTACAGGGTGGCAAAGTAGGCTTTGGGCAGCAGCTGACGAATCACCTTGGCGGTGTTGCCGGTGTCCACCAGGTCGTCGATCAGCAGATAGCCTTCGCCGTCGTGCTCGATGCCCTTGAGAATGCGCACCTGCTTGCGCTGGGTTTGTGCGCTGTCGTCGTCGCTGGCTTCATAGCTGGCGGCACAAATGGTGTCGATCAGGCGGATTTCCAGCTCGCGCGCCACCAGCGCAGCCGGAATCAGCCCACCACGGGCGATGGCAATAATGCCTTTGAACGGCCCCTTGGCCATCAACTGGTGGCACAGCCGACGGGTATCGCGGTGCAGTTCCGGCCAGGAGATCACCACATCGTCACGGTAGGGGCTGCTGGCAGCGTGTTCCATGCTTCATTCCTCACTCAACAAACCGGCAGTATAGAGGGCAAGCCGAATGAACCAAAGACCCGACCCACATTACCCGCGTGACCTGCGCGGCTATGGCCGCACCCCACCACACGCCCGCTGGCCGGGCCAGGCGCGCATTGCCGTGCAGTTTGTGCTCAATTACGAAGAAGGCGGCGAAAACTGCGTGCTGCACGGCGACGCCGGCAGCGAGCAGTTTCTGTCGGAAATGTTCAACCCGGCCAGCTACCCGGAGCGGCATTTGTCGATGGAATCCCTCTACGAATACGGCTCGCGCGCTGGGGTGTGGCGCATCCTGCGCGAATTCGAGCGCCGTGGCTGGCCGCTGACCGTATTTGCCGTCGGCATGGCCATGCAGCGCCACCCCGAGCTGGCCGCCGCCTGCGTCGAGCTGGGCCATGAAATCGCCTGCCACGGCTGGCGCTGGATTCACTACCAGCACATCGACGAAGCCACCGAGCGCGAACACATGCGCCTGGCGCTGGACACGCTCACCGCGCTCACCGGCCAGCGCCCGCTGGGCTGGTACACCGGCCGCGACAGCCCCAACACCCGCCGGCTGGTGGTGGACGACGGCGGCCTGCTGTACGACTCGGACTACTACGGCGACGACCTGCCGTTCTGGACCGAAGTCACCCGCAGCGACGGCGTGGCCACGCCGCACCTGGTGGTGCCCTACACCCTGGACACCAACGACATGCGCTTTGCCCTGCCGCAGGGCTTCAGCCACGGCGAGCCGTTTTATCAATACCTGAAAGACAGCTTTGACGTGTTGTACGCCGAAGGCGACGAAGCGCCCAAAATGCTGTCGGTGGGCATGCACTGCCGTCTGCTTGGCCGCCCAGGCCGCTTTGCCGCGCTGCGCCGCTTTATGGACTACATCGCCAGCCATGAGCGAGTGTGGGTGTGCCGCCGGGTGGATATTGCCCGCCATTGGTGTGAGGTGCATCCCTATGCGCCGACAGCGCGCTAAGCGCCGCTGAGCACGCGCCACGGCGTGGGGCGGTATCGTCACGCAACAAACAGCGGTCAACGAGATTTCACCGGCGGCACGCTGTGGATGTTTGCCTTGGCCCCCGCCTGCGCGGGGGCGACGCGGTGGTGGGTAAAACACCCGGTGTGGTGCACAGCGATGGTGTGTGTGTGGATAGTGCGATCAGTCGGCTACTCGCAGCATCTGTGCATCCGTGAACGACATTTACCACCCGCCGCACCCCACCGCGTCATTCCCGCGCAGGCAGGAATCCAGACCTCACCACGGCGAGCTGCCGTGACCTTTGCCACGGTGTGGGCCAGTTGCACCAACTAAATTTAATAACCCGCCCGACACGGGCACCTGATTAAACTGAATTGAGGAACACGCCATGAGTCATCCTGTTTCTGCCGCCGTGCGGGTGGCCACCGCTGTAGACTTGCCCGACTGGGCGCGTCGGGGGATCAACCTGGCCGATGCCCGGCTGGGCGCGCGCGCGGTGTGCGCCAGCGACGAATTTTTTGCCCCGCTGGCGCGCATGCTCAACCCGGAACCGGCGGTGTTTGTGCCCGGCCAGTACGATGCCCACGGCAAGTGGATGGACGGCTGGGAAACCCGGCGCAAGCGCGGGCCAGGCCATGACTGGAGCATCATCGGCCTGGCGCGGCGTGGCCGGGTGTTTGGCTTTGACGTGGACACCAGCCATTTCACCGGCAATTACGCCCCGGCCATCGCCATCGAAGCCACCGACTGCCCCAGCGACAACCCCGACGTGCTGGCACACGCCCGCTGGACACCGCTGCTGACTTCCACCAGTCTGCGCGGCGACAGCCACCACCTGCTGGCGGTGGTAGACGACGGGGTGTGGAGCCATCTGCGTGTGCACATCTACCCGGATGGCGGCGTGGCCCGGCTGCGCGTGTATGGCCGCCCGGCGGAAATCAGCGCCGGCCCGGACGGGCTGACCGACCTGGCCGCGCAAATCAACGGCGGTCGCGCGCTGGCCTGGAACGATGCCCACTTTGGCCAGGCGGCCAATCTGCTGGCACCGGGGCGCGGGGTGAATATGGGCGACGGCTGGGAAACCCGCCGCCGACGCGAGCCGGGGCACGACTGGTGCATTATTGAACTGGGCGCGCCGGGGGTGATTGAGCGCATCGAGGTGGACACCGCCCACTTCAAGGGCAATTACCCAGACCGTTTTTCCATGCAGGCGGCGCTTGTGGACGGCGGCACCGACCAATCGGTGATTACCCAGAGCATGTTCTGGCCCACGTTGATTGGCGAAACGTCGCTGTCGATGGACGCCGAGCATGGGTTCCGTGAAGGCATCGCTGCGCTGGGCGTGGTCAGCCATGTGCGCTTTAACATCCATCCGGATGGCGGGGTATCGCGGCTGCGGCTGTGGGGCAAGGTGGCCTGATGAACACGCTCGTTCCCGAAGCATTGACCGCCGCCGCCTTCGCGCCCTTTGGCGAAGTCATCGCGGCTGACGCCGCCGCGCAGTGCCTGTCCATCAACGCCGGCAATACCGCGCGCTACCATGACCTGGCCAGGCTGGATGCCGGCCCGGACGGCAGGCTGATTGTCAGCATTTTTCGCGGCCAGCCGCGCACGCTGCCCTTTGTGGTCAGCATGATGGAACGCCACCCGCTGGGGTCGCAGGCCTTCATGCCACTTGGCCAGCAGCCCTACTTGGTGGTAGTGGCCCGCCCCGGCCCAGCCCCCGGCGCGGACGATCTGCGTGCCTTTCTCGCCCAACCCGGCCAGGGGGTGAACTACGCTCCCGGTGTTTGGCACCATCCGCTGCTGGCGCTCAATGCAATTGGCGATTTTCTGGTGATTGACCGTTCAGGGCCGGGCGATAACTGCGATGAAGTGGGTATTGACCCAGCGGTCAGGCTGAGTCTGGATTAAGAGCCGCTAACAAAACCCCCTGGCGTCGTTGTGCGGCCTTGCCGTACTGCTTGTACTGTCTGCGGCCGCACGCCTAGCCAGGGCCGCTGCGCTGAGTTTTGTTAGCGGCTCTCAGCATGGCGTTAGGCAGGCACATCAGGCAGAACACCAGCAGGCAAACCAGACCGCCCGGACGGCGTAAAATACCGACACCCTCCGCCCTCACCCTGTTTTCCGCCCATGGCCCACACCCTCGCCGCTGCCGTCCATAGCGAACTGCTAATCAAAAAAAGCCGCTTTCTCGGCTGCGTGCAACCCGTCGCCGACCGCGCCAGCGCACAGGCCATCGTGGCCCAGCTGCGCGTCACCCACCCCGGTGCCGCGCACGTCTGCTGGGCCTTGCTCGCCGGCGGACAATCGGCGGCAGTGGATGACGGCGAACCCAGCGGCACCGCTGGCCGCCCCATGCTGGAAGTGCTGCGCCACCAGGATTTCGACGGCGTGCTGGCCAGCGTGGTGCGCTACTACGGCGGCATCCAGCTCGGTGCCGGCGGCCTGCTGCGCGCCTACACCGACAGCATCGCCCAGGCCCTGCGCGACGCCCGCAAGATCCCCATCGTTAAGCAGCGCGAGCTCAGCTGCGAACTGCCCTACGCGCTGGAAGGCCAGCTGCGGCGGGAAATCGAGGCGGTGGGCGCGAACCTGACCCGCATCGAGCACGGCGAGCGGGTAAGCTGTGTTTTCCGGCTGGCGGAAAACGAAGTGCCGGCGTTGATTGCCCGGCTGAATGAGGCAGGGCAGGGGCGAGTGGTTTGGTTGGGGGAGGGGGTTTAGGGGCGGGAGGTGGTGAATGTTGTTGGGTAAATCAAGCTGACCGACAGTCGCCTTTTCGGGAAAAGTGCAAACAGAACGGCAACGGTCCGCGTCCAGTAGCGCACGGAAATTTCCATAAAGCAGTGTTAAAACCCCGTTACAATTGCTTTTTGGTGTTCGGTCGGTGCCGTGGGGGTCATAAACCCCAAAACTCCCTCTATGGGCTTTGTGGACGGTTTCCAACTCATTTGAAGAGTCAAGGGATGAGGCGGATTCAGTGCTTTTTTGCTGAGCCGTACCGTTCGTGGCAACGCGGCTGCAACAAAAATCTGAACGGGCTGATCCGGCAATACTTTCCGAAGGGGACGGATTTCAGGAAGGTGACGCGTGACGAACTGGCGGAAGTAGAAAGAAAATTGAATAATCGCCCCAGAAAGCGGCTGGGCTGGAAGACGCCCAGAATGCTGTTTGAGGGAGTCGAATTATTGAATTGATTTGCCTATTGACTGTTGCGCTTAACTTTTTGAACTCACCCTACAAAGAAAAATTGATATTCAACGGTAAATTTATCTTAATATGTCACAATCGATTTTAACAATGGGGCACATGCTCGACTGCTCAACTTATTCTTCCGCCAAGAAATCGTTGGCAGCGATTTTTGGCATCAATGAGATAGTGCTCATCGGATTCTTGAGGTCAATCGTTGAATCCACAAAAAAACAAAAGCAACAGGCTTCAGGCCCAGAAAAAATTCTGGACCCAAATATCTACCAGGCTTTGTGCGGGCAATTTGGGGAGCCTAAAAATCATACGCATACCAAGTGGTTTCATGGGACAAGAACAGGCGATATAGCATCTTTTAAAACGCAAGGAATTCTTACCAGAAGTCGCGCATTAGAGTTGCTTCGTCCTATTCTGTCAGAGTTGGCCGTAGGCTTGACAAAAACAGGGAAAAACCCTTTTGAGTGGTCATCTTCGGTAAAGAAAGACAATGCCATGCATGATGGGCCGTATGGGTTTCTAATTAAAGACTCTGTCATTAATAAGCACGGCATTTTTCATGACTTTTATAACAGGCCAGAAGCCGTTGAGGAGATTGCTGGTGAGCTTTTAGGAGAAAATTGGGAGCTTCTAATGCAGCGCTTCCAATCCATCACCAAGCCATATGTTGTTTCTTTTTGGGCGGAGGCAGGTGAATCTGAACTAGCTGATGCAGCAACCTATTTATATGATGTAGAAGATGGCAAAGATGGCGAGGATGTTGTCACTGCTTCGGGTAAATCATTCGGCTGCTTCAATTCTTTTGGAGAAATTGTTTGCCCAAGTAGAATTGTGGCTATTGATGATATTCCTCCTGACAAGTGATCTGCCTTCTGGGTTTCTAATGAAAATTGCGTATTAATTTTGCGGTTACTATAAAGCACTCTGAGAGCAGAGCCAGCATGGCTTGGTGTATGAGTCACCCGAACAACTCGGCGTGCGTCCCGCTGCGCACAAAAACAACCAGTCCGTTCTTGCCTGAGTCGTCCAGGGTGTAGATCAGCAGGAAATCGCCGCCGATGTGGCATTCACGATGGCCCGCCCAGTCGCCCGTCAGCGGGTGGTCGAGCCATTCCGGCGGCAGTGGCCCATTGTTGGCGACCAGCAGCATCATGGCCTCTTTTAGCCGGTTCATGTCGTAACGGCCAGAGTGAGACAGGCGCTGCCAGTCTTTAAGAAAAGATTTGGTGTAATCCGATGCGCGCGGGAATGTCGCTCGCTTACTTTCGGCTGGCTTCTTCAAGCGCATTCAGCAAGTCATCTGCAGTGGCAAAGTGTGTGCGGCGGCTGTTGATGATCTCATTGGCCTCAGCGATGGCGACACGGCTGGCGGCGTTTGGTGCCTTGAGCGCAAACGGCAGTTCTTTGTCGGCGGCAACGCGGGTGAGGAACACACGAATGGCATCGGAGAGGGTCAGGCCCATCGAGGCCAGCGTTTCCGTCGCCTGCGCTTTGAGGGTTTCGTCCACGCGGACATGAACCATGGTGGTGGCAGCCATATTGGCCTCCTGATGCGATTGTCTGAGATACAATGTAGCTCAGACAATCCACAATCGCAAGATGAGCACTGCTCTCTCGGTTGGTTGACGCCCCATCGGGATGTTCGAAAAAATGTAACCAGTACATACCGGCCATGATTCACAAAAAAACGGCGCAGCCCCTCTCGTCTGCGCCGTTGTCACTCCCCTATTGATGCTGCTGTGCCGTGCGCTTCCCCTCACACCCGCTTGAACAACGGGCTGCGCACCTGTTGCGCGTCTGCGGCAGAGAAGAACTTCTCGGTGTAAATATCCCGCTCGAACAAGCGTCCCTGCATCAGCGTGGTGATGCACGCTTCGATCATGATTGGCGGGCCGCACAGGTAGGCTTTGTGGCCGCGAAAGTCGTTGTTGAAATGCGCCTTGGCCGCTTCGTGGACAAAGCCGCGAAAGCCAGTCCAGTCGCTGTCGGCGGGTTCGTCGGACAGGGCGGGCTGGTAGGTGAAGTGCGGGTGTTGCGCAGCCAGGTCGAGGAAGTCCTGGTGGTAGTACAGCTCGGCCTGGTGGCGTGCGCCGTATACCAGGGTGATGGGCAGGGGGCTGCCTTGTTCCAGCAGGTCGAGGATCATCGATCTCGGGCTGGACAAGCCGGAGCCACCGGCCATGAACAAGGATGGCAGTTGGGCTGATTTGTGGACGAAAAAACGGCCATACGGGCCAGAGACGGTAATTGGATCGCCTACTTTCAGGTGCTGGTGGATCCAGCTGGTGCCGGCACCGCCGGGGACCAGGCGGATGTTCAGTTCGATTTCATTGCCACGCGAGGGTGCGTTGGCCAGCGAGAAGGCGCGGTGGCCCAGTTCATGGGGCAGGTGCAGGTTCACATACTGGCCGGCCTGAAAATCCAGCGTGGCACCGTGATCCAGGGTGATCCAGATACCCTTGATGGTGGGGGTGAGGGTGTCGATGCGGCTGACTACGCCGGAAAAGTCGCGTACCGGGATGTCGCGGGCGTCTGCGTCGAGGTCCATTTCCACTTCGATGGTCATGTCGGATTCCAGCCGGGCGCAGCAGGCCAGCGCCTTGCCTTCTTCGCGCTCGTAGTCCATCAGGGCAAAGTTGGAGGCGCTGCCGTGGTCCACTTCGCCGTCGGTGATGCACACTTTGCAGGTGGCGCAGTAGCCCTGGCCACAGGCGTGGGGCAGGTAGATGCCGGCGCGCAAGGCGGCGTCGAGAATGGTCTGGCCTTCTTCCACGTCGATGCTGCGCCCAAGCGGTTCGATGGTGAGTTCATAGCTCATGGGGGTCTCCGCAGGGGGATGCGCCCGCGTGCTGTCGGCATGGGCCGCGCACGCACGGGCGAGGTGAGAGATTTAGAGCCGCTAAGGACACGCTGATTTATTCAGAAAAATCGTGTTTGCCAAAAGCAAAATCCAGTAAAATCAAAGTCATGGATTCCCGCCTTCGCGGGAATGACGATTTTTTCAGCGTATCCTTGGCAGCACCTTAGTAACCGCTGCCGGCAATGCCATTCAGGCCGGGGGTAATCAGGCGGATCAGGTCTTTGTGGCCGATGCCGTTGTCGCGCAGGCTTTTGTCCCGGTCGGGGGTGAACGGGGTGCGTCCGTTCAGCCACTGCACGCTGTGCCAGTCAATCTGCGCCCAGTCGGGGTGGTAGCTGAAGCAGCCGGCCATGTGCTGGTCGATGATCTGGGCAAACGGGGTGTCCGGCGGCAGCGCCAGCACAAACGGGCGCGAGAACATCCGGTGTTTTTCCCAGTTGATGTACAGCAGCTGGCGGCCTTGGTAGTTTTCCAGCGCGTCGCGTGACGGAAAATCGTAGTCGGCCAGGGTTTTCAGCAGGGTCATGGCAGTCTCCTCAGTTCTTGGTGGCCTGGTCGCGCCACTGGGCAAAGTTTTTCTGGTCTTCCGAGCCGTTGAAGTCGCCGGAAGCGCGCGGGTCCATCCGCCAGTATTCGCGCATGTGGGTGCCCGGACGGTAATCCGGCGCGTTGACATCCACGCCATCCGGCTCACAATTGCCCTGCAGGCCCTGGTGCGAGGAGATAAAGGTCTGCACGTATTTTTCCGGCTCGTTCTCGAAGATTTCCTGGCAGTGGTCGGAACAGAAATGGTATTTCTCGCCCTGATATTCGGTTTCGCGAAAGCACATTTCCATCGGGTCGCCCGGCTCGTTGAACTTGATGGTGGACACGCACACCTGGCAGTTCATCGGCTGGGTTTGGTTGTTGAAGCGGTTGCCGGCTTTTTCCTGCTGGTCAAAGTATTCCAGCACCGGGCGGTAGTATTGATCGAAGGTGTTGGGGTATTTCTCCGACAGCCAGTCCATTTCGTCTGGCGAGGGAATCCAGGTGTGGAACGGCGTGGCATCCGGCTTCATGTAAAAGCCGATCCAGCTTTGGTGGGTGACGTGTTCTTTTTCTTCGATGGTCTGGGCAAAACACTTGGGAATGGTGATGCCGTAGCGGGCCAGGTCGGTGAACAGCGCCGCGCCGTTTTGTTCAAAGTAAATTTCCCAGGCTTCCTTGAAGCTCATGATGCGCTTGGGCAGCATGTAATCCATCATCATGCCCACTGAGGCCAGCTTGCGCGTACCGCGCCAGGTCCATTTGTCGATCCAGCGCTGGACGATGGGCAGGTTGTCCGGGTCTTGCTCCAGCATGAACTTGATGCATTCCAGGCCCAGGGTCATGTGCCGGGCTTCGTCGGACTGGGCCGAGAAGCCGACGGTCATTGCCGCCATGTCGCCGTTGTAGGCCGCGCCAGAGATAAACGGCACAAACAGGATATTGGTCAGCACGTATTCAAAGGCAAAGCCGATGGCGACCATGAATTCAAACGGGCCGGCGGTGATGGCGTCATCAAAAAACGACTTGCCGTCGGACAAGTACCACATGCGTGATTGCTGGTGGGCAAACTCGTCCATGCCGTGGTAGTACTTGTTGTAGTTGCTGATTGAGTGAATCTGGGTCTGGAAGTGACGGTATTCGTCCACCGCCTGCATCTGGCAAGCCACCCGTGGCCCAGCCCCGGCCATTTGCCGGCCCATCATCGAAAAACCGCGTGCCGCCATCAGCTCCAGCGGCGGGGTGGAGCCCAGAAACAGCTTGAGCACGTTCATGTAGCGCGCGTCGGTGACGGTCAGATGGCCGTTGTTCTGGTTGAAGGCATCCAGAATGGCGTACAGCTTGCGCTCTTTCTCGGCCTGGTATTTCCAGTAGGCGTCCATGGTCAGGCGGAAGGGGTCTTCCCACTTGTCCCAGTCGTGAATCTTGATGCCTTCGTAGCTAGTCTGCGGAAAAACCTTGTCCATCGGCTGGTAGGTGGTGTCCCAGGCCAGGTCGCGGGTCATCAGCGTATAGCGCTCTTTCAGGCCGAGCTTTTTGGCTACTTTCATGTCCATTGTTGTCTCCTTTGTTGCCGAAATCAGGCGTTCCAGCTCAGAGTGAATTCGTCGTCGGTTTCGTCCAGGTGGCCAGAAATGGTGATCAGGTGCAGTTGCAGTTCCTGCAGATCAAAGGCGCGGCCCATTTTGTCTTCTACGGTGGCGCGGCGGATCACCAGCTGGCCGGGTACGTCCACTTTCACCATGGCCGGCTGGTCGCTGACGATGGCACCGGGGTTGTCTTCAACAATCGCCTCGACGATGCAGCGCGATTCTTCGTTTTTCTGAAAAGCAATAAAAGCGTGGGAGGCCATCGATCAAATCCTTTATACGGTCAGGCCGGCTTTGGCGGCGCGGGCGTCAAGTTGCTGAACCACTTCTTGCAGAATGCTGTCGGCTTGATCGGCAAATGCCAGCGTGGCCAGCGGGGCCAGCACACCCTGCGCCCGCTCGCGCCACTGGCGCACCCAGCCAGACAGCCGTGCCTGGTTGTCGGGGTTGTCGGCGGCGGCGGCCTTGATGACGGCATCGACCCATTTGAGGTTCTCGGCGTGCCACTCGCGCTGAAAGCGGGTGAGCATGGAAAACACCGGGCCGTATTCGGCATTGAGCAGGTCGTTGAAATTGCCGTAGATCATCGGGTAGAGCAGGCCATCCAGCACAAAATTGTGGGCAATCAGCAGCTCGAACCAGTCTTTTTCCACCATCAGGTCTTCCACATACTGGCGCAGCGGCTGCCAGTCGGCACCGTGCAGCCAGGCCTGTTTGGCCTCCGTCAGCGCGTCCAGGTCGTTGAACGCCAGGCCCAGACGGGTGAGGTATTGCGCCACGCCCAGCTGGTCCATGGTGGCGTACATGGCCGCCTGGGAAATGGCGATGCCGTAGCTGTAGGCCGACACATAGGAATTGTTGATATTGGCCGCCCAGGCCACATGGCGCAGCGGCAGCAGCACGGTCAGCGCCCGCTGCCGTCCGGCGTCCGGATAGCTGGCGGCCAGGCCGAGTTCGTCCACCAGGCTGAAGTCGGCCTCGGTGGTTTCCTGCATCCGCCCGCGTGCCAGTGTCCACGCGCCGTAGTAAAACTGGCGCGGGTCTTTCAGCGCGTACCAGTCTTTCATGTGGATGGCGGTGTGGCGGGGGTCAAAAATATCGTGAGCCGGGTCCCAGGTGGGGCGGTAGTGGTAGTTTTCCACCGGCTGCAAATCCATTGTCCCTTCCAGGTAGCGCGACGCCGGCTTGTCCGCGCCCATGCGCCGGGCCAGGTGGCCAAAGGTCTGCCGCAGCGGGGTGATGCTGACGGTGCGCAAATCCATTTGCATGCTGTGTCTCCTCTTGTCTTGTCGATTGATCGCGCCGGCTGTTAGCGAAAGCGCTGGTGGGTGGCGTCGCGCAGATTCCACTGCCAGTCGCTGGGCTCGGCGGCTGGCGCAGGCCGGGATGGCAGAAACACCACCTGATGGCTGGCGCAAAATGCGCTGAACGCGGCCTGGGGCAACACCAGCTCGGCGCACAGTTCGGGTTCGCCCACGGCAAATTCAAATTCAACCAAACCGTTGGCATGCTGCTCGATCACCCGGACAAACTTGCGTTCAGGATCGAATGTGGCTGTGGCCATAACACCTCCTGCTTGTCTTTTTCCGATGATTTTCCCCTGCATGCCCGCTAGGGCAGTGATGAAGGGGCAAGCGGTAAAACACTTGCTGTGAGGCGCTATTCAATCAAATACTAAGATATGAGTGAATGCACGTTAGCGCTATTGGCTGGTACTTTTCATGGGATTGTGGATGGTGCAGTGCAGCGCCGGGGCCGCAGGGCGGCATGCGCTGCGTGCCCCATGCGCTGCCGGCTGGGGGCCATGGGGCAGAAGGGTGGGTTGGGATGGCCGTACGCTCAGGGGCATCTGGCTGACCGTGCGCTCGGCGTGGATGACGTCAGGCAGAAAAACCGTATCCTAAAATTGGCACGGTCGAATTTTCCACGCCACCGTCACCCCAGCGGGTCCGCTGCGCGAAAGCGGGCAAACACGCTGACGGCGCTTTCCGGGGTGTCACCATTGGCCAGCTGAAAATGCCGGTCGAGGTGGCGCTCCGAGCCGGGCAACAGGCGGTGGTAAATTTCCTGGCACAGCTGGCGGGCTTTTTGTCCTGGCCAGTCGGCAGGCAGCAGCACTTCCGGCAGTTCCGGATCGCGCAGCAGCAGGCGGCGGTAGTCGTGAATCAGCAAAATGCGCAGCAAGAATGCGCTTTCGTCGTCAATTTCCTGGCTGTTGTCGCCGCGCAGCTGCGCCAGCGCCGGCTGGTAGGCGCTGACAAAGTCGGCGTACACCGTGGCCAGCTTGTCCAGGTTCCACGCGCCGTGCACCATGTCCAGATCGCTGGCGGCGCTGCCGTAGGGGGTGTCGGCAGCGATCAGCGGTTTGAGCTTGCCCAGCACCTCGCCCAGCCCTTCGGCAATCAGCGCGTCAAAGGCGCTGGTCAGGTCGACACCGGGGTGAACAAAACAGTCATTGCCCAGCACGCCAAAGCCCTGCCAGAACAGCGCCCGCTTGAGCTGTTCGCGCTGTTTCGGGCTGAGCTCGCCCACCAGCAGGATCAAGCGCCAGCGGCGGTCCCATTGCGGGGCGCTGGCGGCGTAGATATGCCGTGAGGCTTCTTCAAAGCGGCGCTGGCCAGACGGGGCCAGCAGGTAGTCAGTGCGCCGGCCAGAAGGCTCGCTACGCAGCCATTCTTCTTTGGCCAGACGAAACACCGAGGTGCGGATCAGGCGTTCGTTCAGGTCGAGCGGCTCCAGCAGGCGGATCAGGCTGCCCAGCCAGATGCGGCTGCCACGGGGCACCACGGCGTCGCCAAAGACAGAAATGATCAGCGAGCCTGCCTGTACCCGGCCTTGCTGGCGAAAATCTTCAAGACGTTGCTGGATGGGAGAAAGCACGGGAGGAAGTCTGTGTGGTCAGGCGGGTAAAACCAGAGTTTAACCGGATATGACGGTGCGGGGGGAGGGCGCTGTGCACTGCCGCGGAAACAGTCATTTGGCTTACAAGTAATGCTGATTTGTAAGCTCGGGGTGATGGCGTGGCTTTTTTCGGTTTGGTTTGCGCTGCGGGGCGGGCTTGTCAGGCCGTCGTTTGGTGATCTGTCCGGCTATCCCATCAAACAACGCCGGCCTCATCCTGTCGATCGACGCCTGATCCCTCAGCCGCTGGGACAGATACCGCTTCTGGACCGCGTAATGCTGCTAAGGATACGCTGAAAAAATCGTCATTCCCGCGAAGGCGGGAATCCAGGGTGTTGATTTTGTTTGGTAAACACGATTTTTCTGAATAAATCAGCGCGTCCCTAACAGCGACACGGATATCAGCTGCTACTGGCCTTCTTTATCCATGATTCCGTCTAAAAACACCACAAGTAAAGACGGTGTAAACAGTCTCTGGCTTGTTGGTTGTTGGTAAAACCCAGTCAAGTGCATGATAAAAGCATTCATGCGATTGCCCTGGGCTCATTTCGCGGCAGTGGCCTGAACAGGCGGATTGAGCAGGGTTTCGGCGTATGGATCACGGTCGGATCCGCTACCAAAATCAGCGCCCAATACTGTGGTAAACCCAGTCAGCAAAATCAGTTGCTGCCTCGCGGGTGATTTCGTGGCCCATTTTGTACTGCTGCAGACGGAATGGAATGCCATGTTCCCGAAGCAGCGCAGCGCTTTTTTCGGCCCAGAAATAGGGCAGCCGGTCATCGTTTTCACCATGGATGATCAGCGCAGAAAGGTGCTTCAGATCTCCCGCCGGGGCAATGAGGGGGCCAATTTCCGGGAGAATGCGCCCGGAAAGCAGGGCGAAGCCACGGACGCATTGGGGGGCGGTCAGCGCGAGGCTGGCCGACATGATGCCCCCCTGGCTAAATCCGGCAATCAGTGTTTGCGCTGCGGTCATGCCATAACGCAATTGCAGTTCGGGAATGAACTGAACGAGCTTTTGCCGGCTGGCTTCAGCGGCGGCGGCGTCGATTTTGGGCCCCTCGGCGGTGAAACTCACCGAGAAGGCTGAATACGCGCCTGGGGCCATGGCCAAAGGGGAACGCACCACAACAACAGCCATATGTTCAGCAATGCTGCTTGCCAGACCGAGCATGGCGTTCTCATGACCCAGTGCGCGGCAAGCCCCGCCGTTCAGGGCGGGGAAGAAGGATGGCGCGGACGGCGTAGCCGTCCTTGCCGTCGATGGGGGTGGGCTGTATAAAATACCGGTATGCAACGCCTTCAAGCCTACAAATACGAACTGATGCCGACCGGCCAACAGCAGCGCGACATGCGCCGCTTCGCTGGCTCGTGCCGCTTCGTGTTCAACAAGGCATTGGCCTTGCAAAAGGAGCGTTACGAGCAAGGCAAGAAGAAGCTCGGCTACGCAGGGCTGTGCAAGCTGCTCACCGAGTGGCGCCACAGCGCGGAGACAGCATGGCTGGCGGATGCGCCCGTTCATCCGCTGCAGCAGACGCTCAAGGACCTGGAACGGGCCTACACCAACTTCTTCGCCAAGCGGGCCGACTTCCCGCGTTTCAGGAAGAAGGGCCAGTCCGACAGCTTTCGCTATCCCGACCCGAAACAGATCAAGCTCGATCAGGCCAACAGCCGAATCTTCCTGCCCAAGCTCGGCTGGCTGCGCTACCGCAACAGCCGCGAGGTGCTGGGCGCGGTGAAGAACATCACCGTGAGCCAGTCCTGCGGCAAATGGTTCGTGTCGATCCAGACCGAACGCGAGGTCGAGCAGCCGATACCCACCGGAGGCTCAGTCGGCATCGACATGGGCATTGCACGGTTCGCCACGCTCTCGGATGGCGCGTTCTACGCGCCGCTCAACAGCTTCAGGCGGCACGAAGCCCGCTTGCGCAAAGCGCAGCAGGCCATGAGCCGCAAGACCAAATTCAGCTGCAACTGGAAGAGGGCGAAAGCCCGCGTCCAGCGCATCCATTCCCGCATCGGCAACGCCCGCCGCGATTATCTGCACAAAGCCACGACCACGATCAGCCAAAACCACGCGATGGTGTGTATCGAGGACTTGCAGGTGAGGAACATGTCCAAATCGTCGGCAGGCAGCCCCGAAAAGCCGGGGAAGCAGGTTCGGGCCAAGTCCGGGCTGAACAAGTCCATCCTCGATCAAGGCTGGTTCGAATTCCGTCGCCAACTGGACTACAAGCTGGCGTGGAACGGCGGGCATCTCATTGCCGTGCCGGCGCAGAACACCAGCCGAACGTGTCCATGTTGCGGCCATGTGTCGGCGGCGAATCGCCAGACGCAAGCCAGGTTCGAGTGTGTGGCGTGTGGTTTCGAGGAAAACGCCGATGTGGTCGGCGCGATCAACGTATTAAGGGCGGGACACGCCCGGTTAGCCTGTGAAGTGAGCGGTGCGGTCATGCCGCCAGCAGCAGGAACCCGCCGAAGCGACTTATGCCAGCTTGATGCCGAGATGAGCGCCGTAGGAATCCCCCGACTTTAGGCGGGGGAGGATGTCAAGCAGCCGGAAAAACATAATGGCCCGTCACCGTCGGCGCGCATTGTCACTCCAGCTGTCCAGCTCGCCGCATCGCCATGCTCACAGCGCTGGAGGCGCAGACTTGGTGCGACAGCCAGCAAACATATCCAGCTCGCGCTGATACAGCGCGGTGCTCACGCCCATCAGGCCCAGCACGCTGTGGAACAGGTTGTCCTGGCTGTAGCGTGCCTGGCGTTGCTGTTGCAGACAGCTCAGCCCCAGTCCGCTGCTGCGCTGCCAGCCGGGAGAAAACCACGCCAGCATCGGAATGTGCTTTTGCGCATCCGGGGCAAGCAGGTAGGGGGTGGCGTGCAGGTACATGCCGTTTTCACCCAGCGATTCGCCGTGGTCGGACAGATACACCAGGCTGCTGTCCACGTTGGGCTGCGCCTCCAGGGTGCGGATGACTTCACTCAAAAAGAAATCGGTGTAAAGAATGGTGTTGTCGAAGGCATGGATGATGTCTTCGCGGTTGCACTGCTGCAGCTCGCTGGTGCGACACACCGGTTTGAACTGTTCGAATCGTTCTGGATAGCGCTTGTAGTACGCCGGACCGTGGCTGCCTTTCTGGTGCAGCACAATCACCGCATCACGCTTGAGCTGGCTGAGCCGCTCCGGCAGGCCGTCGATCAGGATTTCATCAAAACACTCGCCGTCCTTGCAATATTTCGGGTGTTGCTCGTCGTAGCGCATGTCGCGCTCCACCCGGTTGCACACTTCCTTGCAGCCCGAGTTGTTGTCACGCCACCACACCGTCAGCCCGGCGCGCTGCAGCACGTCCAGCAGGTTTTCCTGATGGCGGGCGCGGTCGGTGTCGAATTGTTCGCGCGGCAGGGCGGAGAACATGCACGGCACCGATACGGCGGTTTCGGTGCCGCATGACCAGGTGTTCGGGTAGTTGACAATGTCGCTGCGCCGGGACAACTGCGGATTGGTTGGCTGAGCGTAGCCATTCAGGGCAAAGTGGTCGGCGCGGGCGGTTTCGCCCACCACCAGCACCAGCACCCTGGGCTTGTCGTGTGCCGGAGCAGCCTTGGCGTCCAGGCCAATTGGCTGCAGCGGCTGAGCCTTGGCGTTGACCCGGCGCAGGTAGGAAGAGGTGGCCTGCAGGTAGTTCAGCGGGGTGAGGGCAAAGCGCAGCTCGCGGTGGTTGCGAAACAGCGAGGCAAAATCCTGATACCCCACCGCTGCAATGGCCACTAGCACACTGCTGGCCACGCCCAACTGCACCAGCCGGCGGCCCAGCATGCGCCAGCCGGGACGGTAGGCCACCGGCAGCCGCCAGATCAGCCAGCAGGGCAGCACGCCCAGCAGCAGCACAGTCAGCGCCATGCGCACGGTCAGCAGGTCGCGTACTTCAGCCCCGTCGGTTTGCAGCGCATTGCGCACCATGTCCTGGTCAATCAGCACGCCGTACTGGTTCATGAAGTAGCTGATGGCGGCGGTGGCGAGCAATAGCAGGCCGAGCAGTGGCTTGCCGATGCGCGGCCAGATCAGCAGCAGCAGCACCCAGTAGAAAAACGTGGTAACCAGCGCAAACGCCAGGCCGAGCATTTTCAGGCCATGGCCGTCCAGCGGGCTGACAATATCGAGCAGGCGTTGCCAGAACGGCAGATTGAAGGCCAGCACCAGGCCCACTGCGGCAAGCAGGGCCAGGCGTTCCGGCGAAACCGGGCGGAGTGCTTTCATGGGTTCCATTCAGGTCAGCAGGGCCTGCGCATCAGGCAGGCCGGATTGGGGCAGCCATGGAGTAAAGCGCGCCAAGCTTAATGCTGACTTAACACTCGCCAGGAAGATGCAGAACGGGAAAGAAACCTCCCCTGAAAACGGAACGGGCTATCAGCCCGGATGGCATTGCCGCCAGTGGTGCAGCAGCGGCTCAAGCTCGTTAAGGCTGCGCAACACCTGCCAGCGCCCGGCAGATGTTTTGACCGTCTGGCAGCCGGCACCGCCCACCCACAGGGTGACGCGATCGGGCAGCAGGCTGCGCAGGCTGTCGAGGGTGTCGAGCGGGTTGCCGTCGTATGACTGGGAAAAAGACAGCGCCAGAATATCCACCTGATGCTTGCGGGCGGCCTGGGCAATGTCGGTCAGCGGCATTTCGGCACCAAAGGCCAGCACATCGCAGGCGGCCAGACGCAGCAGCGCTTCGGCCATCAGCAAACCCAGCACATGTTGTTCGCCAGGGCAGGTGGTCAGCATCACCCTGGGCTGGGCTGGCGGCGCGCTGAGCACCGACAGGGTTTCCCGCAAAATCCGCGTGACCTGCTCGGTGTACAGGTGCTCTTCGTGGATTTCAACCACCCCGCGCATCCATAATTCCCCCACCAGCTGATTGGCGGCGGGCAGGAAATCACAGACAAAGTGGCGCAGGCCCTGGCCGTGTAGCTGGCTTTGCAGCTCATCGCGAATGGCGTGGCCGTCCTGGCTTTTCAGCAGGCTTTCCAGTCGGGCGCACACGGCAGGGGGATTGGCGCGCGGGCGGCGGGCCTCGCTCAGTTCTGCCAGCGCTTCCGGGCTGAGGTGAATGATCTTGCCGGGGCGAAAGCCCTGGTCCATCAGCCGGCGCACGGTGCGCAGCTTGTCCACCTGATCGCGCGGATACACCCGGTCGCCCTGGGCGTCGCGGCCCGGCTGGGGAAAGCCATAACGCCGTTCCCACATGCGCAGCAAATCCTTGGGGATGCCGGTTTCCCGCTCCACCACGCTGATGGGCAGGCCACTGGCAGGCTGGGGCTGTCCGGCTTGGGTCATGGGAGGGCTTCCTGTATGGGCGGTGAATCACAAACTATCGGCGCATATTATGCCATATCAGCATGTAATCGTCGGAGAATGCCAAGACGCAGCGTGTGTGGCCGGCCAGGGCCAGCCCGCGCCAGGCGGCGGGAACTCGCCAGCCCACGCGCGGGGTCGTAAACTGACCGGCGCATGTCGCGGTGAGGCCAAATCCATGACGGCCACGCGCAGGGGTGAATCTGAAAGGGATCAATCGCATGACAATCCGTGTTTTTTGGGGCGCGCTTAGCCTGCTGGCGGCGCTGACCAGCCTGCCGGCGCAGGCGCTGGACCTGGGCAATCTGGCCGGCGGGCTGATTGAGCTGACCAAGGCGGCCACGCTGACCGACAGCGACGCCAAGGCGCTGGCATTTGAAGCCTCGCGCTATCAGGACAGCAAGCACCAGGTGGCACCGGCCACACATCCGTATGCCCAGCGCTTGTCGCGCATGGTGCGCGGCTTGCAGCAGGAAGATGGGCTGGTGCTGAATTTCAAGGTGTACCTGACCCCGGAGCTCAACGCCTTTGCCATGGCCGACGGCACGGTGCGGGTTTACAGCGGCTTGCTGGACAAAATGCAGGATGACGAGGTGCGCTTTGTCATCGGCCATGAAATTGGCCATGTAAAGCTGGGTCACTCGAAAAAAGCCATGCAGGTGGCTTACGCTGCGTCAGGCGTGCGCGGGCTGGCCGCCGGCAGTGGCTATCAGACCATCGCCCAGCTTAGCGCCTCGGCGATTGGCGGGCTGGCCGAAGTACTGGTCAATGCCCAGTTCTCGCAATCACAGGAAAACGCCGCCGACCTGTACGCGGTGGATTTCATGCGCCGGCACGGCTATCCACCTGCGGCGGCGGTGTCGGCCTTGCGCAAGCTGCAGGCGCTGGGCGGTGATTCAGCCAGCATGCTGTCGTCGCACCCGGCGTCGGCAGACCGCGTCAGCCGGGTGGAAGCCGCGCTGAAAGCACGGTAGTCCTGGCGCGCAGGCTCAGGCCACCCGGTTTTGCGGTGCGCCGCGCAAAAATGCCGCGATATTGTCAATCAGTTGCTGCGCCATCAGCGCCAGCGCCTGGTCGCCCTGCCAGGCGGCGTGCGGGGTGATGATCAGATTGGGCCGATTGACCGACAGCAGCACATTGCCGTCGCGTGGCGGCTCGTTGCTCAACACATCCAGCCCGGCCCCGCCCAGCCGTCCCGCCTGCAAGGCCGCCAGCAGCGCGGCCTCATCCACCAGCCCACCGCGCGCGGTATTGATCAGCAGCGCATCCGGCTTCATCTGCGCCAGCTCTGCAGCACCAATCAGTTGCCGGGTGGCATCGGTCAGCGGCAGATGCAGGCTGACCACATCGGCGCAGGCCAGCGCCTGGGCAAAGGGCACATAGCCATCGCGCAGCGTGGTGGCATCCTTGCGTTCGGCGTGGATCACCTGCATGCCAAACGCCCGCGCCTTGTCGGCCAGCGCATCGCCAATGGCCCCGCGTCCCAGCACCGCCAGTGTGCGCCCGCGCAGGTCGCGCATCGGCGGGCGATACAGGCAAAACTGTTCGGCCTGCTGCCACTCGCCGGCCTCCACCGCCGCCCGGTAGCCCAGCAGATTGCGCGACAGCGCCAGCATCAACATCATGGCGTGTTCCGCCACCGCATCAGCGCCGTAGTCGCGCACATTGCACACCGCCACCCCATGCGCCCGCGCCGCATCCAGGTCGATCTGATTCACCCCGGTGGCCGCCACCGCCACCAGCTTGAGCGCCGGCAGCTGGGCAAAGTGTTCCGCCCGCAGCGCCACCTTGTTGCTGATCAACACCTCGGCCCCGGCGGCATGGCTGAGCAGTTGGGCCGGCAGGGTGTTCGGGTAATCCTGCCAGTGATGCGGCAAGGGCAGGGCGGGTAGCGCCGCCGGCAGGCTGGCGCGGTCGAGAAACACAATCGAGGTCATCGCAAAATCTCCACAAACAGGGGGATGGGGGCTGGCAAGCATGCCTGATTTTGCCAGGACGGGAAATCGCTTGCGCCCGCCCTCCCGCCCCGGATTACCCTGCTGCGTCAGCCGATGCACACCGCGCGCTTGCGTTCCAGCCCACCTCGGTCAGCTTCGTTTTCCGCGCCGGCCCGCTTACAATGCCGGCGTGTGTCCCCTTTGTACCGCCCGCAGGGCGGTGCTTAACCCTCCGATTGATTTCAGGGAGCTCCCATGAGCCAAACAGAACTGTTGATTGAAGACCTTACCGTGGGTGAGGGCAGCGAAGCCGTCAGCGGCAAGGAAGTGACCGTGCATTACACCGGCTGGCTGACCGATGGCGAGAAGTTTGATTCCAGCAAGGATCGCAAGCAGCCGTTTACCTTTCCGCTGGGCGCGGGCCATGTGATCAAGGGCTGGGATCAGGGCGTGGTGGGCATGAAGGTGGGTGGGGTGCGCAAGCTGACCATTCCGGCTGCACTGGGCTACGGCGCACGTGGCGCTGGTGGGGTGATTCCGCCCAATGCTACTCTGGTGTTCGAGGTGGAATTGCTGTCGGTTGACTGACACTGGGCAGGCCATGTGCCAAGCAAAAGGGGGCATGCTCAGCATTGCCCCCTTTTGCGTGCGGTTTATTCCCGCCCAGCCGCCCGACGCAGCTCGCTGGCGTGCGCCTTGCGCCGGCGCTTGATCCACCAGTAGCCCAGCAGCGTGGCAGCGGCAATGCCGATCAGCGCCAGCAGGCCAGTCTGGCCGCGATGCACCCAGGTGAGCAGCCAGTCGCGGTTGGTCGCGCCAAAATAGCCCAGATACACCCAGATGGGCACGCTGATCAGCGCAGCCAGGCCATCCATCAGCAAAAAGCGCCAGAATGGCACCTTGCGGGTCAGCCCGGCAGTCAGAAAAATCGGCGAACGCAAGCCGGGCAGAAAGCGGGCGACAAACAGCACCCACACACCGTACTTTTCAAACTTTTCCTGTACCGCGACAAAGCGTTCCGGGGTCAGCGTGCGGGCGACAAAACGCAGCTTGAGCACTGACTTGCCATACACCCGGCCAATGGTGAACATGATGGCGTCGCCGGCCAGCACACCGGCCATGCCCACGGCAAACATCACATGCTCATTGGTATAGCCCAGGCCGGAAATCACCCCGCCGGCCACCAGGGTAATATCCTCAGGGATCGGCACGCCAAAACCACAGATCAGCAGCACGAAAAATACGGCGAAGTAGCCATATCCAGTGAAAAAGTCGATAAGTACTTGCAAAATATCCATTGAGCGTCCTCGGGCGCGTCAGGGGCGCTCCCGCTGGCCGTGAGTGTACTCCAAGCGGGGTATAATGGCCCACTTCCTGTTGTGAATTCCCCATCGCCCCTATGACCCGTCCGATTCAAGCGCGCATCCATCGCGATGCCCTGGCCCACAACTACACCGTGGCCAAGCAACTTTCCCCCCGCAGCCAGGCACTGGCGGTGATCAAGGCTGACGGTTATGGCCACGGCTACGCCCGCGTGGTGCGCGCCTTGCCGCACGCCGATGGCTTTGCCATGCTCAACCTGGAAAACGCCATTGCCCTGCGCGAGACCGGAGAAGTGCGACCGCTGATGATGCTGGAAGGTTTCTTTGACCGCGAAGAACTGCTGGCCTGCGCCGCGCACGATATCTGGACCTCGGTGCACAGCGAACACCAGCTGGCGCTGCTGGCATCCACGCCGCTGCCGCGTCCGGTCAGCGTCTGGTTGAAGCTCAACACCGGCATGAACCGGCTGGGCTTTCGCCCGGAAGTTGCGCTGGCGGTGGCGCAGCGCCTGCGCGCACTGGACAGTGTCCGGCTGACCACGCTGATGACCCACTTTGCCACCGCCGACGATGAACGCGGCATTGCCGGGCAAATGGCACGCTTTCAGCCGGTGGCTGCAGCGCTGGGCCTGCCGGTCAGCGTGGCCAATTCGGCGGCGATTTTGCGCCACGAGGCTGCCCGTGCCGACTTCATCCGCCCTGGCATCATGCTATACGGCTGCTCGCCATTTGCCGGCGAAACCGGCGAACAACTGGGCCTGCGCCCAACCATGACGCTGGAGGCTGACGTCATTGGCGTGCAAACCCTGCAGGCTGGCGATGAAGTGGGCTACGGCGCGCGCTTCACCGCCTCGGGACCGATGCGCATTGGCGTGGTGGCGTGTGGCTACGCCGATGGCTACCCGCGCATTGTGCCGTCGGGCACGCCGGTGCAGGTGGATGGCCAGGCCAGCGGCACGGTGGGCCGGGTGTCGATGGACATGCTGGCGGTGGATCTCACGCATCTGCCTGCTGCCGGTATTGGCAGCAAGGTGGTGTTGTGGGGCGAGGGTGTGCCAATCGAAACCGTGGCGGATGCCGCCGGCACGATTGGCTATGAACTGATGTGCGCGGTGGCACCACGGGTGCCGCTGGTAGAAGCCTAAGCGCCTGGCCTGACCCCTACCGCCTGGGCCAAAAACACAATGGCACAGCCTGCTTTCAGACTGTGCCATTGTTGTGCGTCCCATGCTGCCCGGCAGCGCATGCGCCCACGGCGTTTATCCTCGCTGCAATTGCAAGGCCCGCCACCAGCCGCCCTGGCCCTGATGGCCGCTGCCCACATCGGCGGCGCGGCGCGGGCTGACTGCCGGAGTGCGCAGTTCCACCTCCTGACTGGGCGGCATGCGCATGTGCTGGGCAATCTTGCGCCCCAGCTCGCGGATATCCTCTTCGTCACAGGCACCCGCCAAATCCAGCACATGGCGGGCATAGCGGGCGTCCTCATTCATCCATTTCAGGTCAATCACCCGGCAGTGGGTGCGGCGCAGTTCCAGAAACAGGCGGCTTTGCAAAATGGCCAGTTCGCGATCCCGGTTTCCCATCATGATGCTCTCCTCAGCGAGTGCCAGGCGGGTGTGCCGACCAACCGGTCGGCAGGGTCATGCCTGGCGTACATTTCTTCTTGAGCAGGTTTCGTGCCTGCTTGCGCAGGCCAGTGCACACGCCTGCCCAGCGAAAAAACCCTGGGTTTCTGGCTGAAACGGGCTGGTTTTTGCTGTTATTCCCACAAAAAACCCCCTTGCCGTAGCAAGGGGGTTGGCAGGAAAGGTCCGTGACTGTCGGGTTTCACCCCAACGCGGCACCCGCAGCCGATTACTCGACGCGCTCGCCGTGCAACACCACGTCCAGCCCTTCGCGCTCTTCCTCTTCGGTCACGCGCAGGCCAATCACCAGATCAATCACCTTGAGGATGACAAAGGTCATCACCAGGCTGTAGGCCACCGTGGCCAGCACGCCAATCAGCTGGGTCAGCACACTGCCTTCTACCGCGCCGATTTCCTTGACCGCAAACACGCCGGTCAGCAGCGCGCCGATGATGCCGCCCACGCCGTGCACGCCAAAAGCATCCAGCGAGTCGTCGTAGCCCAGCATATGCTTCAGGCTGGTGGCCCCCCAGTAGCAGCCCACCCCGGAGATGGCACCAATGGCCAGCGCGCCCTTCGGATCGACAAAGCCCGCCGCCGGGGTGATGGCCACCAAACCCGCCACCGCGCCCGAGGCAATGCCCAGCACCGACGGCTTGCCCTTGGCCAGCCATTCGGCAAACATCCAGGTCAGCGCCGCCATGCCAGCGGCAATCTGGGTGGCGGCCATCGCCATCCCGGCGCGGCCATCTGCGGCCACCGCAGAGCCAGCGTTAAAGCCAAACCAGCCCACCCACAGCATCGATGCGCCCACCAGGGTCAGCACCAGATTGTGCGGAGCCATGGCTTCGCGGCCAAAGCCCACCCGCTTGCCCAGCACAAAGGCACACACCAGGCCGGCAATGCCGGCATTGATATGCACCACGGTACCGCCAGCGAAGTCCAGCACGCCCTTTTCAAACATCCAGCCGCCCGGCTCCCACACCCAGTGCGCCACCGGCGAATACACCAGCAGCGACCACAGCGCCATAAAGGCCAGCATGGCGGAGAACTTCATCCGTTCGGCAAAGGCACCGGTAATCAGCGCCGGGGTGATGATGGCAAAGGTCATCTGGAACATCATGAACACCGATTCCGGAATGGTACCGGCCAGCGTGGCGTTCACCGTCAGCTTGCCGGCTTCCTTGGCGTAGGTCATGCCGTCCAGCAACACCCGGTCCAGACCGCCAATGAAACCGTTGCCCGGTGTGAAGGCCAGGCTGTAGCCAATCAGGGTCCACAGCACGGTGATCAATGCGGTGATGGCAAAGCTTTGCATCAGGGTGGACAGGATGTTCTTCTTGCGCACCATGCCACCGTAAAACAGCGCCAGACCCGGAATGGTCATGAACAGCACCAGCGCAGTGGACACCAGCACCCAGGCGGTATCGCCCGAATTGATGGTGCTGGCGTCCACCAGTTGCAGGCCCGCCAGCGGAGCCGGGGCCGGTGCTGCGTCAGGTGTGGCAACCGGGGCAGTCACCGCCGCAGCGGGAGGCGCTGCATCTTCGGCAAACACCGGCGCGCTGGTCAGCAACGCACCGGCCATGCACAAGGTTGCGATCAGTTTTTTCATATTGGAGTCCCTCTGGCTCTGGCGCGTGGCTTAAACCGCGTCTGGCCCGGTTTCGCCAGTGCGGATACGCACCACTTGCTCCAGCTCGAAGACAAAAATCTTGCCGTCGCCAATCTTGCCGGTGTGGGCGGATTTCTCGATGGCTTCCAGCACTTGCTCGAGCAGCTCATCCTTGATGGCGATGTCGATTTTTACCTTGGGCAGAAAATCCACCACATATTCGGCACCGCGATACAGCTCGGTATGACCTTTTTGACGACCAAAGCCTTTGACTTCGGTCACGGTGACCCCTTGAACGCCGATCGTCGACAGGGCTTCGCGCACCTCGTCGAGTTTGAACGGCTTGATGACGGCGGATACCAGTTTCATACAAGCTCCTTGATGATGTAGAGAGGGAAGGGGTCACACAATGGCGCCCGTGATGCTTCGGCGGTAGGCTTGCATAATCCGTGCCATCCTTAAAATCCCGCTGGCAGCCCGCAAATAGCCCGATCCGGCGCACTCCCGCAGTGCAATGCACTGTGTTGGACAAGGCTGGCTCACCACCTGGCACCTGCTTGGTGCATGCCATTGCTGTGGTTTTTTGCCGATGGCTATTCACTTGTCAGCCGTCAGTTGCCGGGTTTTGCTACACTGAAATCTGAACCGATGGTCTGCGTGCGTGTCCTTCGCATTGCCCCCTGAATTATTACTTCACCAAGGAGCCAGCCATGCTGAGCCAAAAACTGTTTGACGAAATCAGCGCCAAGATTGGCGATACCCTGGCGGCCAGCCCGGCCAAGGATCTGGAAAAAAACCTGCGCAGCCTGATGGGCTCGGCGTTCACCAAGCTAGACCTGGTCACCCGCGAAGAATTTGACGTGCAGCAGGAAGTGCTGGCCCGCACCCGCGAAAAGCTGGAGCAGCTGGAAGCCCGGCTGGCCAAGCTGGAAGCACTGGTGCTGCCACCACAAGCCGTGGCCGAGGCTGCGCCGGTGGAAGCTGAGGCCGAACAGGCTGCGCAAGGTCATTCCTGATTCTGGCCACCTGTGTCACTGGCGCGCATCCATAGCCGGGCACTGGCCGGCACCGACGCCCCGGAAGTGACCGTGGAAGTCCATCTGGCCAACGGCTTGCCGTCGTTGACCCTGGTTGGGCTACCGGACACCGAGGTGAGGGAAAGTCGCGAGCGGGTGCGCGCCGCCATCTTGCTGGCCGGGCTGGAGTTTCCCGCCCGGCGCATCACCATCAACCTGGCACCGGCTGATCTCCCCAAGGAATCTGGCCGGTTTGACCTGCCGATTGCACTGGGCATTCTGGCCGCCGCCGGGCATATCAGCGCCAGCCTGCTGGCCCGGCATGAATTTGTTGGCGAGCTGGCGCTCAGCGGCGAATTGCGCCCGATTCGCGGCGCATTGCTGATGGCGATGGCCGCCAGCCGGGCTGGACGCACCCTGGTGTTGCCGCGCGCCAGCGCCGCCGAAGCCGCCTTGTGGCCAGGGGCCAGCCTGGCTCAGGCCGATACCCTGCTGGAGGTATGCGCCATGCTGGACGGGCGCTGCACCCTGAGTGTGCCGCCACCGCCCTGCATGCGCACCGTCCGCGCCTACCCGGACCTGGCCGATATCAAAGGCCAGCTGGCCGCCCGGCGCGCACTGGAAATTGCCGCTGCGGGTCGCCACAGCCTGCTGCTGTCCGGGCCGCCCGGCACGGGCAAATCCATGCTGGCTGCCCGCCTGCCCGGCATCCTGCCGGACATGGGCGAAGACGAAGCGCTGGAAGTGGCTGCCGTGCGCTCACTCAGCGCCAACGGCCTGGACCCGGAACAGTTCTGGATGCGACCCTTCAGAAGCCCGCATCATTCCGCATCGGCCCCGGCGCTGGTGGGCGGGGGCAGCAATCCGCGCCCCGGAGAAATTTCCCTGGCGCTGCACGGCGTGTTATTTCTGGACGAACTGCCCGAATTTGACCGCAAGGTGCTGGACATGCTGCGCGAACCGCTGGAAACCGGGCGCATCACCATTTCACGCGCCGCCCGCCAGGTGGATTTTCCTGCCCGCTTTCAGTTGATAGCTGCGATGAACCCCTGCCCCTGCGGCTACCACGGCCATCCCTCCGGGCGCTGCCGCTGCTCGCCCGAGCAGATCAGCCGCTACCGCCTGCGTATCTCTGGCCCACTGCTTGACCGCATCGACATGCGCATCGACGTGCCCAGCCTGCCCGCACAAGACCTGCAACGCGCCGCGCCAGGCGAAGCCAGCGCCGTGGTGCGCGAACGGGTGGCGCACGCCTTTGCCCGGCAACTGGCCCGCCAGGGCTGCAGCAATGCCGAACTGCAAGGCAGCACCCTCGACCAGGTGGCCACCCCGGATGAAGAAGGCGCAGGCCTGGCCGCGCTGGCGATTGAGCGCTTTCACCTGTCGGGCCGCGCCTACCACCGCATCTTGCGCCTGGCGCGCACCATTGCTGACCTGGATGGTGATGGGGTGGCCCAGATCACGGCCAGGCATATTGCCGAGGCCATCCAGTTTCGCCGTGGCTTGTAGCCGCCGGATCCTCTGCGATGGTTGATTGTGAGCACAATATCCTGACGGACCAGGTGATCATGGGTAATGTTGTTGGGCGCTGAGGCGTGTGCAGAGTGTGCCAAGCATGGCAATGGCACGGTCAATCGCTGGGCTCCAGGGTTGTCCCAGGCAAATCCTAAAAGCGGTGTTGCATTGCCCTGATGCGTGAAAAATCGAACCCGGTGCGATGGATATCCCGGCAGACAGCGAGGCGGCATAGAACTGCGACATGTCGATTGGCTTGGCCAGCTGGATCCAGTAAATGAAGCCGCCGTCAGGCTTGCTGATATGGGTGTGGGCCGGAAAGTGTTTTTCGATGGATGAAACCAGCTTGTGTCCCTGGGCGGCAAACAGCATGCGTAGTTTGGCGGTATGTGGTGTGTAGTAGTTTTTACGCAGAAATTCAGCAATGACTTGCTGGGGCAAACTGCTGATGGACAGATTACGGCCCAGAAAGTCATTCATCATTTGGCGATGAAAGCGGCCAGGCACGCACCAGCCAACACGATAGCCAGGAGACAGCACCTTGGAAAAGGACGAGCAGTACAACACCATTCCCTGCTGATCGTAGCTTTTCATGGCGAATACAGGCTCATCTCCCGCGTACAGGTCATGAAAAACATCGTCTTCAATCAGGGGGATGCGCGCCATCGCCAGCCAATCAACCACTTTCTTGCGCTGTGAACACGCCATGGTGTAGCCAAGCGGATTGTGCAAGGTGGGGTTGAGCACCACACAGGCAATATTGCGGTTGGCGTGGATGGCACATTGCAATTGCGGAATATCGATGCCGGTTTGAGGATGTGTGGTGATTTCTACCGCCTTCATGCCTGCCATTTCAATGGCTTGCAACAAGCCAAAATAGGTAGGGCTTTCAATCAAGATGCTGTCGCCGGGTTTGGCTACCAGGCGTAACGCGCATTCAATTGCCGCACCATCTCCGGCGGTAATGATGATGTCGTCTGGCCCGCACAGCACCCCTCGGGCATTCATGATGCGAGCAATCCCACAGCGCAATTCAAACAAACCTGGCGCAGAGGCATGCGCTGCGCTGCGTGCTGCGCTACGCCTGGCAACTGTCGCCAGAACCCGCCCAAGCTGGCTTTGTGGAATCAATTGATCTGCAAGCACCGCCGAGCTTAACGGCAGGATATCGGCTACCGCAGACTGTCCCAGCATGTCCACCACCAAGTCATTCACGGTCACGGGCACACCGTCAAACAAGGTTTCTTCCGGGGGGCTGACAGGTGCATTCCATCGGGTTTCCGGTGAGTGGCCACGCACAAAGTAGCCGCTGCGATGACGTGCATAAGCGTGGCCATCCTGCTCAAGTAAACGCAAAGCACGCACTGCGGTGGTGAGGCTGACTTGTTCCTGCGCCATCAGTGTGCGTGCCGAGGGCAGCCGGCTGTCGGCCTGGTATACGCCGGCAGTGATCTGCGCGCACAGCCGGCTGGCTATTTCTTGGTATCGGAAAGCGCTGGATGACTGAGGCGGTAGGCTGGGGGTTTTTGCCGGTTTCATTCTGTATCGCATAAATCGGTCCTGTCTGTGTATTTATCTTTTTATGGTGAATTGAATACTATGCCCTCTCGCCGTGGCCTGGCAGCAGGCTTGGTGTGTACGTGTTTTTTCTTAGGGATACGCTGAAAAAATCGTCATTCCCGCGAAGGCGGGAATCCAGGGTGTTGATTTTGCTGGGTTTTGCTTTTGGTAAACACGATTTTTCTGAATAAATCAGCGCGTTCCTTAGTAGATGCGCTGGGATACGGCGCATTTTTATTTTATCCATTATGGTTGGTGATTGTCGAATTATCTTGGTGTATCTATGACCCTATCCATGCGCGCGCTGAAAGTTTTTTTGCAAGATTGTTCTGTTTCTGCTGTTGTGACAGGGCTGGTTGCGGTGATGGTATCTTATGCCGGCCCTTTAGTGATTGTATTTCAAGCAGCAAAAAGTGGGCAGTTGACGCCTGAGCAATTATCTTCTTGGCTGTGGGCCATTTCCATCGGGAGTGGCGTCAGTGGCTTATGGCTCAGCTTACGTTATCGAACCCCTGTTATTACCGCATGGTCTACCCCTGGTGCTGCTTTGCTGGTCACCAGCCTGGCACAGTATCGGTATTCTGATGCAATTGGCGCATATGTGTTTTCTGCACTGCTGATTACCCTGTTAGGTGTCACCGGGTTATTTTCACGGCTGATGGCTCGGTTGCCTGTCGCCGTGGTGGCGGCCATGCTGGCCGGGGTGCTGTTTCGTTTTGGTGTGGGGGTATTTTCTTCATTGGCGCAAGGACCTGCTTTGGTGCTCCCTATTTTGCTGGTTTACCTGGTGGCGCGACGAACAGGCGCACGCTACGCCATCATGGCGGCATTGATCACCGGCGTATTGTGTGCTTTTTTTCTGAACCTACTGGATTTTCAGGGCGTTTCTGCCACATTGGCTGAGCCGCAGTGGACCACACCCAGCTTCTCGCTCTCTGCCATTATTGGCCTGGGCATTCCGCTCTGTTTTGTGACCATGGCATCACAAAACGCCCCTGGAATTGCGGTATTGCGTACCGCTGGATATGACGTGCCTGTCAATCCTCTGGTGACCGTCACCGGGCTGGCTTCCGTGTTGCTGGCACCATTTGGTGCGCATGGCATCAACCTTGCGGCCATCACTGCCGCGATTTGCACGGGCGCAGAATCCCATCCGCTTTTGGCGCGCCGCTATGTGGCAGGCGTGTCATGTGCGTTACTCTATCTGTTGGTGGGGTCTTTTGGTGCCACCATGGCAAGCGTGTTTGCTTCCCTGCCAGGGGTCTTGATTGCGTCCATTGCTGGACTGGCGCTGTTTAGCGCCCTGGCCAATGGCTTGGGCGTGGCATTGGCTAATGAAAGCCAGCGCGAGCCTGCCTTAATCACCTTTTTAGTGACAGCCTCAGGTATTTCATTTTTTGGGATCGGTGCGGCTTGCTGGGGCCTGGTATTCGGTGTACTGGCCGATCGCCTACTGTTTGGAAAAATGACTGTACGCCGTGCTGACACTCAGCCAGATTGATTGGCGCTATTTTGCTTGCTGGTGAGGCCAGTTTGCCAAAATGGCGCATATTTTGACATCAGCGCCAAATCACGCAAAATCTTCGAAAAGTCGTTCAGCATTGCTTACCGCCACACCACACCGCCAGGCGTACTCAGGCGCGATGGGCAAGCGAGCTTCGGGGGGTGAAGGGTGTTCCATCGCCGAGAAGCTCGCTTGCCGTGATGTTCTGAATCAGCCGGATGAAATAGGTCTTACCCCTTCTCCACCGCCTGCGCCCGGCGCATGGCGCGTTCTTCCCGTTCGTGTTCCACCCGGATCACATTCAGCGTTTGGTCTACAAAATCAATATGAGCCTCGGCGGCAGCGCGGGCGGCCTGCGGGTTGCGTTCGTGGATGGCCTGCCAGATGGCGCGGTGCTGGGCCAGCAACTGGCCAGACACCGGGGCAACGTCAAACAGGTTGGCGATATTGTCGCGCACATGGGTTTTCAGCATGGCCAGCAGGCTGGACGACAAATGAGCGAACAGCACATTGTGCGCGGCGTCGGCAATGGCCTGGTGAAAGGTCACGTCCATGCGCGACAGCGCCAGCAAGTCGTTGCCGGCGTAGGCGGCTTCCAGTTCATCCATCAGCATGGCCAGCCGTTCGCGGTCGGGCTCGGTGGCGCGCCGCGCGGCGCATTCGGCCACGGCACCTTCCAGCGTGCGGCGAAATTCCAGCACATCGCGGTGCAGGTTGGGGTGTTCCATCAGCAGTTGCTGCCAGGGGTCGGAAAATGCCGCTTCCAGCTGGTCAGTGACATAGGTGCCGCCCCCCTGGCGGCTGAGCAGCATGCCGCGCGCGGCCAGACGCTGAATGGCTTCGCGCAGCGAGGGGCGCGACACGCCCAGTTGTTCGGCCAGCTGACGTTCCGGTGGCAGACGGTCGCCGGGTTTGAGCGAGCCTTCCAGGATCATGCTCTCCAGCTGGTGCATGATGGCGTCGGAAAGTTTGGGCACGTTAACGCGCTGAACGGGCATTTTATGTGCGGCCATGGCAGCCTCTTCCTCTAAAACGGGTTGGGGTCGGGCAAATTTTCGATGTTGCGCAACACGGGGGGAAATTGCCAAATCGAACAGTGTTTTTTTCGTTTTTGTTCGAACGCGCAGTGAATTTCACCAAAAATGCTCAAGCTCGCGCACGAGGTGCGCGCAATGGAAAACATTGGTCTTACCAATGATACCCCGATCCGCTTAGTTAGAAAAGTGCTTAAGTTAGTGGCGATTGACAGCAGAAGTCATTGATTTTACATTCACTGAACACAAAAAATATTGGTCATACCAATTAACCACGGAGAGACAGCCATGCCCCCGTCCACCGCTGCCGCATCACGTCCCCGCGACGTGTATTTTTTTGGCACCTGCCTGCTTGACCTGTTCCTGCCTGAAGCCGGGCTGGACGCCATCGCCCTGCTGGAGCGCGAAGGGGTGCGGGTGCATTTTCCGCAGGGGCAAAGCTGCTGTGGCCAGCCGGCGTTCACCAGCGGCCAGTCGGGTGAAGCGCGCACGGTGGCGCGGGCGCAGCTGGGGCTGTTTGATCAGCCGTGGCCGATTGTGGTGCCATCTGGCTCCTGTGGCGGCATGATGAAACACCATTGGCCTACCCTGTTTGCTGGCGAAGCCGATGCCGCGCAGGCCAGTGAAGTGGCCAGCCGGGTGGTGGAATTTGCCGATTTTCTGCTGAATGTGCTGCAGATTGAACTGCGCGACCAGGGCGCGCCCGCCAAGGTGGCGGTGCATACGTCATGCTCGGCCCGGCGCGAGATGAACACCCATGTGCACGGCTGGGCGCTGGTAGACCAGTTGTCCCAGGTGGAGCGGGTGGTACACGACCACGAATCGGAATGCTGTGGCTTTGGCGGGGTGTTCTCGCTGCGCCACCCGGATATTTCCGGGGCGATGGTCAGCGACAAGAGCACCGCGCTGCAAAACAGCGGTGCGGTGGAATTTGTCACCGCCGATGGCGGCTGTCTGATGAATATCAACGGCAAGCTGGCCCACGATGGCAAGGCGTTTCGCGGCAAGCATCTGGCCACTTTTCTGCTGGAACGCACCGGAGGCAAGGCATGAGCGCGCGCGACCGCATTCTGGGCAAGCTGCGTGCTGCGCCCGTTCAAACCCCGGTAGAGCCGGACGTGGCGGGCTATTACGCCCGGCACACCCTGCATACCCCGCTGCTGGCGCGCCTGCAGCACTTCAGCCTGATGATGCGCGCGGTGCACACCGAGCTGATTTTTACCCGCGCCGACAGCTGGCCGCAGGCGCTGGCCCAGCGTGCTGCCCAGGCCGGCTGGCAGCATGTGCTGCTGGCACCGAACACCGTGCATGGCGCACGCGCCGCCCAGGCCTTGCAGGGTCTGGCCACGCCGCCGCAACTGAAAGCCTACGACCGGCCCATCGACGACTGGAAAGCCGAGCTGTTCAACGAGGTGGACGCCGCCTTTACCACCACCCGCGCCGGCATTGCCGAAACCGGCACGCTGATTGTCTGGCCGGATGCGCACGAGCCACGCGCCATGAGCCTGGTGCCGCCGGTGCATATCGCCCTGTTTGATGCCAGCCGCCTGTACGAAAACTTTTACCAGGCCATCAGCCAGGAAGGCTGGGCCAACGGCTTGCCGACCAACAGCCTGCTGATTTCCGGGCCGTCCAAAACCGCCGACA
This sequence comes from Aquaspirillum sp. LM1, assembly GCF_002002905.1. Classification (NCBI taxonomy): domain Bacteria; kingdom Pseudomonadati; phylum Pseudomonadota; class Betaproteobacteria; order Neisseriales; family Aquaspirillaceae; genus Aquaspirillum; species Aquaspirillum sp. LM1. The sequence continues at coordinate 2,935,009 of NZ_CP019509.1, read as the reverse complement.
TCCAGCAAACACTGGCCTACGGCGCGCACGGCCCGCGCGAGCTGATTGTGCTGGTGGTGACGCCTGACGACATCGACCTTGCCGAACTGGAGGCCGCGCAATGAGCACCCATCCGATTACCGTACACCCGGCGCGCGGCTTCAAGGCCAATAGTCACGACGCGGTGAATAACCCGCATCTGCGCCAGAGCTTTCGCGGCGCGATGGACTTCCTGATGGCCAAGCGCGCCGCGCAGTTTCCCGACCATGACGAGCTGGAAGCGCTGCGCACCCTGGGCGAAACCGTGCGCCAGCGCTGCCTGGCCAAGCTGCCGCAACTGCTGGAAACCCTGGAAACCCGGCTGACCGCCAATGGCGTGCAGGTACACTGGGCAGAAACCCCAGAAGAAGCCAACGCCATCATCCATGGCCTGATTGCCGCCCGCCAGGGCACGCTGGCAGTCAAGGGCAAGTCGATGGTCAGCGAGGAAACCGAGCTCAACCACTACCTGGAAGCGCACGGCGTGCAGGCGGTGGAAAGCGATATGGGCGAGTACATCGTCCAGCTGGCTGGCGAAAAGCCCAGCCATATCATCATGCCGGCGATTCACAAGACCAAGGCGCAGATCGCCAAGCTGTTTCACGACAATATTCCTGCGGCACCGTACACCGAGGACGTGGACGCGCTTATCCAGCTGGGCCGCAATGCGCTGCGCGGCATGTATCTGAAGGCCGATGTGGGGATTTCCGGGGTGAACTTTGCCGTGGCGGAAACCGGCACGCTGTGTCTGGTGGAAAACGAAGGCAATGGTCGCATGTGCACCACCGTGCCGGATATGCACATCGCCATCACCGGCATTGAAAAAGTGGTGGAAAAACTCAGCGACGTGGTGCCGCTGTATTCCATCCTGCCGCGCTCGGCCACCGGCCAGGCTATCACCACCTATTTCAATATGATCTCGCGCCCGCGCCAGCCGGGTGAGCTAGACGGCCCGCGCGAGGTGCATCTGGTGCTGCTGGACAATGGCCGCTCGCAAGCTTACGCCGACGAACAGCTGCGCAAAACGCTGCAATGCATCCGCTGCGGCGCGTGCATGAACCACTGCCCGGTGTACAGCCGCATCGGCGGCCACGCCTACGGCACGGTCTACCCCGGCCCGATTGGCAAGATCATCTCGCCACACATGCTTGGCCTGAGCGATACCCAGGATTTGCCCACGGCTTCCAGTTTGTGCGGGGCCTGCGGTGAGGTGTGCCCGGTGCGTATTCCCATCCCGGAAATGCTGATGCGCCTGCGCGAAGAAGCCGCGCGTGACCCTGAAGAAAAAGTGCCGCATCCGCTGGCCGGTCAGGGCGCGGCGTATACGCCACAACAGGCTCGGGTATGGGCGCTGTGGCGCACGCTGTACAGCCGCCCGACGCTGTATCGCGCCTTCAGCTGGCTGGCCACCCGCCTGCGTGGGTTGACCCCACGCCGACAACTGGGCTGGACCGAACACCGCACGCCGCTGACCCCGGCACCGAAATCCCTGCATGAGCTGGTGCGCGAGCGCCAGTCGCGTCGCTGAGCCAGGAGCGCTGTGAAATGAATTTACCTGCCCACTATCAGGCGTTTCATGCTGCGCTGGCGGCGCATATCGACCCGGCGCGGCTGATCACCGACCCCACCCGCACCCTGGCCTATGGTACCGACGCCAGCTTTTACCGGCTGGTGCCCAAGATCGTTGCCCAGGTGAATAGCGAAAGCGAAATTGCCGCCCTGCTGGCGCTGGCCCACCAGCACCGCGTGGCGGTGACCTTCCGCGCCGCCGGCACCAGCTTGTCGGGTCAGGCGGTGACCGATTCGGTGCTGGTCACCCTGGGCACTGGCTGGACCGGCCAGGACGTGCTGGACGACGGCGCACGCATCCGCCTGCAACCGGGGGTGATTGGCCAGCACGCCAATAACACCCTGGCCCCGCTGGGCCGCAAGATCGGCCCGGATCCAGCCTCGATTGCCACCGCGCGCATTGGCGGCATGGCAGCCAATAATTCCTCGGGCATGTGCTGCGGCACTGCGCAAAACAGCTACCACACGCTGTCGGCGCTGCGGGTGATGCTGGCCGACGGCACGGTGCTGGACACTGCCGACGCTGCCAGCGTCACGGCGTTTCGCGCCAGCCACGCCCCCCTGCTGGATGGCCTGTCGGCGCTGGCGGCGCGTATTCATGGCAACCCGGCGCTGGCGGAAAAAATCCGCCACAAATACCGGCTGAAAAACACCACCGGCTACGGCATCAACGCCCTGCTGGACTTCACCGACCCGGTGGACATGCTCAGCCATGTGATGATCGGCTCGGAAGGCACGCTGGGTTTTATCAGCAGCATCACCTTCGACACCGTGCCGGATTACCCGCACAAGGCCTCTTGCCTGGTGCTGTTTGACCAGCTCGACCCGTGCTGCCGCGCGGTGACCGCGCTGAAGGCCGACGCACCGGTGGAAGCGGTGGAGCTGATCGACAGCCGGGGCATCCGCGCCGTGCAAAACAAAGCCGGCCTGCCGGATTTTCTGTATGGCGACATCGGCCCGTCTGCGGCGGCGCTACTGATTGAAACCCGCGCGCCCAGCGCCGAAGCGCTGGCCGAACAAATGGCGGTGATCGACGCCTGCGTGGCCGGTTTTGCCCCGGCGGCCAATAGTGGTTTCTCCACCGACAGCCAGGTGTGTGAAACCTACTGGGCGGTGCGCAAGGGCCTGTTCCCGGCGGTGGGCGCGGTGCGCCCGGTGGGCACCACGGTGGTGATTGAGGACGTGGCCTTCCCGGTGGAGGCACTGGCCGAAGGCGTGCGCCGGCTGACTGCGCTGTTTGACCAATACCAGTACCGCGAGGCGCTGATTTTTGGCCACGCGCTGGAAGGCAATCTGCACTTTGTGTTCACCCCGAGCTTTGACACCAGCGCCGAGGTGAAACGCTACAACGATTTCATGGAAGCCGTCAGCGAGCTGGTGGCGGTGGAGTTTGGCGGCTCGCTCAAGGCCGAGCACGGCACGGGCCGCAATGTGGCCCCGTTTGTCGAGCTGGAATGGGGCAGCGACGCCTACGCCATCATGCGCGACATCAAAACGCTGTTCGATCCGCACGGTGTGCTCAACCCGGACGTGATCATCACCGACAACGACCAACTGCACCTGGAAAACCTCAAGGCCATGCCGGCGGCGGATCCGCTGGTGGACCGCTGCATCGAGTGCGGCTTTTGCGAGCCAGCCTGCCCGTCCAACGGCCTGAGCCTGACCCCGCGCCAGCGCATTGTGCTGTGGCGGCGCATCAACCACCTGCAACGCAGCGGCGACGCCTCTGCCGAGCTGGCCAATCATCAGCGCCAGTATCGCTATCTGGGCATCGACACCTGCGCCGCCACCGGCATGTGCGCCACCCGCTGCCCGGTGGGCATCAACACCGGCACGCTGATGAAGCAGCTCAAGGGTGCCAGTCCGCGCCCGGATGCGGCGCGCTGGGCTGCCGGCCATATGCGCCTGCTTACCGCCGGCGCGCGGCTGGGCCTGGGCGTGCGCGCCAGCGCACAAAAGCTGCTGGGCAAGCCGGCGGTGCAATCGCTGAACCGTGGCCTGCACCACACCTTTAAATCCATTCCCATCGTGCCGCTGGGCGCGCCTGGCCCGGCGCGTCGCCTGCCCACGCCGCTGGCACAGGGCGAGCCGGTGGTGTACTTCGTCAGCTGCGTCAACCGCACCCTGGCCGAAGGCCGCGACGGCGTGGCCAGCGTGGCGGAACACACCTTGAGCCTGTTTGCCAAGGCCGGCTTTGCCGCCCGCTACCCGGACAATCTGGACGCACTGTGCTGCGGCCAGCCGTTTGACTCAAAAAACGCCACGGATGCCGCCGAGCTGGCCAGCAGCCAGACCGCACTGGCGCTACTGGCCGCCAGCGACAATGGCCGCATCCCGGTGTACATCGACAACGGCCCCTGCGCCGAGCGGCTGATCACCGCCCAGCGCGAAGGCCGGGTGGACGCCCGGCTCAAGCTATACGACGCCGCCAGCTTTTTGAGTGAATTCATCGCCCCACGGCTGACTTTTACCCAGCAATTGGCGCAGTTGGCCCTGCATGTGCCGTGCAGCGCCAGCAAGCTGGGCGTGGGCGGCAAGCTCACTGCGCTGGCGCGCCGCTGCACCAAACAGCTGAGCGTGCCAGACATCGCCTGCTGCGGCTTTGCCGGCGACAAGGGCTTTACCACCCCGGAACTGAACGCCAACAGCCTGCAGCGCCTGCAATTGCCGGCGGGCTGCACGCACGGCGTGTCGATGAGCCGCACCTGCCAGATTGGCCTGACCACGCATACCGGCGTGGATTACCAGAGTATCGAAGCCTTGCTCGACGCCTGTACCGCGTCAAACCAGGCTGTGTTGCCCCCCTGATAGACCGGTCATTGACCAGGGCCGCCCTTCGGGGCAGGCCCGAGCACACGTGCTTGGCCAAGCGCGTGGCGAAACCGGCCCGAATAACCCGCTGAGGAGAACATCATGCCCCTGCCCACTGCCTTGCTGCGCTAGCGCCCCTCGCCAGGTGCCTGATGGCCCGGCGTCAGCACCCTGACGCTATTGCCCAGGCCCGCGTGCTGACCGGTCACCCCGGCAGCACACGAGGACGCTTTGGTGCGCTCCCCCGGCCTACCTGGCCGGACACCCCTAATTGATCGTGTCGCAACCCTTTTCAGGGCTGCGCGGAGGAGTATTGTTTCATGGAAACCTGGACGCAAGTTTATGCGCCGCTGGGCAGCCTGGGCCTGTCGGCACTGGTGGCCTCGCTGCCTATCATCTTTTTCTTTATCGCGCTGGCTGTGCTGCGCATGAAAGGCCATGTGGCCGGCACCATCACCGTGGCCATCGCCCTGGCGATTGCCGTGCTGGTGTACCAAATGCCGGTGGACATGGCGTTTGCCGCTGCGGGCTATGGCTTTTTGTATGGTCTGTGGCCAATTGCCTGGATCATTGTCTGCTCAGTGTTCCTGTACAAGGTCACGGTGAAAACCGGCCAGTTTGACATTATCCGCGCCTCGGTCTTGTCGATCACCGAAGACCAACGCCTGCAAATGCTGCTGGTGGGCTTTTCCTTCGGCGCTTTCCTGGAAGGCGCAGCTGGCTTTGGTGCCCCGGTGGCCATCACCGCCGCGCTGCTGGTCGGCCTGGGCTTTAACCCGCTGTACGCCGCTGGCCTGTGCCTGATTGCCAACACCGCCCCGGTGGCGTTTGGCGCGATGGGCATTCCCATTCTGGTGGCCGGCAAGGTGACCGGGATCGACCCGTTCCTGATTGGCAAGATGGCTGGCCATCAGCTGCCGCTGCTGTCGGTGATCGTGCCGTTCTGGCTGGTGTTCATGATGGACGGTTTCCGTGGCATCCGTCAGACCTGGCCGGCGATTCTGGTGGCTGGCCTGTCGTTTGCCGTGACCCAGTTCTTTACCGCCAGCTATGTCGGCCCGGAACTGCCGGACATCACCTCGGCGCTGGTCAGCCTGATCTGCCTGACCCTGTTCCTGAAGGTGTGGCACCCGAAAGAAAACTTCCGCTTTGCCAACGACGGCAGCACCAAGGGCGTGTGCGTGGCACGTAGCGGCAAATCCGGCAGCGCGCTGGGCTTTACCGGTGGCCAGGTGTTCAAGGCCTGGAGCCCGTTCATCATCCTGACCGCCATGGTGACGGTGTGGAGCCTGAAGCCGTTCAAGATGCTGTTCGACAAAGGCGGCCCGCTGGCTGGCCTGGTGTTCAAGTGGGAAGTGCCGCATCTGCATAACCTGGTGATCAAAGCCGCGCCGATTGTGGCCAGCGCCAAGCCGTACGAAGCCATCTACAAGCTGGACATCCTGTCGGCCACTGGCACCGCCATCCTGATCTCGGCGCTGATTTCCATTGCCCTGCTGCGCATGAAGCCGGCTGAAGCTGCCCGTACCTTTGCTGAAGTTGTGCTGGAGCTGAAGCGCCCGATCTACTCGATTGGCATGGTGCTGGCGTTTGCCTTTGTGGCCAACTACTCCGGCCTGTCGTCCACTCTGGCGCTGGTGCTGGCCGGTACGGGTGCGCTGTTCCCGTTCTTCTCACCGTTCCTGGGCTGGCTGGGCGTGTTCCTGACCGGTTCCGACACCTCGTCCAATGCGCTGTTCTGCTCGTTGCAAGCCACCACCGCGCACCAGATTGGCGTGTCCGATACCCTGCTGGTGGCGGCCAACACCACCGGCGGCGTCACCGGCAAGATGATCTCGCCGCAGTCCATCGCCGTGGCCTGCGCCGCCGTGGGCCTGGTGGGCAAGGAATCCGACCTGTTCCGCTTCACCGTCAAGCACAGCCTGATGTTTGCCACCATGGTCGGCATCATCACCTATATCCAGGCCTACTACCTGACCGGGATGATTCCACAGTAACCCCTTTTGCCCCGGCGGCCTGCGCCGCCAGGGCTGAGCAGTGTGTTTCCGCTGCCGGTGCAACGCCGGCTCGTGTCTTGACCCGCCCACGGCTCCCCGGCCCTGGGCGGTTTTTTTTGAATGCGATCGCCGCAGTGCGCCGGGTGAGCACCAGCGTCCATTGCATCAGGTCGTCGAACTGTCTTCGGCCACACGCCTAGTAGCCAGTCACGTTGAAACACGATGGCTCACGTTCCACGACGAACCACTCGCCGCGCCCCACCGCGTCATTCCCGCGCAGGCGGGAATCCAGGCGTGTCCACAGCGTACAGCGGGGTGAGCGCTCATCAGCGCTACCTGCGCCATGCCCACCGCGCACGCTGTGGCGCGGTCTGGGTTCCCGCCTTCGCGGGAACGACACCTGAGGTGACACTCATGCCGAAAGCGCTCTAATCGCCTGTCAGTCGATTCAGATCATGGTGACTGGCTACTAGCCCGCTGCATAGTGTCAGCCCTGCTTGCTTGCCCAAGCAAAAACATTCAATATAATGACTATTAAAGCCGTTAAGTATTGATATATTGACAATGACCAAGAAGAACCTCGCCACCACACTGACGCCAGAAGTCACCCAGGCACTCGTGCAGTTAGGCAAGCGCCTGCGCGCTTGTCGAATTGATCGCCAGCTCACCATCGCGCAGATGTCCGAAAAAATGCTCTGCTCAATTAATACCTACCGCGATCTGGAGGCCGGCAAACCAAGCGCCAGCCTGGGCAACTTCGCCACCGCGCTCTGGCTGCTCAGTCAACTGGAGTCACTCCATGCAGTAGCGCCAGTGCCGGCTTCTTTGGCTGATGGCAGAAGAGCCAAACGGGGCACAGGCATTGGAACGGCCATCGCACACCAGGAACTGGATTTCTAAGGATGATTCGAGAAATGTATGCGGGTCTGTTGGTGCCAGGCCAGCAAACTGCAGATGCCGTCGCCCTGATCAAGTTTGAGCAACACAATGGCTTTGAAGAAGGCACGCTGGCTTATGGTCGCCAATATTTGTCTTGCGCGCATCCTATTGCGCTTAATCCGGCTTATTTGCCATTGAGCCCTGAAGTGTTTGCCATGCCGCGCACCCGCACCCGCGATGGCGGCGCATTGCATCTGACTCTGCAAAATGCGCTGCCCGATGCCTGGGGCCGTTTAGCGTCGCTAACAAACCTCTCCTGGCGTTGTTGTGTGACCTTGCCGTACTACTCGTACTGTCTGCGGTCACACGCCTAGCCAGGATCGCTTCGCTGAGTTTTGTGAACGACTCTTTTAGTCATACAAGCACGCAACGGATGGCAAACACTCAGCGATATAGACGTTCTGCTGCAAACCAACGCAGATCGCGTGGGCTCCATGGTGTTTACTGAACAGCGCGCCGATCTCCCCAGCCTCGACCTGGCGATAGAATCATTCAGTCTTGAAGAATTGGCCCAAGCCGCCCACGCGCTTGAATTCGACATGGATGTTCCGCCGAGCCTGCGGCGATTGCTCAATAATGGCGGAAGCCTGGGCGGCGCGCGCCCCAAGGCCTCTATTGTGCGCGATGGCGCGCTGTGGATTGCCAAGTTTCCCGCCAAAGACGATGAACTGGATGTGCAACTGATTGAAGCCTGCACCTTGGCTTTGGCCAGACTGTGCGGTATTCAGACACCAGATTTCGAGCTGGTGCGGCTGGGAAAAATCCACACCCTGCTACTGCGCCGCTTTGATCGGCCAGGCAAGGTAGACAGCGGCGGACGCATTCACTTCTTGTCTGCTGCGGCCTTCACCAACAGCCCTTATGACAGCAATGCCGGCAGTTACGTCAAGCTTGCCCAGCATCTGCGCAAATACGGTGCCAATGTCGCTGTCGATCTGAGCCAGCTGTTCCGTCGCATGGTGTTCAATATGGCGATCGATAACAGCGATGACCATGTTAAGAACCATGGTGTTTTGCATGCGGGCAATAATCTATATGTGCTGTCTCCCGCTTACGATCTGGTGCCACAGCTCACCAATCTGGGCTATATGAGCATGGCTATCGTGGAAGAACAGATGACGCCCAGTTTGGCGCTGGCGCGCAGCCAGGCGGGGCATTTTGGCCTCTCAACACCGGCAGCGGATCAGATTATCTCTGAGGTGCTACAGGGCGTCGGGCACTGGCACCCCCTGTTTGAATCCATGGGGGTAGAAGCGCCCGCACTCAAGCACCTTGAGGCGTGCCTGACGCGTCAGCAGCAGATCATCCATCAGTAAAAGACGCCGTGACACCAGCAGGTGAGGTTACTCCACCTCGTCCATCCACGCCTGCTGAATCGCCTCCAGAATCCGCTCGCCGCAATGCTTCGGGTCGTCGTTGAATTCCGGCAGAGCCATCACCCATGCCATCAGGTCGGTAAAGCGCACGGTTTTCGGGTCTACATCCGGGTGGGTGTCGCACAGGGCGATGGCGATGTCCAGGCTATCGGTCCATTTCATCTTAATGGCTCTCCTTGGCGTGATTGATGGTGTATCTGGGGATTTCCACCACCAGGTCGGCGTCGGCCACCATGGCCTGGCACGACAGGCGCGAGCTGGCTTCCAGGCCCCAGGCCTTGTCCAGCAGGTCGTCTTCCAGTTCGTCGGATGGCTCCAGCGATTCAAAGCCTTCGCGGATGACCACATGGCAGGTGGTGCAGGCACAGGACATTTCACAGGCGTGCTCGATATCCACATGGTGGCGCAGCAGGTTTTCGCAGATGCTCAGGCTGGGGTCGGCGTCAAACAGGGCACCATCCGGGCACAGGTCGGCGTGGGGCAATACAATGATTTTTGGCATGGGCAGTCCTTGGGCTAAGCCAGCGGCGGGGGCACGTCCGCCGCTGGGAGGATATGGGGCTTATAGCTCGCTGATTTTCTGGCCGGTCAGCGCCCGGCGGATATTGCGGTCCATGCGCCGGGCGGCCAGTTCGGCGGTGGCGGTGTTCAGCGCGGCCATGGCCTGGTTGATGACGACGGTTTTGTCTGCGCCCAGCGCGGCGCGGGTGGCAACGATGGCCTGATCGACGGTCTGGCGTTCGCTGGCGTCAAGCAGGTCGCCGTCGCTGGCCAGCGCCACGTCGATGGCGGCCAGCAGGCCTTCGGCGTCAACCCGGGCTTCGGCCAGCTTGCGCGCGGTAATGTCGTGCTGCACATGGGCAATCGATTCAGTGAGCATGCGGCTGACTTCATCGTCGGTCAGGCCATACGAGGGTTTCACCTCAATGCGCGCTTCCACGCCGCTGCTTTGTTCGCGGGCGCTGACTGCCAGCAGGCCGTCGGCGTCTACCTGAAAGGTGACGCGGATGCGCGCCGCGCCGGCCACCATGGGCGGAATGCCACGCAGCTCAAAGCGCGCCAGGCTGCGACAGTCGCTGACCAGTTCGCGCTCGCCTTGCAGCACATGCAGCGCCATGGCGGTCTGGCCGTCCTTGAAGGTGGTGAATTCCTGCGCGCGCGCGGTGGGGATGGTGCTGTTGCGCGGGATGATTTTTTCCACTAGCCCGCCCATGGTTTCCAGCCCCAGCGACAGCGGGATCACGTCCAGCAGCAGCCAGTCGTCGTCGCCCTTGTTGCCGGCCAGCACATTGGCCTGCATGGCGGCGCCCAGCGCCACCACCTGGTCAGGGTCGAGGTTGGTCAGCGGCGGCTGGCGGAAAAACTCGCCCACGGCTTTGCGGATATGCGGCATGCGCGTGGCACCGCCCACCATCACCACGCCCTGGATGTCGTCCACGCCCAGCCGGGCGTCGCGCAGCGCCTTGCGTACCGGCAGCAGGGTTTTGTCCACCAGGGTACGGGTGATCTGGTTGAAGGTGTCCAGGGTGAGGGTGAGCTGCACCAGATTGCCGTCGGACAAGGTGGCCTGAATCACGGTGTCCAGCGCGTCGGTCAGGTGTTCCTTGGCGGCGCGGGCGTGGGTGAGCAGCAGACGGGTGTCGGCGGCGGGCAGCTGCGACAGGCCGGCCTGTTCCAGTACCCAACAGTAGATGCGGTGGTCGAAGTCATCGCCGCCCAGCGCCGAGTCGCCGCTGGTGGCGAGCACTTCAAACACCCCGCGTGACAGGCGCAGGATGGACACGTCAAAGGTGCCGCCACCCAGGTCGTAGACCACGTAAACGCCTTCGCTGGCGTTGTCCAGGCCATAGGCGATGGCGGCGGCGGTGGGTTCGTTGAGCAGGCGCAGCACGTTCAGCCCGGCCAGCCGGGCGGCGTCTTTGGTGGCCTGGCGCTGGGCGTCGTCAAAGTAGGCCGGCACGGTGATCACCGCGCCCACCAGTTCGCCGCCCAGGCTGGCTTCGGCGCGGGCCTTGAGCGCACGCAGGATGTCGGCAGAGATTTCCACCGGGCTTTTCACCCCGGCGCGGGTGACCAGTTGCACCATGCCTGGCGCATCGACAAACTGGTAAGGCATGGCGGCTGGGTTATCCAGGTCGGCCAGGCCACGGCCCATGAAGCGTTTGACCGACACAATGGTGTTGTGCGGATCTTCGCTTTGCCGGGCGCGGGCGGCGTGGCCCACCACACAGTCGCCGCTGTCGTGGTAGCGCACGACGGAGGGCAACAGGGTGTGGCCGTGTTCGTCGGGCAGCACCACGGCGGCACCGTTGCGCACGGTGGCCACCAGCGAGTTGGTGGTGCCCAGGTCGATGCCGACGGCCAGGCGATGCTGGTGCGGGGCAGAGGAGAGGCCGGGTTCGGCAATTTGCAGCAGGGCCATGAGCGTATCCACTGTCTGAGGCCGCGCCCACCTGGCCGGGGCCGGGCATGCAGCGGTTCACATTAAAAAAGTAAGGCTTCCAGGGCGTCGCCGATATCGGCTTCGAGTTTGTCCAGAAAGCGCAATTTTCTCACCAGGCCGGCGGCGCTGTCGAAGTCGGCGGCCTGATCCAGCGCCTGGGCCAGTTCGGCTTCCAGGGTTTGCGCGTCGCTGCGCACCTCGGCGGCCAGGGTTTCCAGCGCGCCGGCATCCTGCGCGGCGCGTGCGTCCATGATTGCTTCGCGCCATTCCATCTGCAGCATCAGAAATTCGGTGGGCATGGCGGTGTTGCTGTCTTCGGCGGTGTCCACCCCGGACAGGCTGAGCAGGTAGCGGGCGCGGGCCAGCGGCTGGCGCAGGGTCTGGTAGGCTTTGTTCACCTGGGTAGCCCATTGCAGCGCCAGCCGGCGCTCGGCGTCGGGGCGGGCGGCAAAGCGGTCGGGGTGAACCTCGCCCTGAATCTGGCGGTAGGCGGTGTCCAGTGCGCTACGGTCCAGCGCAAAGCGCCGGGGCAGGTTGAACAGGGCAAAAAAATCCTGGTTGAAGTTCATGCGCAAGGGGTTCCGCAAAGGGGGCGGGCAGGCCAGAGCGTGCCCGTTAAAGCAGCGCGGCCCGGCGGTGAAAGCCAGGCCGGGCCGCCGGGGCGTTACACGTTAAAGCTCTCGCCGCAGCCGCATTCGTTCTTGACGTTGGGGTTGTTGAACTTGAAGCCTTCGTTCAGGCCTTCCTTGACGAAATCCAGCTCGGTGCCGTCGATATAGGCCAGGCTCTTGGCGTCGGTGAATAGTGTCACGCCGTGCGATTCAAAGCTGAGATCCTCGCCGTCCACTTCGTCAACAAATTCCAGCTTGTAGGCCATGCCCGAACAACCGGAGGTTTTCACCCCCAGGCGCAGGCCGACCCCTTTGCCGCGTTTTTGCAAAAAGCCTTGCACATGCTCGGCTGCGCGTTCAGACAGGGTAATGCCCATGATGCCCCCAATAAAAGGTTAGTGGCCGTGTTTGGCCTTGTAGTCGGACACCGCTGCCTTGATGGCGTCTTCGGCCAGAATCGAGCAGTGAATCTTGACTGGCGGCAGCGCCAGTTCTTCGGCAATGTCGGTGTTCTTGATGGCCAGCGCCTGGTCCAGGGTCTTGCCCTTCACCCATTCGGTGACCAGAGACGACGAAGCAATTGCCGAGCCACAGCCGTAGGTCTTGAACTTGGCGTCTTCGATCACCCCGGCTTCGTTCACCTTGATCTGCAGCTTCATCACGTCGCCACAGGCCGGGGCACCCACCATGCCGGTGCCAACCGAGTCATCGCCCTTGTCAAATACGCCCACATTGCGCGGGTTTTCGTAATGGTCGAGGACTTGTTCGCTATATGCCATGAGAATTCTCCTTGTTTCTGTATCGGCGCGTCAGTTGCGCGGACAAAATGCCGCGCCGCGCCCCTGCCCTGTGGCCAACCGATGGTGCCAGATGGCGGCAACAGGGCAGGGCGTCGGGGGCGCTGCCTAGTGGGCAGCCCATTGCACGGTGTTCAGATCAACGCCTTCCTTGAACATGTCCCACAGCGGCGACAGTTCGCGCAGCTTGCCAATCTTGGCCTTGAGCAGGTGGATGGCAAACTCGATATCGGCTTCGGTGGTGAAGCGGCCAATGCTGAAGCGGATCGAGCTGTGCGCCAGTTCGTCGTTGCGGCCCAGTGCGCGCAGCACGTAAGAAGGTTCCAGCGAGGCCGAGGTGCAGGCCGAGCCGGACGACACCGCCAGCTCCTTGATCGCCATGATCAGGCTTTCGCCTTCGACAAAATTGAAGCTGACATTCAGGTTGTGCGGCACCCGATGGGTGAGGTCGCCGTTCAGATACACTTCTTCGATGTCGGACAGGCCGGCCCACAGGCGGTCGCGCAGTGCGCCGATGCGGACATTTTCGCTGGCCATTTCTTCACGGGCCAGGCGGAAGGCTTCGCCCATGCCGACAATCTGGTGGGTGGCCAGTGTGCCGGAGCGCATGCCGCGCTCATGACCACCGCCGTGGATTTGCGCTTCCAGGCGAATGCGCGGCTTGCGGCGCACGTACAGCGCGCCAATGCCTTTCGGGCCGTAGGTCTTGTGCGCCGAGAAGCTCATCAGGTCCACTTTCAGGCTGGCCAGGTCAATCTCGACCTTGCCGGTGGCCTGGGCCGAATCGACGTGGAAGATTACCCCGCGTTCGCGACAGATCTCGCCCAGCGCGGCGATGTCCTGAATCACGCCGATTTCGTTGTTCACAAACATCACCGAGGCCAGGATGGTGTCCGGGCGGATGGCAGCACGAAAAGCGTCCAGATCCAGCAGGCCATTGTCCTGCGGCACCAGATAGGTGACTTCAAAGCCCTGGCGCTCCAGCTCGCGACAGGGATCGAGCACCGCCTTGTGTTCGGTCTTGACCGTGATCAGGTGCTTGCCCTTGGTCTTGTAGAACTGGGCAGCGCCCTTAATCGCCAGGTTGTTGGATTCGGTGGCACCCGAGGTCCAGACGATTTCTTTCGGGTCGCAGTTCACCAGTTTGGCCACTTCGGCGCGGGCGTTTTCCACCGCTTCTTCCGCTTCCCAGCCGTAGGCATGGCTGCGGCTGGCGGGGTTGCCAAAGTGTTCGGTCAGCCAGGGAATCATCGCCTGGGCCACGCGTGGGTCAACCGGCGTGGTGGCCGAGTAATCCAGATAAATCGGGTAGTTTTGAGTGGATGCAGTCATGTGAGCGAAATCTCCAGCGCAACGGTGGCTTACAAGGCGGGGGCGGCACCATCCTGGGCAGGCGCGGCGACACGGCGGCGGTCCTGCATCACGGCGGTTTCCTTGGCGCGCTGTTTCACCACCAGGCTCGCCAGCGAGACGTTGGCAAGGTAGGCAAAAATGGTTTTGTTCAGGTCGGTCCACAGATCGTGGGTCATGCAGCGGTGATTGTCGTGGCAGTTTTCATGCCCGCCGCACTGGGTGGCATCCAGCGGTTCGTCTACCGCAATGATGATGTCGGCCACGGTGATGTCTTCCACCAGCCGCGCCAGACAGTAACCGCCACCCGGCCCACGTACGCTTTCCACCAGTTCGGCGCGGCGCAGCTTGCCAAACAGCTGTTCGAGATAAGACAGGGAAATCCCCTGGCGCTCGCTGATGCCGGCCAGCGTCACCGGACCATTTACGTCACGCATGGCCAGATCGAGCATGGCGGTGACAGCAAAGCGCCCTTTGGTCGTGAGTCGCATGGCAAAAGTCTCCTGGGTCGGCAACAGGCCGCAAATAAGGGTAAGAAAAATGCACCTTGGCGAAGCGGAGCACCGGCGCGCAGCCTGGCCTGATGTTCGGCTCCTGACAGACTGTAGCGTATAATATCCGAGTAAATTGGTCAAGAATGGCGTGTGGCGTTTTGCGCCAGAAAGTCTGCTGTCATGAGGCGGTGCCGGGGCGGTGTGAAGGCAAGCGATATGTGCTTGCCGAGGCGCTTAACCGCCTTATTTTCCCGTGTGCAGCGCCGAGCATCGCAGACCCTCAGGGGGACGTCCGGCACGGTTGTTTGAGCGGCGGCGTAGCCGACGCGAGTTCCCGGGCCGGCCCTGAGGGTTGAGAAGCGCAGGGCACCCAGCCGTAGGCTGGGCGCGGAAGTCGGGTCGCCTTTCTTTGCCTTCTTTCTTTGGCGAAGCAAAGAAAGAAGGGCGCGCGGGGCTTCCCCCGCCGCCGACCACAGTTCAGACGCACTCTCGCCTCAATCAACCCTGCGCGCAGCGCAGTCAACAATACAGTGAGCAGCCACAGACGTAACACGGCAAGGCAAGGACGGCTAGTAGCCAGTCACCATGATCTGAATCGACTGACAGGCGATTAGAGCGCTTTCGGCATGAGTGTCACCTCAGGTGTCGTTCCCGCGAAGGCGGGAACCCAGACCGCGCCACAGCGTGCGCGGTGGGCATGGCGCAGGTAGCGCTGATGAGCGCTCACCCCGCTGTACGCTGTGGACACGCCTGGATTCCCGCCTGCGCGGGAATGACGCGGTGGGGCGCGGCGAGTGGTTCGTCGTGGAACGTGAGCCATCGTGTTTCAACGTGACTGGCTACTAGGTTGTCCGCGCTATCCTTCCTCGCCCTGAAGGGCGAGGTTTGCCGTGCAACTGATCAATATTTATTCATGGCATTGCCTTGTTACAGTCATCTGGCTGTGCTTGTCCCCTTGCGGTATCATTCAAACAAACGATTGCCCGCCACCCTCCCGCAAGGATTCCTGCACCATGCCCTCCGACATTGTCATCAGTGGCACCGGCCTCTACACCCCGCCAGCCAGTATCAGCAACCAGGAACTGGTTGATGCCTTCAACGCCTGGGTGGATGCCGACAACCGCGCCCACGCCGCCGACATTGCCGCTGGTTTGCGCCCGGCCCGCGAGCCCTCTTCGGCGGAGTTCATCGTCAAGGCTTCGGGCATTCACAGCCGTCATGTGATGGACCGCGACGGCATTCTCGACCCCGCACGCCTGTGCCCGAACCTGCCCGAGCGTGGCAACGACAGCCTGTCGCTGCAAGCCGAAATCGCCATAGCCGCGGCCCGCGATGCGCTGGCCGCTGCCGGGCGCAGCGCTGCCGAGGTGGATATGGTGCTGGTGGCCTGCTCCAATATGCAGCGCCCCTACCCGGCGGTGTCGATCGAAGTGCAGCAGGCGCTGGGGATCCAGGGCTTTGCCTTTGATATGAATGTGGCCTGCTCGTCGGCCACCTTTGGCATTCAGACGGCGGTGGATGCGCTGCGCAATGGTTCAGCCAGGGCTGTGCTGATGGTCAACCCGGAAATCACCTCCGGGCATTTGAACTTCCGTGACCGGGACAGCCATTTCATCTTTGGCGACGCCTGCACTGCTGTGGTGCTGGAGCGCGCCGACAGCGTCCGGCCAGGGCTGGGCTTCGACGTGCTGGGCACCCGGTTGGCCACGGTGTTTTCCAACAATATCCGCAACAACTTTGGTTTTCTCAACCGCGCCGACCCATCCGGCATTGGCCAGACTGACAAGCTGTTTGTCCAGCAGGGGCGTAAGGTGTTTAAGGAGGTCTGTCCAATGGTGGCCGAGCATATCGCCGGCCATCTGCACAGCCTGCAACTGCGCCCCAACGATGTGCAGCGTTACTGGCTGCATCAGGCCAACCTGGGAATGAATCAGCTGATTACCCGCCGTTTGCTGGGGCGAGACGCCAGCGCCGACGAAGCGCCGGTGATTCTGGACCGTTACGCCAATACCAGTTCCGCCGGGTCGATCATCGCCCTGCATTTGCACCAGGCCGACCTGCCCAGCGGGGCCATTGGCGTGGTGTGTTCGTTTGGTGCCGGGTATTCGATGGGCAGCGTGGTGCTGCGTAAGCGCTGAGCGCATTTCTGTGAGGCAGCCCTTGGCGCGCCACTCACAACGTCCCCTGATCCTGGGTTTCCTGGGTTGCGCTGCCTTGCTGCACGGCCTTGTCCTGTCTGCGTGGCGTGTCTTGTGGTTCAGCGGCACCCCGAGCTTTTGCTCGCGGCCTTTAGCCGCCTTTCTGATAGCGTTCGCGAAACTGGCTTGGCGTCATCCCGGCGCGGCGGGCAAAAAACCGGGAAAAATACGCTGGGTCGGTAAATCCCAGCTGGTAACCCAGCTCTCCCACCGGGGTGGTGGAAAAGCGCAGCATGCGCCGCGCTTCCTGCAACAGGCGGTCGTGGACCACTTCCTTGCTGGCCTGATTGACCATGCGCCGGCACACCTCATTCAGTCGCGCTTCGGTTACCGCCAACTGACGGGCATACACGGTCAGGGTTAGGTGTTCGCGGAAGTGTGCTTCGATCAGATCACAAAAACTCAGGAAAATCCGTAAATCCTCGCCGCGCTCGCGTTTGAGCGGCAGTGTGCAGGCATGCGCGGCCAGCAGGCGGTTCAGGCTGATGAACACGCACTGGCCCAGCGAGCGCACCGCCACCGAGCGTCCCTTGTCGCTGCCGGTGAATTCCTGATGCAGCAGCTCGGCCAGGGTGAACAGACGCTGCACTTCGCCGTGCAGCGCCGGATCCAGCTCACCCAGCAGCACAAAGCTGGCGTCGCGCAGCTGGCTGTCCGGCCACTGGCCGGGCAGGGCGGCAAACCAGCTGCGCACCACGTCCTGGCGCACGGTCAGCACATGGCCTTCGGTGTCTTCGTCGGAATAAAACGCGTGCGGGATGGCCGGCGGGGTAAAAAACACCAGCGGGGCGTGGCCGTAGTAGGCTTGATCGTCCAGCTGCAGGCGAATACTGCCCCGACTGAGCAGGTGCAGCTGGTAAAAGCGTGAATGCCGGTGTGCCGGAGTGTTGCGCCCCAGCACATCGGCCAGCCGGCCAAAGGTTTCGCAGTGGACGTCGCAATCCGGGTCCGCTTCATTGTAAATGCGGTTGATGTAGATATCCGGGATGGGCGTGGCAGAAAAATGGGACATGGCAGGCAGGCGTCCGGCACGGGAAGCCCAAGGGATACCGCAGCGCTGGCCTGGGGTCAATCCCGCCCTTGCCCTGCGTCGGCCCGGCCCGCACAATATAGCCCCGGCGGCGTTGGCCCGCGTCATGCCGCCGGGCAATCCTCCCCGACGCAGCGCGCTTGCGCCGGGGCCAGATAAAAACGGGATGGCCCACCCCGGCGTGCTCCGCCTGCGCCACGGCACATGCCCCCACACCGCCAGACCGGCGTGTGACGACAGGTTTAGAGGGATTACTGCATGAAACTCACCGTCCTGGGTTGCGATGGCGGCATTGGCGGCGCCCGGCACACCACCTGCCTGAAGCTGGGTGCGCACGCGCTGATTGACGCCGGCACCGGCCTGGCCAGCTTGTCGCTGTCAGAAATGGCCGCGATTGACCAGGTGTTCCTCACCCACGCGCACCTGGACCATATTGCCCTGCTGCCCTTGCTGATTGATTCGGTGGGGGCCACCCGCTCACGCCCGCTGCAGGTATGGGCGCTGCCCGAAACCCTGCACAGCCTGCGCGAGCATATTTTCAACTGGCAGATCTGGCCAGACTTCACCCAGCTGCCCAGCCCGCAATCTCCCCGTCTTTGCTGGTGCCCATTGGCGGTGGGCGAGCGCTTTGAGGTGGACGATGGCGTGCTGGAAGTGCTGCCAGCGCGACATACCGTGCCAGCGGTGGGCTACCGGCTGCAAGGCCCGACTGGCAGCCTGGTGTTCAGCGGCGACACCTTGCACGACGCGGATTTCTGGCAGCAGCTGGAAAATTGCCCAGACCTGCGCCATCTGCTGATTGAATGCGCCTTCCCGGATGAAGAAGCCGCGCTGGCGCGGGAAGCCTGCCACTATTCTCCCAGCCGGCTGGCCGAAGATCTCGCCCGCCTGCCTGGCGCAGCGCAGGTGTGGATCAGCCACCTGAAACCCACCGATGCCGAACGCACGCTGGCGCAAATCGCCGCCCTGGCACCCTGTGATGTGCAGCAGCTGACCTCAGGCATGGTGCTGGCGGTGTAGCGCACGCCAGCAATGCACCGGGCGTTTGCTTTGCCTTAGAACGTGTGCAAAGTCTAGCGAACGACGGGTCAGCCAAGGCGAAATGCCCCCAAAAAACGCAGTTGACACGCGGTCAATGAGGATTTTTGGGGGCATTTCAACGCAGGATCACCCGAATCTCGCAGACTTTGAACGTGTTCTTAGCCCTTCTTGTAGCCGGTGACCATGGCCTGGATCAGCGGCTGACGCAGTTTGCGCCCCATCAGCACCGCCGCCAGCACATGCAGCACCACCAGGCCCTGCAGGCCATTGGCCAGCCCTTCGTGCAGCTCTTCCACCCATTCCACCCCAAAATAGGCGTCAGTGCCCATCAGCCAGCCGCTGAGCGCCAGCGCCAGCAGCAGGCTGAGCAGGGTCAGAATCATCAACCCGGCCAGCGGGTTGTGGCCCAGATGCGTTTCCGGCTCGCCCCGGCGCAGGGCGCTGAGGTGGGCGCGCAGACGGGCCGGAGTGGGAAACCAGTCGCTGAACCGGGCATAGCGGCTGCCAACAAAGCCCCACACCAGCCGCGCCAGCACGCCGCCAGCCGCCACATAGCCCAGCCAGCGGTGGGCGACATCGCCTTCTTCCAGAATGAACAGGTTCAGCGCCACGATGGCGACCATACTCCAGTGAAACAGACGGATAAAACCATCCCAAACTTTAACCGGTTGTCCGGACGGGGTGGCAGGCAGGGAAGCAGACATCTGCAGCTCCTTTGGCGTGACTGGGCGGACTGCCGCGCCAGCCAGAAAAAAACGCCCGCATGGTGGTGTCCATGTGGGCGACAAGGCAGTTATCCGGCAGACCGGCCAGCGCACCGCCAGGGCTGCGGGGTGTGCTGACCATCCGCCTGAATCACTCAAGTGCATGACCCCCCAGGGACACACGGCTTGAGCGTGCGCGTGAGGCGAATTACTTGGTTTTCACCAGCTTGCCGTCTACCGGGTTGAAGTAGGCTTCGACTTTCTTGCCATCCTTGTCCAGGCCTTTCACTTCGTAGCAATTGTCTTCCACATCCAGCTTTTTGATGGTGTAGCCCATGCCCTTGACCTGGGTGGTGATTTGTTCCTTGGTCATCCAGGTGTTCTTCGGTGCGTCGGTGCAGGATTGGCCTGCAAAGGCAGACAGGGAGGCGATGGACAGTACGGCGGCGAGTGCGATGCGTTGCATGGAAATCTCCTGAAGTCAGTGACAAGACCGTGTCAGTCACGGCATGGGAGACAGTATGCAGGGGCAGGCTTAAGCAGAACTTAGATTGACTGAACCACGTTCAAATAAGCCTTGTTGGCGTGGCGGCACCATTGTTTTACAACCAGAAACGCTTGAACTCGGCGCTGGGTAATATGAGCCCGGCAGAGTTTGAAAGACAATGCTAGGGACACGCTGATTTATTCAGAAAAACCGTTTTTGCCAAAAGCAAAACCCAGCAAAATCAAAGCTCTGGACTCCCACCTTCGCGGGAATGACGATTTTTTCAGCGTATCCCTAGCTCAGCCCTGTGCCCGTGCAGGCTTGAGCGGTTGACGCCCTATCGGGATGTTCGAAAAAACTTGACCAGTACATGATTCTTAGCAACTAGAGCGGCTCGCTACCATCGTCCTCGTCGGCTGCCATGCTCTGGTCCTCGTGACGCTCGATACGACGCTGATGTTCACCCAGCGAGATGGTCAGCTCGTTACCCTCGAGCTTCGCCCGCAGGTCCTGTAGGATACGACTACGGTTAGCTGAATCAGCTTCGATAGCATTTTCAAAGCTTGACACAGAAGCCACGGGCACGCGGACGTAGCGCTCAATAAACGACGCCATTGTTGCTCCTGCTTCGTCCTCAAGGTGACCCCAAGCCGCATCACCCACATAAGCAGCGCCGCCCGCATCGCGGTACGCGGCTTGGAGTCCAGTCAGCTTGTCGTTTTCTGTCGGGTCTAGTACGACAAGAATCGGCTTTGCTCCTGAGCTTCTGCAGTCACGGGCGAAGGAAAGCTCCTCACCGAACCTCCCTTGACCGCTGGCTGCGATAGTCACGCGTAGCTTCAGTTCGTATGCAAGCGGAGTCCCATCTGGCAGTACTTTCCAGCAGTCAACCTGCCGACCCTTCGTCGAGTCATCGGTGCGTCGGACAACGCGCTCGCGTGCTGACTTCGGTTCGCCGCCGATGGCAGCGGCAAGGATGGGCTCGAAGAGGTAGCCGGTTTCCTGTGCGGACCGGTTGTCAAGGTCGTAGAAGAATTTGCGCCAAGTTAGCCACGAAGCAAGCGCTTCTGGTGGAAAGTCTGGGCCGTATTCCATGAGTGCCCTGGGCGAAATCTGCACCATCGTCGGCAGGGGTTGCCTCTGAAGAATCAGCCCATATTTGCGTCGCCGCTTGTGCAGTTCGGTTAGGCACTTTAGGTACGTCATGAAGTCCTGATCCAGTGACGTACCTGCATCGA
Organism: Aquaspirillum sp. LM1; assembly: GCF_002002905.1. Lineage (NCBI taxonomy): Bacteria > Pseudomonadati > Pseudomonadota > Betaproteobacteria > Neisseriales > Aquaspirillaceae > Aquaspirillum > Aquaspirillum sp. LM1. The sequence goes on along the minus strand of NZ_CP019509.1, from coordinate 2,913,906 downwards.
GCATGTCGACTATGTCGAAGGATGTAATCGTTGCGTCAGGGGCAGTGAACCAATCGACCGCTGTGCTGTAGTATTCCTGCGGCGGAGCCAGTTTCGGCCAAAGCACTGGAAAGGCTCGCTCCATTTCGTCGCCCTTGCCAATGTCGACGGCCACAAGCGCAATTACCTTTGCCAGCTCGCTGGCATCCATGAGAGCTCTCATGTTTGCGGTTTTCGTGATAGTGAGCAGTTTAGTTAGCTGCTGCGATCTTTCCGCACTAAGCCGTTGCCGTGTGATCATCAAAAACAAATCCCCCTTGATGCAATTCTCTGAGTAGTGCTTCTGTTGACTTGAGAGCAGGGCTCATACCCGCTGCTTCGGTAAGGACAAACCCTAGAAGCTTTGCTGTTTTCACGCCCGCTGGCTGCATATCTGCGCCAAAAGACCCGTCAATCTCTTGCAAGTGCTTGGCAAGCCGCTCTGCAGCGAGTGGTGGGACTGCATTTCCAATTTGTTGAATAACGCTAGAGCTGTTGCCGACCCACTGGTACTTGTCAGGAAAGGTTTGAATGCGAGCGCACTCTCGAATGGTGAGCGGACGGTGTTCTGTGGGGTGGATAAACTCCCTCGCGGCGGCTCCCGTAATTGTGAGGCTCTGCAAGTTGCCATGCATGCGCTTGATGCCTGATGGTGCTCCGCCTCGTTTCTCGGTCGGAGTCCCGTCCGAAACCCTCCGGTTTGCACGCCGCTTGTAGCTATCATGCCAAAGCTCGGGTGGAAGGTCTTTCATCGTCTGACCAGGCATAAGCAGTTCCACCTGCATTCGTTCGGCGGGCTCCACTCGGATGTGGTGAGTCACGGTACCTGCGACGTTGCCCTCCCTCATGCGAGCTTCGAATGCGTTGACTGGATAAGGGCTGGAGTACGGAACTAGTACCCCCTTTGTAGTTGCTGCATGACCAAGACCTGCGATTGCTTCGGCGAGACTAGGTGCCAAGGGCTTGTCAGAAGATTTCTTGGCCTTCCCGCTGTCAAATGAAAACAGTTCCTCGGGAAATTGGAAGTCGATGCCAAGCCGGTTGCCGACTATTAGTACTCGCTTGCGCGTCTGAGGTACGCCATACGAGGCGAGGTTCACCTTCTGTAGCCGGATCGAGTACCCCATGTTGATAAACTCACGGACCAAGCGTGCAAGGTCCTTACCGCCACCAGAAGTCAAAAGTCCCTCGACATTCTCGAAGATGAACCAGCGAGGTGAGAGCTTCTCAACGATGTTGAGGTAATTGAAGATGAGCTGATTGCGGGGATCGGCAGAGTTTCGGGGGCCTGCAGTGCTAAACCCTTGACACGGCGGACCACCGATAACAACAAATGGCTTGCGACCACCGGTAAGCTGTGCGAGCTGAGCAGGCTCGGTCGTGCTCAAATCGAGCTGATGGCAGGGGCTGCCTACATTTAGCTGGTAAGTTTGGCAGGCGTCAGAGTTAATTTCAGCCCCGAAAAGCGGAGTTAACCCGGCTTGGGAAAATCCGGTTGAGAACCCGCCCGCCCCAGCAAAAAGAGATACAACAATATCGTCTCTGCTCATTCTGTTATGTAACGTGCTCCCCTAATTAAGCACTTCAGGGGGAGGGGTCCGCTCCTCTTGTAACTTGTGGTTGATGTGTTGGCAACGGAGCATACTTACAGACACTGCAACGGCTCTTTTGGAATCTTTTGCTGCGCGTACTACGAGTTGTTTCGTTGTGCGCAGCACGTTGACTGGGCTGGTATTTTAGCACCTAATCAAGAGCTTCTTCGACCATAACGTGCATAGTCTAATTTTTTAGAACAAGCCGATGGGTGGAACAATCCCACCACCCAAAGGACATCGAATATGCCACAAACCCGTCTCCACTTTACCCCCGAGTTCAAACTCGAAGTCGCCAAAAAAATCGTTCAGTAACAGCACTGCATCACCCAGCTCTGCCATGAACTGAACCTTGGCGAAACCGGTGTCTACCGTTGGGTCGCCGAGTACAAAGCCGAATTCAACGGCCAGCCGGGCATCGGCCTGCCACTGATCTTAGACCGGCAACGCATCCGCCAACTTGAAGCTGAACTGCGCATTGCCAAAAAGGACAACGAAATCCTAAAAACCCCCTCCTCCTTGTTCGCCCGCACTTATCGATGATGCAGCCCATCATCAGCCAACTGTAAGGCTCACCTCCAAGGCTCAATGGCAGCAGCAAAATGCACTGCGCGCTGGCCGAATGCGGCGTGCGGCTTGGGCGCGACAAAGTGCGTAAGCTGTTGAAAGCGGTTGACCTAAAAACCTGCTGGACGCGCAAATTTGCTCACACCACGGATAGCAAACACATGCTGCTGGGGGCAAAAAACCTGCTGACATTTTACAACCAGAAACGCTTTAAGCTCGGCCCTGGGCAACATGAGCTCAGCAGAGTTTGCAAGACAATACCGGCTCAAATCTGCGCCCGTGCAGGCTTGAGCGCTTGATTCCCTATCGGGGGGGTCGAAAAAACTGGACCGGGATACTGCACAAAGGCCGGCGGACGGCTGTACATCAGCGGTAGTGGGGCGAGAGTTGGCCGTCAGCGTCCAGAATGCCGACCCGTTGCAAGAAGGCGCGTGCAGTTTGCGGGGTGGCGGCGTGGCGCTTGCCTGCCTCGATAATCTCAACGGCGGCCTGTTCGTGAGAGACATATCGTTCCGTTGGGGGCCGAGGCAGGCCGATGGCGTGGTAGGGCGATGGTTTTTTCATGTGCGTTCAATGCTAATGTCGTGGCTGTGCAAACAATCGCTTGTATTCAGTGTGTTTTTTTCTATTCTAGCGCATTCTTGTTGTGCCCGCGCTTGCCGCGCTGCCGCTTCACCTTCCCTTCAAAAAACCTTCTTGCCGCCGTCACCCGGTTGACCCCGCCCTGCAATGCCACACCGGCAGCATGTGCAGCGTGAAACCTGAAACCGACCTCCCCTCTTTCAGCTTGTCGCTGCCGATTGCCCGCCATTACCGGGCCATCTGGCTGTCTGACATCCACCTGGGCACTGCAGGCTGCCAGGCCGAGTATTTGCTGGATTTCTTGCGCCACACCGACAGCGACATCCTCTATCTGGTTGGGGATATCGTCGATGGCTGGCAGCTGAAAAAATCCTGGTACTGGAAGCAGGCGCACAACGATGTGGTGCAAAAAATCCTGCGCAAGGTGCGCAAGGGCACCCAGGTGGTGTTCATCCCTGGCAACCACGATGAAGCAGGCCGGCAGTTTGCCGGGCTGGACTTTGGCGGGATTGCCATTCGTCAGGAGGCAGTGCACACCCTGGTGGATGGCCGCCGCTTGCTGGTGCTGCACGGCGATGAATTTGACGGGGTGATCCAATACGCCAAGTGGTTGGCCTATCTGGGCGACAGCCTGTACACCGGCATCCTGCACCTGAACCGCTGGTTCAACCGTCTGCGCGGGCATTTTGGCCTGCCGTACTGGTCGCTGTCGCAGTACCTCAAGCACAAGGTGAAAAACGCGGTGAACTTCATCAGCGACTTTGAGCGGGTGCTGGCCGACGAGGCGCGGCGGCGCGGGTTTGACGGCGTGGTGTGCGGGCATATTCACAAGGCCGAGATCCGCCAGATCGACGGCGTGCTGTACTGCAACGATGGTGACTGGGTGGAAAGCCTGACCGCCCTGGTCGAAACCCTGGATGGTCAGCTGGACATCGTCCACTGGCCGCGCATTCTGGGCAAGCCGGAACCGGCCCAGCCCGATCCCGACCCCGAGGAAGCTTCTTCATGCGCATCATGATTGTCACCGACGCCTGGCGTCCGCAAGTCAACGGCGTGGTTCGCACCCTGACCGAAACCTGCCGCGAGCTGGGCGAACTGGGCCACAACGTGTCCATGATCACCCCGCTGGACTTTCGCACCTTTCCCTGCCCCACCTACCCGGACATCCGCCTGTCGTGGCGGCCTTATGCCAAGGTGGCAGCGATGCTGAAAGCGTTTGCCCCCGACGCCATTCACATTGCCACCGAAGGCCCGCTGGGTCTGGCGGCGCGGCGCTGGTGCATGCAGCATGGCCTGCGCTTCACCACGGCGTACCACACCCGCTTTCCTGAATACATCCACGCCCGCGTGCGCCTGCCGCTGTCGGCCAGCTATGCGTTCATGCGCTGGTTTCATGGCCCCAGCGCGGCAGTGATGGCACCCACGCCATCAATCAAGACGGCGCTGGAAGGCTGGGGCTTCAATAATGTGGTGGTGTGGAGCCGGGGGGTGGATACCGACCTGTTCTGCCCCGGCGAGCGCGACCGGCTGGACGATTCCATCCCGCCGCGCTTTGTTTACATTGGCCGGGTGGCGGTGGAAAAAAACATCGAGGCGTTTTTGCAGCTGGACTTGCCCGGCAGCAAATGGGTGGTGGGCGACGGCCCGCTGATGGAGTCGCTCAAGCGCCGCTACCCGAATGTGTGGTTTGCCGGGGTGTATCCGCAAGCCGAACTGGCGCGGTTTTACCGGGCAGCCGATGTGTTTGTGTTTCCCAGCCTGACCGATACCTTTGGTCTGGTGCTGCTGGAAGCCATGGCCTGCGGCACGCCGGTGGCAGCGTTTCCGGTGGCCGGGCCGCTGGATGTGGTGGCCAGCAGCGGCGCGGGTGTGCTCAGCGAGGACTTGCGTCAGGCGTGTCTGGACGCCATGAGCCTGGACCGCCAGAAGGTGCGCCAGTACGCCGAGGGCTTCAGCTGGGCGGCGGCCACCCGCCAGTTTGAAGCGCATCTGTGCCCGAATGCCAGTCAGGCGCTGGGGCAACTGAGCGCGGCGTAAGCGTTTCCCCGGCCTGGCCGCAGGCGTACACTGATTGGCCGTGCAATCTTGTGGATGATGCTGCCAATGAAATTATGTGTGATGCCCGGCGACGGGATTGGTCAGGAAGTGGCACCGGTGGCGGTGGCCGCCTTGCAGCGGTTGCTGCCGGAGCTGGAAGTGCACACCGCCGACGCGGGCTGGGATTGCTTTGTCCGCACCGGCCAGGCCTTGCCGGCAGCCAGCCTGGCGCAGGCGCAGGCGTGCGGGGCGGTGCTGTTTGGCGCGGTCAGCTCGCCCGCGCGCAAGGTGGAAGGCTACCGTTCGCCAATTGTGGCGCTGCGCCGGGCGCTGAACGCCTACGCCAATCTGCGCCCGGTGTCGCCGCTGCCGATTCCCACTGCCCGCGACGATGTCCGTCTGCTGATTGTGCGGGAAAACACCGAAGACCTGTACATCGGCGAGGAACAGCGCGACGGCGACACCGCCACCGCCATCAAGCGGATTACCGCAGGCGCTTCGCGCCGGGTGGCTCGCGCCGCCTGCGAGGTGATGCGCGCCCAGGGCCTGACCCGGCTGACGGTGGTACACAAGGCCAATATCATGCCGCTGACCGACGGGCTGTTTCGCGACTGCTGTCGTGAGGTGGCGGCGGAATATCCGGAGATTGTGCTCAACGAGCTGCTGGTGGACACTGCCGCCTATCAGCTGGTGCGCGCGCCGCAGCAGTTTCAGGCCTTGGTGGCACCCAATCTGTATGGCGATATCCTGTCTGACCTGGCGGCGGCGCATGGCGGCGGGCTGGGGCTGGCGGCATCGCTGAACTTGGGCGAGCACGGCGTGGCGATTGCCGAGCCCGTGCATGGCTCGGCACCCGATATTGCCGGCCAGGGCATTGCCAATCCGGTGGCGGCACTGCTCAGCGTGGCCTTGCTATTGCGCTACACCTGGCAGCGCCCGACCGAAGCCGCTCGGCTGGAACACGCCGTTAGCGCCACGCTGGCAGCCGGCATTGCCACGCCGGATGTGCTGGGCACCGCCGGGGTGGGCACGCAGGCATTTGCCGAGGCAGTGCTGGCCCGGCTTGGTTAGCGTGCCGGGCAGACAAAAAAGCCGCCAGACATAACAGGGTCTGGCGGCTTTTTTGCTGTTTTGCTGTCAATCGGGCTTGGCGGCTGGGTTATGGATAGAACCACATCAGGCTGTAGCCGCTGGCACGCAGCATGCCAATGTCCAGCTGCATGTTCACCTTCACTTCACTGTTGCCATTGAACTGGCCCAGAGCAAAGTCGTTTTTGTTCAGATAGGCCTTGGGGTCGAACACCTTGCGCGACAGCACATGGTCTTCGGCGTCTTTCAGCGTCAGCTCCAGATGCGGGTAGGCTTGCGGATAAGCCGCCTGATTGCGCACAGTGGCGGACACCCGAATCAGATTGGGCTGGTCGGGCACGGCGGCCAGTTCCGAGTATTCGGTGCGCAGCAGCTCACTGCGGCGCGGCAACGGTACCGAGCAGCCAAAGCCCTTGCACAGCGATTCCAGCACCCCGCGCGAGCCCGGCAGTTCGGCGGCAATCGGCGTGCGGTACACGTACACCACCTGCACGATAAAGGCCAGCGCGGCCACTACCGAGGCGGCGGTCCACAGCCACAGCAGCCGTCCACCGCCGGCCTTGGGTGCTGCTGCCGGGAAGTTGAATGCCGGGAAGTTGATCTTTGGCAGACTGAACTTGGGCAAGCTGAAGCTGGGCAGGCTGAACTTTTTGCCCGGCTTGTCTGCCGGGGTGTTTTTCAGTACCTCGGCGCTGTGGGCGATAAACGGTGCCGGCTCCACCTTGGGATCCGCCGCCTGTGGCCGGCCCTGATAGATGGCACCATCGTCATCGTCGTCGTCATCGGGCAAGACTTCGGTTTTGAAACTGGGTTCTACCCGGCCTCCACTGGGGGCCGGTTCGGCCTTGGCTTCGCTGGCCGGCGCGGCGTTCAGGTGCTGACGGGCTGCCTGCAGCTTTTTCAGGAAGGCGTCGTCGTCCTGTTCATCCGGGATGACTTCTGGCTGCTTGGCTGGTGCGGGGGCCGGGCTGGGGGCCGGGGCTGGTGCCGCCGGTTTGCTGCTGGCGGGCGGCGTGGCGTGGCGTGGCAGCGGATCGGGGCGCAGCACCGGCTCCTGGCGGCCTGCGGGCTTGCGGGGCGCTGGCGCGGCAAAATCAGGGAGTTCCAGGTCGATGTTTTTGCTGATGCGGTCGAGGTCGCGATCCGCTGGCAGCGGAATGGCGGTGGCTTCGTCCTGCGGGGCCGGGCTGCTCCACTGGCCGTTTTGCGGGGCATTGGCCAGGGCTCGCACCAGATGGCCGGCTTCTGCCGGCAAGGCGTCTTCCGCCGCCAACTGGCTGGGGCTGCTGGGTTGGGAACTGGCGGGCGTCGGGGCTGGCGCGGACGGTGCGACAGCCGGGGCGTTATCCACCGGCTCCAGCGATGCGCGGGCATCAAACACGGTGGAACAGCGACCACAGCGGACCTGGCCGTCGCAGACGTCAAGCTGACCCGGCTGGACCTTGAAGCGGGTCTGGCAGTGCGGGCATTGCGTGATGTACATGGCGGGAGACAACTCTTAAGCGTTTTGCAGTGGCAAGAGCATAGCAGAAATGCCTGAATGCCGCGTGGGCAATGACAGCCGCCTGCCCGCCCCGCCAGGGATGGCGGGGGCAAGGCCGGCGGGGGAAATCAGCGTTTGCGTCCGGACAGGCAGGTCCAGCCGTCGTCAAACACCGGTGCGTCCATGTCAAACCATTGCTGGTAGATGGCCTGGATTTCGTCAGCCTGTTCGGCCAGGATGCCCGACAGCACAATGTGCCCACCCACGCGCACATGGCGGGTGAGCAAGGCGCCCAGCAAGCGCAGCGGATTGGCCAGGATATTGGCCACGACTACGTCGGTTTCCACGTCGGGCAACTGGCCAGGCAGGTAAAAATCGGCTTCCACGCTGTTTTGCACGGCATTGTCGCGGCTGGCCTGTACTGCCTGTGGGTCGATGTCCACGCCCAGCGCCCGGCCTGCGCCCAGCTTGAGCGCGGCAATGGCCAGAATGCCCGAGCCGCAGCCGTAGTCCAGCACTGATGCACCGGGGCTCAGTTCGCGGTCCAGCCATTGCAAGCACAGCCGGGTGGTGGGATGGCTGCCGGTGCCAAACGCCAGGCCAGGATCAAGCTGCAGGTTGATCGCGTCCGGGTTGGGCGCGTCGTGCCAGGTGGGGGTGATCCACAGCCGGTCAGAAATGCGGATCGGGTCGAACTGGGCCTGGGTGGCGCGTACCCAGTCCTGCTCGGCCACTTCTTCCACCTGCCAGCTGGGCGTGCTCAGCCCGCACTCGCCGGCGGCGGCGGCAATCAGCAGGGCGATGTCCTGTTCCGGGTTGAACAGCGCCAGAATGCGGCTGGTACGCCACATGCGGTCCACCGGTTCGCCGGGTTCGCCAAAAATCGGTTCTTCGGCATCGGTGCCGGCAGCGGCGTCTTCAATTGCGGCGGACAGCGCGCCCAGCTCCATCAGCGCATCGGCGAGTTTTTCCGCCACGGCGGAATCGGTGTCGAGGGTGACTTGCAGCCAGCTCATACTTCGGACTTTTTCAGTTGGGCCAGGCGCTCTTCCAGATAATGGATTGAGGTGCCGCCCCGTTTGAACGCCGCATCCACCAGCAATTCCTGGTGCAGCGGGATATTGGTCTTGATGCCGCCAATCGCCATTTCCGACAGCGCCACGCGCATGCGCGCCATGGCCTGCTCGCGGGTGTCGCCATAGGAAATCAGCTTGGCAATCATCGAATCGTAGTACGGCGGCACGGTATAGCCGTGGTAAATGTGCGAGTCGATGCGGATGCCAGGGCCGCCCGCCGGGTGGTAGCCTTCAATCCGGCCCGGGCTGGGCACAAAGGTGAACGGATCTTCGGCGTTGATCCGGCATTCCATGGCGTGGCCCTTGATGTGTACCTGTTTTTGCGTGTAGCGCAGTTTTTCGCCGGCGGCCACGCGGATTTGTTCCTGCACGATGTCGATGCCGGTAATCAGCTCGGTGACCGGATGCTCCACCTGTACGCGGGTGTTCATTTCAATAAAGTAGAATTCGTTGTTCTCAAACAGGAATTCAAAGGTGCCGGCACCCCGGTAGCCAATCTTGCGGCAGGCGGCGGCGCAGGCTTCACCAATTTGCTTGCGCTGTTTGTCGGTAATGCCGGGTGCCGGGGCTTCTTCGATGATTTTCTGGTGACGGCGCTGCATCGAGCAGTCGCGCTCGCCCAGATAAATGGCGTTGCCGTATTCGTCGGCCAGAATCTGGATTTCGATATGGCGCGGCTGTTCGAGGAATTTCTCCATGTACACGGTGGGGTTGCCAAACGCCGCGCCGGCTTCGGTGCGGGTCATCTGCACGGCATTCAGCAGCGCGCCTTCGGTGTGCACCACGCGCATGCCGCGCCCGCCGCCACCGCCGGCGGCCTTGATGATCACCGGATAGCCGATTTTTTTGGCGGCTTTGGCGATATACGCCGGGTCATCTGGCAGCGCGCCTTCCGAGCCGGGCACGCAGGGCACGCCGGAGGCGATCATGGCGTTTTTGGCGCTGACCTTGTCGCCCATCAGGCGAATGGTGTCCGGGCGCGGACCGATGAACACAAAGCCGGATTGCTCGACCCGCTCGGCAAAGTCGGCGTTTTCCGACAAAAAGCCATAGCCAGGGTGAATGGCCTGGGCGTCGGTCACTTCGGCGGCAGAAATCAGCGCCGGCACATTCAGGTAGCTCAGCGAGGACGAGGCCGGTCCGATGCAGACGGATTCGTCGGCCAGCTTGACGTATTTGGCTTCGCGGTCGGCCTCGGAATGCACCACCACGGTCTTGATGCCCATTTCACGGCAGGCGCGCTGGATGCGCAGGGCGATTTCGCCACGGTTGGCGATAAGGATTTTTTCGAACATGGGAATTCCTGAACAGCGTCCGGCACAGTCTAGGGGGTGTGCCAGCAGTGGGGCGGCTGGCGAGAAACCCCAACCGCCACGGCGTCCGGGCATGCCGCACAGATCATGGGCGGCATGGTCTCCGGTCGGGCCCGGTTCCGGCAGGCATGGGCGATGGCACGGCAGCGCCGTGGCCGCCGGCATGCCCGACGGAATTATTCGATGACAAACAGCGGTTCGCCAAACTCCACCGGCTCGCCGTTTTCAACCAGAATGGCCTTGATCACGCCAGCGCGGTCGGATTCGATTTCATTCATCAGCTTCATGGCTTCAATGATGCACAGGGTGTCGCCCACATTCACTTTCTGGCCCACTTCGGCAAATGCCTTGCCGCCCGGCGTGGCCGAACGGTAGAAGGTGCCTACCATCGGCGACTTGACCGCGTTTTGCGTGCTCGGCTTGGCCGGCTCGACAGCGGCGGCCACTGGCGCGGCGGCAGGCGCGGCACCCGGCATGACCACATTGGTCATCGGGCCGGGGTAGCCCATCGTCATCCCGGCTTGTACCCGGGTGATGCGGACTTTTTCTTCGCCTTCGGTCACTTCCAGCTCGGCAATGCCGGATTCTTCTACCAGGTCGATCAGTTTTTTCAGCTTGCGAAGATCCATGGGGTTCCTTCTTTGACGACGAGTCGGGCCGGCTGCCTGGGGGCAGCGGCTCAGGCTCGGGCGTGGAGATGATTCAGTGCATGTGCCAGAGCATATTCATACCCTTTGGCACCCAGACCGCAGATCACGCCAACGGCGAGATCGGAGAAATAGGAATGGTGGCGAAATGCTTCCCGCGCATGCACATTGGACAGGTGTACTTCAATAAACGGAATCTTGACGGCTGCCAGGGCGTCGCGCAGGGCAACGCTGGTGTGGGTGAATGCGGCCGGGTTGATGACAATAAACGCCGTGCCGTCGGTATAGGCCGCGTGAATGCGTTCGATCAGCACGTATTCGGCGTTGCTTTGCAGGCTGTCAAAGCCAAATCCTGCTGCCTGGGCTTGCGCCGCCAGACGGGCATTGATATCGGCCAGCGTATCGGCCCCGTAGAGATGCGGCTCGCGCATGCCAAGCATATTCAGGTTCGGGCCATGCAGCGCCAGAACACCAGGCGCCGGGGCGACGTTCTGTACAGAATTTGTCATCATGGCCGCGAGTTTGCCGCAATTGGCCGCAGAAAGTCCAGCTTTTCCCGGGATTCAAACATTTGTTTGCATGGGGTTTGCCGGTTGCCGGCCCCGCGCCTTTGCGCCGAACTGGTATACTGGCCGGCATTGTGCCCGACTGTCTTTTTCATGCAACTGTCCGATTTTGATTTTGAACTGCCCGAGGCGTTGATCGCCCAGTTTCCGCCCGAAGTGCGCGGCAACAGCCGCCTGCTGCATGTGGATGGCCTGAACTGTCACGATGACCACTTCAGCCAGCTGATTCACTATCTGCGTGCTGGCGATGTGCTGGTATTCAACGACACTCGCGTGCTTAAGGCCCGCCTGTTTGGTCAGAAACTCAGCGGTGGCCAGGTGGAAGTGCTGGTGGAGCGGGTGCTGGACAGCCAGCAGGTGCTGGCCCATGTGCGCGCCAGCAAGTCGCCCAAGCCGGGCAGCCGGCTGCTGCTGGAAGGCCGCTGGGAAGCTGAGATGGTCGAACGGCAGAATGAACTGTTCCGTCTGCGCTTTAGCGGCGACACGCCGGTGCTGGATATTCTCGACGCCTCCGGCAAGCTACCGCTGCCGCCGTATATCACCCGCACCCCGGATGCGCCGGACGACGAACGCTATCAGACCGTGTATGCCCGCCATCAGGGCGCAGTGGCGGCCCCCACTGCTGGCCTGCACTTTACCGACGCCCAGCTCGATGCGCTGCGCGGCCATGGCGTGGAACTGGCGTTTGTCACCCTGCATGTGGGGGCGGGCACCTTTCAGCCGGTGCGGGTGGACAATATCGCCGAGCACCGCATGCACAGCGAGATTTACCATGTGCCCGACGACACCGTGGCCGCCATTGCCCGTGCCCATGCCCAGGGCCGGCAGGTGACGGCAGTGGGCACCACCAGCCTGCGCGCGCTGGAATCCGCCGCGCGCAGCGGCAGCCTGCTGGCTGGCCAGGGGGAAACCGACATCTTCATCACCCCCGGTTATCGTTTCCGCGTGGTGGACCGGCTGCTGACCAATTTTCACCTGCCCAAATCCACCCTGATGATGCTGGTGTCGGCATTTGCCGGCCTGCAGCCGATTCGCGCCGCCTACCAGCATGCCATTGCCGGGCAATACCGCTTTTTCAGTTACGGAGACGCCATGCTGCTGGAAAAGGCAGCCAGCGCCTGACCCCATTCCGCCCGGCCTGTCCGGCAGGAGAACACACCATGAGCGGCCTGAACGCCAATACCCCGATTCCGAGTGAAATTCGCCTGCATCAGCAGTCGCGTGTGCTGGAACTGCAATTTGACGATGGCGCGCAGTTTTCCCTGCCATGCGAGTACCTGCGGGTGTGCTCGCCGTCGGCGTCGGTGCGCGGTCATGGACCGGGGCAGGAAGTGCTGCAAACCGGCAAGCGCGCGGTGAACATCGTCAGCATCGAACCGGTGGGGCACTATGCGGTCAAGCTGGTGTTTTCCGATGGTCACGATTCCGGGCTGTACAGTTGGGATTATCTGTACCAGCTGGGTCAGGAGCACGACCAGCGCTGGGCGGACTATCTGGCCCGGCTGGCCGCCGCCGGTGCCAGCCGCGACCCCGTAGCCAGCTGATGGCGTGGTGCCGCGCGCACCCTTATTGATGATTTCCGGCCAGCTCTCTGGCCACAACCGGATACACAGGCATGGAACAACACACCCATTTTGGTTTCAAAACCGTTGACGCCGCACAAAAAGCCGGCAAGGTGGCCGAGGTGTTTCACTCGGTGGCCAATAAATACGACGTGATGAACGATTTCATGTCTGCTGGCATGCACCGGCTGTGGAAGCGTTTCACCCTGGACACCGCCGGCGTGCGCGCCGGCCAGAAAGTGCTGGACATCGCCGGTGGCACCGGCGACCTGGCGCGTGGCTGGGCCAAGCGGGTGGGGCGCAGTGGTGAAGTGTGGCTGACCGACATCAATAGCTCGATGCTGACCGTGGGCCGCGACCGTCTGGCCGACGAAGGCGTGCTGCTGCCGGTGGCACTGGCCGACGCCGAGAAGTTGCCGTTTCCGGACAATTACTTTGATCTGGTGTCGGTGGCGTTTGGCCTGCGCAACATGACCCACAAAGACCTGGCGCTGGCAGAAATGCTGCGCGTGCTCAAGCCGGGCGGCAAACTGCTGGTGCTGGAGTTTTCCCAGGTGTGGGGCCCGCTCAAGCCGGCGTATGATCTGTACTCGTTCAAGGCCTTGCCGCTGATGGGCAAGCTGGTGGCCGACGACGCCGACAGCTACCGCTATCTGGCCGAATCCATCCGCATGCACCCGGACCAGGAAACCCTGAAACAGCTGATGCTGGAGGTGGGTTTTGGCAAGGTGGACTACCATAACCTCAGCGCGGGGGTGGTGGCGTTGCACAAGGGCTGGAAGTTTTAAGCGCTGTTCACCCAACACGTCTGGCCTGATGGTGTCCGCCGTACTCGCCTGTACTTGTCTGCGGCGGGCTTGGCCAGGGCCGTAATACGGCCTAATTGGGCACCGCGCTAGGCTGCACGGAAAAAATTGTCTGCTGTGTCCGCCGGCATGGCAGCCATGCCGGGCCAATGGTGTTGTCACGAGGAAAATCCGCATGAACCGCCCGCAACTTGCCGTACTCAACCACCTGCTGGCCCAGCAGGAAGCCCTCCGCCTGCGTCTGGCCGAGCATGCTGGCCGGCGCATCCGTGTCGAGCTGCCACCGCTGCGGGTCACCGCAGTGATTCTGGGCGATGGTTACGCCGGGCAAACCGACGGCGAACCGGAAGCCACCGTGCAGTTGTCGTCGTCGGCGCTGATCAAGCGCGCCACCGGCGGCACGCCAGGGGCCGGCGATGTGCGGCTCAGCGGTGATGACGAGTTGGGCCTGGCGCTGGCGCGCATTCTGGCCGACCTGCGCTGGGACGCGGTGGAAGACCTGTCGCGGCTGGTGGGCGATGTGGCGGCCTATCGGGCCGAACGCTGGGTGCGCGGCGCGCTGGGCATCAAGGGCGAAGTGGCCTGGCGGCTGGCCAGCGCCTACGCCGAGCACCTGAAAGAAGAAACCCCGTTGCTGTGCAAGCATGCCCAGGTGGACGCCTGGCACAGCCAGGTAGACCACTTGCGCGACGATGTGGCGCGGGCCGACAAGCGTCTGGCCCGGCTGGAAGCCGCACTGGCCCCGCGCCTGCCTGCGCCGGCACACCCCGACTGACCCTGCCTTTTTCCGCCGGCCATTGGCCGGCGAGAGCCCCACACCATGCGACTGTCCCGTTTCAGCACCATTTTTCGTACCCTGCACCGTTATGGACTGGACGAGTTTTTCGTCAACCATTCCCGCCTGCGGGTGATTCATCTGCTGTTGCGCCTGCTGCCCTTGCCGCGCGATGTGTCCGAACCGCTGCCACGTCGGGTGCGGCTGGCGCTGGAAAGCCTGGGGCCGATTTTCGTCAAGTTTGGCCAGGTGCTGTCCACCCGCCGCGACCTGCTGCCGCCGGAATACGCCGACGAGCTGGCGCTGTTGCAGGACCGGGTGGCACCGTTTCCCGGTGCGCAGGCGCGCGCGGTCATTGAGGCCAGCCTGGGCCGCTCGGTGCATGAGGCGTTTGCCGAGTTTGATGAAACGCCGATTGCCAGCGCCTCGGTGGCGCAGGTACACAAGGCGCGTCGCCACGATGGCCGCCAGGTGGCGGTCAAGGTGTTACGCCCCGGCATCCTGCCGGTGATCGAGCAGGATCTGGCGCTGCTGCGTACCCTGGCCGGCTGGGTCGAGCGCCTGCTGGTGGACGGCAAGCGCCTGCGCCCGCGTGAAGTGGTGGCCGAGTTCGACACCTATCTGCACGATGAGCTCGACCTGATGCACGAAGCCGGCAATGCCTCGCAGCTGCGCCGCAACTTTACCGACTCGGACATGCTGATTGTGCCGGAAGTGTTCTGGGACACCACCACCCGCGACGTGCTCACCCTGGCGTGGATGGACGGCATTCCGGTGGGGCAGATCGACCGGCTGCGCGAGGCTGGCGTGGATCTGAAACAGCTTAGCCGCTTTGGTGTGGAAATTTTCTTTACCCAGGTGTTTCGCCATGGGTTTTTTCATGCCGACATGCATCCGGGCAATATTCTGGTGGCGGCGGACGGGCGCTATATCGCGCTGGACTTTGGCATCGTCGGTAGCCTGACCGACTACGACAAGCATTATCTGGCAGTGAATTTTCTGGCGTTTTTCAACCGCGACTACAAGCGGGTGGCAATTGCCCATATCGAATCTGGCTGGGTGCCGAAAGACACCCGGGTGGAAGCGCTGGAGGCTGCGGTACGCACGGTGTGCGAGCCGATTTTCGACCGGCCCTTGTCGGAAATCTCGTTTGGCTATGTGCTGCTGCGGCTGTTTGAAACCAGCCGGCGCTTCAATGTGGAAATCCAGCCGCAGCTGGTGCTGCTGCAAAAAACCCTGCTGAACATCGAAGGCCTGGGCCGCCAGCTCGACCCCGACCTCGACCTGTGGCAAACCGCCAAGCCGTTTCTGGTGAAGTGGATGAACGAGCAGATTGGCTGGCGCGGCCTGCTGCGCAACCTGCGCGACGAAGCACCGCAATGGGCCAGCCTGCTGCCGGCCATTCCGCGCAAGCTGAACGAAGCCTTGTCCAGCGACACCCGCGACGTGCTGATTCAGGGCTATATCACCCTGCTGCGCGAACAAAAACGCCAGAACGCCTTGCTGGCGGTGCTGGTGCTGCTGCTGGGCGGAGGCCTGGCGCTGCTGTGGTGGCGCTAGGGATGCGCTGATTTATTCAGAAAAATCGTGTTTGCCAAAATCAAAACCTAGCAAAATCAATAACCTGGATTCCCGCCTTCGCGGGAATGACGATTTTTTCAGCGTATCCCTAGTAGCCAGTCACCATGATCTGAATCGACTGACAGGCGATTAGAGCGCTTTCGGCATGAGTGTCACCTCAGGTGTCGTTCCCGCGAAGGCGGGAACCCAGACCGCGCCACAGCGTGCGCGGTGGGCATGGCGCAGGTAGCGCTGATGAGCGCTCACCCCGCTGTACGCTGTGGACACGCCTGGATTCCCGCCTGTGCGGGAATGACGCGGTGGGGTGCGGAAGACAGTTTGCTGTGGCAAATTAAGGCTATGTTTTAACAGAAATTAAACCAAGATGCCCGGCATAAACTGGCTCACATGAACCCTTTGTTTCAACGTGACTGACGACTAGTCTGGCTTGACTGCTGCCGGATGCGTCGGCCCAACCGGGCGACGCACCGCCTACATCCCCAGATACGCCGCACGCACCTGTTCGTTTTCAATCAGCTCACGCCCGCTACCGGTCAGGGTGATATGCCCGGTTTCCAGTACATAGCCACGATCTGCCAGCGCCAGTGCCGAAAACGCATTCTGTTCGGCCAGAATCAGCGTCATGCCCTGGGCTTTCAGGCTTTTCACCACGTTGAACACCTCCTCCACCAGCAGCGGCGCCAGACCCATGGATGGCTCATCCAGCAACAGCAGCTTGGGCCGGCCCATCAGCGCGCGGCCAATCGCCAGCATTTGTTGCTGGCCGCCAGACAAGGTGCCGGCGGGCAGGGCACGTTTTTCCTTGAGGATGGGAAACATGCTGTAAATCCGCTCCAGGTCGCTGGCCACCTGCGGCTTGGGCTGGGTGTAGCCGCCCAGACGCAGATTGTCTTCGATGCTCAGCGGACCAAACACCTGACGCCCCTCCGGGCTTTGGCAGATGCCCCGACGCATGCGCATGTCGGCGCGCAGGCGCGAGATGTCCTCGCCATCAAACACAATCTTGCCGCCTTGTAGCGGATGCACACCGGACAAGGTGCGCAAGAAGGTGGTTTTGCCCGCGCCATTGGCCCCCACCAGCGCAACCGTCTCGCCGCGACGGACGCTCAGCGAAATGCCTTTCAGCGCCTGAATCCGGCCATAGGCGCTTTCCATCTGTTCTACCTGCAGCAGCCAGTCCTGCGCCGGGGCGGCCAGTTCGCCGCCGCTGTGCGCGCCCAGACCCACCGACACCGGGGCCAGGCTGGCCACGCGGTGGAACAGCTCGCGAAACTCGGCGCGGGCTTCATCGCCAAACAGCGGATCCTGGTGACTGCGAAAGGCCTGGTTAATCTCGTCCCAGTCCTGTTCGGTCAGCCACTGGCTGGCTAGCGGAAACACCTGCTGTTCTTCGGTACGGATATGCGCCTTCAGGTCGTTGGTGTACTGGCGCAGCGCGGTGGTCAGCGTGTCCAGGCTGGCCTGGCCATGCAGGCAGTCGGCCAGCAGCTGGCGCAGATTGGCCAGCCGCGCCGGGGCGTGGCGGTGCTCGCTTTCCAGTTGGTCGAGCGCGGCGTTGGCCAGCTCGGTGCGCTGGCGCAACCGACAGAACAGATGGCGGTCTTCCTTGGCGTGATGAGCCTGATCGACAAACTGGTCGAAGTAATCAAACACCGCGTAAAAAAACGCCAGCTCGCTGCGCGGCGAGCCGTGCAGGTCGTCAATCACCTGCTCCAGGGTCAGGGCGATGCGCCACAGATTGCGGTGTTCGTCCTGAATAATGTGCAATGCGTGCATGAACAGTCCTCTGCGTCAGGCGTGGGCACCCAGGTAGGCGGCAATCACCTCCGGGTTGCTGCGGATGGCGTCACGATCGCCTTCGGCCAGTTTTTTGCCGTAGTCGAGCACCAGAATCCGGTCGGACAGATTCATCACCATCTTCATGTCGTGCTCCACCAGCACCACGGTCACCCCGGCGTCGGCCACCTTGCGCACCAGCGCATCCACCTCCTGGGTTTCTTTCGGGTTCAGCCCGGCGGCGGGTTCATCCAGAAAAATCAGCTTGGGCTGCATGGCCAGTGCCCGGGCAATTTCCAGGCGCTTGAGCGCGCCGTAGGGCATGCTGTCGGCGCGGGCATCCAGATAGGCGTCCAGACCGACAAAGCGCATCCACTCCGCCGCCTGTTCACGCAGCTGATGGTCGCGCCGGGCCAGCGCCGGCCAGCGCACGGCGGCCTTGAACAGATTGCGGTCAAGCTGCAGGTGGGCACCGACCATCACGTTTTCGATGGCGAGCATATTCATGCAGATCTGCAGGTTCTGGAAGGTGCGCGCCATGCCGCGCCGGGCCAGGGTGTCGGGGGCCAGGCCATGAATCGGCTCGCCATTCAGGCGAATTTCACCCTGGGTGGGGGTGTAGATCCCGGTAATCAGATTGAACAGCGTGGTCTTGCCGGCCCCGTTTGGGCCAATCACCGCGTAGACAATCCCGGCGTCAATACTGAAACTGACATCCTGCACCGCCTTGACCCCGCCAAATTGAATCGACAGGTGGCTGACATCAAGTAAAGCCATCTCATCCCCCCTTGCCAAATTTGGCGGCCAGCGTGGGCACCAGCCCTTTGGGCATGAAAATCATGCACAACATCAGGATGCTGCCAAACGCCACGGTTTCCCAGCCTTCAAACGTGGCCAGCAGCTGGGGCAGCGCGGTCAGCAGCATGGCACCGATCAGCGAGCCATACACCGACGCCATGCCGCCAATCACCACCATGGTGACCAGCTCGATCGAATGGAAAAAATCAGCCAGATTGGGGGTGACAAAGCCGACGTAATGCGCGGTGATGCTGCCCATCAGGCTGGCAAACATCGCTGACAGGACAAAAATGGCCACCTTGTAGCGCACCACGTCCACCCCCACCCCGCGCGACGCCACTTCCGAGCCATGCAGCGCGCGCAGGGCGCGGCCAAAAGGGGAGTCCATCAGGTTTTGTGACATCCACACACTGGCCACCAGCAACACCGCCACCACCCAGTACCAGCTGCGGTCACCCGACAGAGCAAAGCCAAACAGCTCGAACACCGGCACCGGCATGCCATCCGGGCCGCCAGTCCACTGTGCTTCGTTGCGCACGGCAATATTGATGATGATGCCCAGCCCGAGGGTGGCCATCGCCAGGTAATGGCCCTTCAGCCGGAAAATCGGCCGCGCCACCAGCCCGGCCAGCGCGCCGGTGATCAGCATGCCAGCCAGCATGGCCAGCAACGGATGCCAGCCAAAGTGGCTGGGCAGCACCGCCGAGGCATACGCGCCAATGCCCAGAAAACCGGCATGGCCCAGGCTGATTTGCCCGGCAAAGCCAATCAACAGGTTAAGCCCGAGCACGATAATGGCGTTGATCGCCATGCGGATGACCAGATCAAGGTAAAAGCTGTTGGGCAGCAGCCAGGGCAAGACGGCCAGGCCGGCAATCAGCAGAATCAGGCCCAGATGGGAGCGGGAAGCTTGAGTACGTGCTTGCATGGTTACACCCGCTCCGTGGTTCGGGCGCCAAACAGCCCCTGAGGCATGAAAAACAGGATGAACAGAATCAGGCCAAACGGGATGGCGTCCTTGTAGGCTGATGACACATAGCCCGCGCCCAAGGCTTCCAGCAGCCCCACCAGCAAGCCGCCCAGCACCGCCCCCAGGCCATTGCCCAGCCCGCCCACCACGGCGGCGACAAAGCCTTTCAGGCCGAGCATGATGCCCACGTCGTAAGAAGTTAGGGTGATGGGGGTGACCAGCACCCCGCCCAGCGCACCCAGCGCTGCCGACAGGGCAAAGCTGATGAACAGCACCTTGCCGGTGTGAATCCCCACCAGCTCGGCAGCCAGACTGTTGTACGAGGTGGCCAGCATGGCCTTGCCCAGCAGGGTGAACTTGAAGAAATACCACAGCAGCGCCACCACCACGGCGGTGACCCCAAGCACCCACAGGCTTTGCGGCATCAGCGTGGCCCCCAGCAGCACAATAGGCGTGTCACCAGAAAACGCCGGCAGGCTGTGCGCGCCCTTGCCCAGCCACACCTGCACCAGGCCACGAATCACCAGCGATGCACCAATGGTGATGATGATCAGCGACACGGTTTCGGCACCCTTCACCGGCTCGATGGCGAGCTTTTCCACCAGAATGCCCACCAGCGCCGGCAGCACGATGGCCAGCAGCAAGGCCAGCGGCAAAGGCAGGCCCAGCTGGACAAACATCACCGCCAGCATGCCACCCAGCATGATGAATTCACCCTGGGCAAAGTTGATCACATGGCTGGCGTTGTAAATCAGGGTGAACCCCAGCGCCGCCAGCGCGTAGGTGGCCCCCACCGTCAGGCCGGAAAACAGGAATTGCAGCAGCTGCGCCAGCATCATGCCCTCCCTGCCGGTGTGGGCATGGTGTGAAAGTGAGTCATCCTGGCCTCCTCTGGTGGATGATGAACACGGGGTCGGGTCAGCGTGGGCCGCCCGATATTCTGTATTGTGTAATGTGTTACGTACATTAGAAATGACACAATAAATTCTGTCAACGAAATTTTATGTATCGCTTTTTGTGCAGAGCAATATTGGGATACAGCAGAAATTGACTTTGAAAACAGCTTTTTGCCATGAATGGCCGGCAGGCAAAATGACACAAATTATTGGTAAATTTTGTGTTTTGTTGTATCTTGTTTGCCAGCTTGAGCAGAACAGACGCGCCACACCCGGCATGCCGGGTGTGGCAGGCGTGGCGGGGATGCGGCGAAAACCGCGAAAGACTTATTGCGGCAGGGACAACAGCGTGGCACCCATGCGCATCGACAAGGCCTGGGCCGCCTGGCGCAGCTGGCCCACCAGCGCGCTGTCTGGCGACAGATCCATGCTGCCTTCCACGCCGACTACCACCAGGGTGAGCGAGATTTCATTCTTGAAATTGAACACTGGCGCGGCCAGCGCCTCTACCCCGCGCACCATATAGCTGCTGCCGGAAATCGCCGCCATGCC
The DNA here is from genome assembly GCF_002002905.1 of Aquaspirillum sp. LM1. NCBI lineage: Bacteria > Pseudomonadati > Pseudomonadota > Betaproteobacteria > Neisseriales > Aquaspirillaceae > Aquaspirillum > Aquaspirillum sp. LM1. The sequence goes on along the minus strand of NZ_CP019509.1, from coordinate 2,893,220 downwards.
GCTGGCGCGCACCTCGGCCAGCAGCGCGTGGGCGTCGGCCAGCGTACTGACCCCGGCAGGGGCCTTGCCGTTGTCCAGCTCTTGCTGCAGCAGCGGATCAATCTGGCTGGCCGGCAGCCAGGCGGCAAATACCCGGCCTGCCGCCGATGACAGCAGGCCCAGCGTGGTGCCGGTCAGCACATTCACGGTAATGGGCCGGCGTGGGCGCTCCCAGCGCACAATCACCGGCCCATGGCCGCCCCACACCGCCAGCGCCGTGGTTTCGTTGATGGCGTCGCGCAGCTCGGTAATGCTGGTCAGCCCCAGCCGCACCCGGTCCAGCCGGTCCAGCGCCACCAGGCCCAGGTTCAGCGCAAACGGCCCCAGGGTGTAGCGCGAGGACAGCGGGTCCTGCTCCACCAGCCCGCTGCGAATCAGGCTGACCAGATAGCGGTGTGCCTTGGACGCCGGCATGTCGGCGGCGGCGGCGATGTCCTTGAGCATCATCGCCCGCTGCCCGCCCACCATCGCCTTGAGCAGGCTCATGCCCACTTCCAGCGACTGCACGCCGTGTTTGCCTTCCAGATCTTCATGCATGACAGAATTCCTTGCGTTATAGTTCTGATATAAGAAATTGATTTCTTAATACAGAATATTACAGCACACCCACAGGAGCGCCGCAAATGCACACTCTGTCTGTCTATGCCCTGGAAGGGCTGATCCCGGTGGTTCACCCCAGCGCCTATGTTCATCCCTCTGCCGTGCTGATTGGCGATGTGATCATCGGCCCGGACTGCTACGTAGGCCCATGCGCCTGCCTGCGCGGCGACTTTGGCCGGCTGATTCTGCAAGCCGGTGCCAATGTGCAGGACACCTGCGTGATGCATGGTTTTCCGGGCACCGACACCGTGGTGGAAGAAGAAGGCCATATCGGCCATGGCGCAGTGCTGCACGGCTGCCGGGTAGGGCGCAATGCGCTGGTGGGAATGAATGCGGTGGTGATGGACCACGCCAGCGTGGGCGAATCCGCCATCGTCGCCGCCTCGGCCTTCGTCAAAGCCGGCATGGAGATTCCGCCTGGCGTGCTGGTGGCCGGCGTGCCAGCCAAGGTGGTGCGCCCGCTGACCGACACCGAGCGGCAATGGAAACGCGACGGTACCGCCTGCTACCAGGCGCTGGCCCGCCGCAGCCTGGCCAGCATGACCGCCACCGCGCCGCTGACCGAGGTGGAAGCCAACCGGCCACGAGTGCAATGGTCGATGGAGGAGGTGGTGCCGCTGGGGGTGAGGAAGGGGCGGTGAGCGGGGGGCTTTCTGTCCACTGGCTTTGCTCTGGGGGGCGTGGCCTCAGACAATACCGGCTCAGCCCTGCGCCTGTGCAGGCTTGAGCGGTTGACTCCCTAGCAAAGGCAGTAGATCGTTTGCATCAGATTGGGCTCAGGCCTGTCTCGAACTTCACTATCCGAGGCAGAAGTAATGCCGTGTTGTAGGAGTTAAGTTTGTGGCGCAAAATTATCAATTTGATGATATTATGCGCATGTCAATGAAAAAATATAAAACCAATTACAGCCTTTTAGTCGTCCGTCTCAGATAAGGAGATTTTGGTGACTAAACTCCAGCGCGTCGAGAGCTTGAGCCATGTTTAGCGCGAGCGGCTGGCCTACATCGACTTCCAGCTTTGCTTCTTCGGTGAGATCGGTCGCCCTGACCTGATTGAGCGCTTCGGTGTAGCTCCGGCAGGGGCGGCACGCGATTCGGCTCTATACCGGGAAATCGCGCCGCAGAACATCACCTTTGACGGTAGCAACAAGATCTACCGCATCGGGCAGGCGTTCGCTCCGCTGTTCGATCACGCATCGCAGCGCGTACTATCGGCGCTGGCGCTGGGTTTCGGCGATGGCGTGAACAGCGCGACGCAGTCGCTGCTGCCGTGCGAGTCACCCTCTGCCCTGAGCAACCCCAGGATGGACGTGCTGGCCCCGGTCTGCCGGGCAATCCACGCCAAGCGGCCAATCGCCATCCGCTACCACTCGATGAGCAGCGGTGAGTCCGAGCGGGTCATCGTGCCATTTGCGCTGGTGGATACCGGCCTGCGCTGGCATGTCCGGGCCTTTGATCGCAAGAGCGGAGAGTTTCGGGACTTCGTCGTTACACGTATCGAAGCGCCAACGCTGCTTGATGAGGAGCCACAGGCCAACGAACAGCCGGACAACGACATCCAGTGGACGCGGATCGTCGAGCTGGACTTCGTGCCGCACCCGCGCCTTGAGCGCCCAGAGATCATCAAGATGGACTATGAGATGACCGACGGCTCGATTCGGATGCGCGTTCGCGCCGCTGTCGCTGGCTACATGCTGCTGCGCTGGCGCGTGGACTGCTCGCCCGATCACCGTCTAAAGGAAGAACAGTACCGCCTATGGCTCAGCGATCCGCTGGCGCTGTACGGCGTTGAGAACGCAAAGCTCGCGCCGGGGTATCAAGCCCCGGCAGCAAAGACATCACGCAAAGGATAAGAGCACGATGGCACAGAAGGACACCGCCAAAAACGGTAACGGGGGCAACCTCGGCTTCGAGGCGGATCTTTTCAAGACCGCCGACAAGCTGCGCGGCAATATGGAGCCAAGCGACTACAAGCACGTCGCGCTCGGACTTATCTTCCTCAAGTACATCTCCGACGCCTTCGAGGCCAAGCACAAGGCGCTGCTGACTGAAGACGCACAGGCCGCAGAGGACAAGGACGAGTACATCGCGGACAACGTGTTCTGGGTGCCGAAGGAGGCGCGCTGGTCGCACCTGCAGGCCAACGCCAAGCTGCCCACCATCGGCACCTTGATCGATGACGCGATGCGCGTCATCGAGAAGGACAACGAATCGCTCAAGGGCGTGTTGCCCAAGGACTACGCCCGGCCCGCGCTCAACAAGGTGATGCTGGGCGAGCTGATCGACCTGATCTCCGGCATTGCGCTCAACGAGGAAGGCGACCGCTCCAAGGACATTCTCGGGCGCGTGTACGAGTATTTTTTGGGCCAGTTCGCTGGTGCCGAAGGCAAGCGCGGCGGTGAGTTCTACACGCCTCGCTCCGTGGTGCGCGTGCTGGTCGAAATGCTGGAACCGTACACGGGCCGCGTGTACGACCCGTGCTGCGGCTCAGGCGGGATGTTCGTGCAGTCGGAAAAGTTCGTGCAGGAGCACGGTGGTCGCATTGGGGACATCGCGATCTACGGGCAGGAGTCGAACTACACCACGTGGCGGCTAGCCAAGATGAACTTGGCGGTGCGGGGCATCGACTCCGACATCCGCTGGAACAACGAGGGCAGCTTCCACAAGGACGAACTGCGCGACCTCAAAGCCGACTACATCCTCGCCAACCCGCCCTTCAACATCTCCGACTGGGGCGGCGACCGCCTGCGTGAAGACGTGCGCTGGAAGTTCGGCGTGCCGCCCGTGGGCAATGCCAACTACGCCTGGCTCCAGCACATTTACCACCACCTTGCACCCAACGGCACAGCGGGCGTGGTGCTGGCCAACGGCTCGATGAGCTCTAACCAGTCGGGCGAAGGCGATATCCGCAAGGCGATGCTCGAGGCCGACGCGGTGGATTGCATGGTGGCGCTACCTGGGCAGCTCTTTTACTCCACGCAGATCCCCGCTTGCCTGTGGTTCCTGGCCCGCAACAAGAACCCTGGCCGTGGTCTGCGTGACCGGCGTGGGCAAGTGCTGTTCATCGACGCCCGCAAGATGGGCGTTCTGGTGGATCGCACCCGGCGCGAACTCGCCGACGAGGAGGTCCAGAAGATCGCTGACACCTACCACGCTTGGCGCGGCGAGAAAGACGCCGGGGAGTACGCTGACGTGGCTGGCTTCTGCAAGTCGGCATCGATGGAGGAGATCCGCAAACACGGCCATGTGCTGACTCCCGGGCGCTATGTTGGGACTGGGGACCTCGTCAAGGACGATGAGTCCTTCGAAGAACGAATGACTCGACTCACGATAGAGCTAGGGGAGCAGCTCGCAGAGTCAGCAGGCCTTCAAGCGACGATGCGAGAGCAGCTAAAGCTCATTGGGTTTCCAATTGTGGAGCTCGAGCAATGAAGCTGTCCGATTTGATCGATTTCAACCCGAAGCGTCCGCTCGAAAAGGGTGCCCTTACGCCATTCATTGAGATGGCGGATTTGCCTGAGGGAGAGCGAGATGTCTCAGGGATCGGTAGCCGTGTATTCAACGGTGGCGGCAGCAAATTCAAGAACGGCGACACGCTATTCGCCCGGATTACACCTTGCCTCGAAAACGGTAAAACCGCGAAGGTGAGCGGTCTGCCCAGCAACGCCGTTAGTCATGGCTCGACCGAATTCATCGTCATGGCCGCGAAAGACCCAAGCATTGATGAAGATTTTGTCTATTACGTTGCGAGGCATCCCGACTTTCGAGCCTATGCGAAGGGCCGTATGGAAGGAACCTCCGGGCGACAAAGGGTCTCTTGGCAAGCAATCGCAGATTACGATATTCCTGACTTTTCCAGCCTTGAGCGAAGTGGAATCGGAAGTGTTTTGTCATCGATGGACAACCTCATATCCAACAATCGCCGGGTCACTCAAGCGTTGGAGGCGATGGCACGCACCTTATTCAAGGCGTGGTTCGTGGACTTCGAGCCGGTGCGCGCCAAGCTGGAAGGCCGCTGGCAGCGTGGACAATCGCTGCCCGGCCTACCTGCGCACCTCTACGACGTCTTTCCCGACCGACTCGTCGAATCGGAGTTGGGGGAGATTCCGGAGGGCTGGCAGATGCGTTCGCTTGACTCGATTGCGAGCTATCTCAATGGCCTTGCGCTACAAAAATTTCCGCCCGAAAGCGAAACCGAGTTCCTTCCGGTCATCAAGATCGCACAACTGCGCGCTGGAAATACGACTGGAGCAGACAAGGCGAGCACGCAAATTAAGTCTGAATATGTCGTCGTCGACGGCGACGTGCTGTTCTCGTGGTCGGGCTCCCTCGAGGTTGAAGTGTGGAATGGTGGGCGGGGCGCATTGAACCAGCATCTGTTTAAGGTTACGTCCAACGAGGTGCCAAAGTGGTTCTACTTCTTCGCCACCCGTCAACATTTGTCGGATTTCCGCGCTATTGCCGCTGGCAAGGCCACCACGATGGGCCACATTCAGCGCAAACACCTCACGGAGGCTCGCATTGCTGTTGCACCACCGGAAAGCATGAAAAAGTTTGACGCCGTCATTGCTTCGCAATTTGATCAATTGGTCAGCAGCGCGCAGCAATCCCGCGCGCTCGCCCAACTCCGTGACACCCTTCTCCCGAAACTGGTTTCTGGTGAGCTGCGTGTACCGGATGTCGAGCGCATCGTCGGAGCGGCGGTATGACCTTGGATTGGTGCCCGGGGATTCGCGAGGCCTGCGGCCATTGGCGCGACGCGCCAATGTTGCAGCAGACCTTCGAGGCGATGGAGAACAATCTGGAGCACAACAACGATGCGTGCATCGACTGCGCCAAGACCGTCGTCGAGGTGGTCTGTCGCGTGGTGGTGGAAAGTTTTCACACCCAGCAAAACCCGCTCAAGCCCACACAGGAGACGCCATCGCTTTCGGACTGGCTGACGGCTGCAATTCGCGCGCTCAAACTTGGCGATGTCCGTGACGACCGGTTCAAGAAGCTGGTGTCCAGCCATCACAAGTTGGCCGACGCACTGAACGACCTGCGCAACAAGGCGGGCCCCGCCAGCCACGGCAAAGACCCGTATCTGGCGCGATTGGCAGAGCACCACCGGCGCAGCGCGGTTTTGGCTGCTGATGCCATCGTGGCCTTTCTGCATCAGGCCTTTCTGGATGCGCAGCTCGACCCGGTCAGCTCCCGCGAGCCGTGGGAGCGATTTGCAGAAGAAAACACGCTGATCGACGCGCACGTAGGGCTCACAGTGGATGCCGAGGACGGCGACTCGCCAACCTTGCGCTTCCTGCTGCCGGGCGGTGATGAGCTGCCCATCAACATAGAAGTCAGCCGTTTGCTTTACCAACTGGATCGGGATGCCTACGTCGAAGCGCTGAACGCGGCGCGCGGCGCACCTGCTCCGGCTGTGGAGCCCGTCGAAGGACAAGGAGAGTCAGCATGAAGTTGACGCGCATCGCCAAGCTACGGCTCCGAGTGTTTCGCGACTTTGCTTGGTCAAAGGATCTGCACCCATTCGCCCAGTTCAATGTCATCTACGGGTGGAATGGCAGTGGAAAGACGACGCTGTCTGGACTGCTTTCGCTTGTTGAGAAAAAAATCGCACTCATCGAGGGTGACGCGGAGCTGGAGCTCGACGGCGCGACCAAGGTAGCAGGAACCGCTTTTGCTTCGTCACCGCTTCCCCAAGTGCGCGTGTTTAACCGCGATTTCGTCAACGCCACCCTGTCGCAGGCGGGCGGCGGCATTGCGCCGATCTATTTTCTCGGCGAAGACAGTATTGAGAAACAGACGCGGGTTGAGCAGCTCAAGAAGGAGCTTGCCACGACCGACATCAAGTTGCGGACTGCGCAGACCGACAAGACAAGAGCAGAGTCGAAGCTGGACGATGTCTGTAAGGACAAGGCGAAGCTCATCAAGGAGCTGTTGACCACCGCGAACAGCCGGACCTACAACAACTATGACAAGCGAAATTTCAGGCGTGCCGTTGAAGCAATGGATGCGCAGCAGGCGATGGCCGCGACGCTGACCGACGAGCAGAAAACGCCGCTCCACAGCCAGAAGAACGCTCAGCCAAAGCCCCTTGTCGAGAAGGTCGCCACGCCATCTATCGAGCTTGATGCGCTGACGCGTGAGGTCGACACCTTGGTTGCACGCTCCGTCGTCGCGCAGACGCTTGATGAGCTGACCAGCAATGCCAAGCTTGCCTCATGGGTGCAGGAGGGGATTCATCTGCACTCAGGAGAACACGCAACCGACACTTGCCGCTTCTGCCAACAGCCGCTTCAGGCAGGGCGTCGCTCCGCGCTCGAAGCGCACTTCAACGATGCCTTCGCGATTTTCCAGAAAGACCTGGCCGTTCTTCTCTCAAAGCTGAAGGCAGCCACGCAGGCTGTGGCCTCGCTTTCGCTGCCCGATGTTTCGCGATTCTATGAAGCGCTCGCATCCGATGTGCCATCCGCAGGCGCAATGGTGGTGACGGCGCAGTCAGAGACCCAAGCCGCGCTCGAGGTCTTAATCGCGCGTGTCGAGGCAAAGCGCGATCAGCCGTTCGCACCGACTGCCACGCAGACACCAGCGGCGACGAAACCCTCCTCGATCACTGATGCAGTCGCTGCTTTCAACGAGATCGTAGAGAAGCACAACCGTATATCCGCAGAGTTCACGGCCTCGGTCGACAGTGCGTGCAAGAAGCTTGAGGCGTCGTATGTGGCCGAGGCACACGCCGAATTTGTCCAGCTCGCCGATGCGGTAAAGACCGCGACTTCGAAACTGGAAGGCATAAAAGCTACGCAGGCAAGCACCCAGACACAGATCAATGAACTGGAGCGTGCGATTCTCGAACACCGCCGCCCTGCCGAGGAGCTGACGGCAGAACTGCGCGCCTACCTTGGGCGCGACGAACTGCGCTTCGAGGTGAAGGGCACTGGCTACGCGCTGACCCGCAACGGCCAGTATGTAGCGAATTTGAGCGATGGAGAGCGTACGGCGATTGCGTTCCTCTATTTCCTCAAGTCGTTGCAGGACAGAGCATTCGACTTGAAGAACGGCATTGTGGTCATTGACGATCCGGTATCGAGCCTGGATGACAACGCTCTGTTCTCGGCCTTCGGCTACATGAAGGATCGCACCAAGGAAGCTGGGCAGCTGTTCATCTTTACCCACAGCTTTTCGTTTTTCCGGCTGGTGAAGAACTGGTTTCATCACCTGCCAGGACAACGGAAGAAAAAGACTGAAGACCGACCAGGCCGTTTCTTTCTGCTTCGCGCCCGGTGTCACGCCAACGGATCGCGCACAAGCGAATTGGACCATCTTGACCCTCTGCTTGAGGAGTACGAGTCGGAGTACCAGTATCTGTTCAAGCGAGTCTACGAGGAGGCCCACCGTAATGACGTTGTTCAACTGGAACATCACTACGGTTTGCCCAATGTCGCGCGCCGGTTGATCGAAGCCTTTCTCGCGTTTCGTTTTCCTGAGATGAGCGGGGATCTCGGCCCACGGCTCGAGCGTGTGAATTTCGACAATGCGAAAAAGACCCGCATCCTCCGCCTGCTCAACACTTACTCACACGCTGGCGCAATTGCTGATCCGGGGCACGATCTTTCTCTGCTCGCAGAAACCCAACCCGTATTGCGCGACACACTCGAAATGATGATGGCTGTCGACCGTGAGCATTACGACGGGCTATTGAAGCTGGTGGCGATTCAGCCCATCGAAGAACAAGGAGAACCGTAATGGCGTTTCTGTCGGAGGCCGCCGTAGAGCTGGCATTACTGGAACAGTTGCGAGGGCTGGGATACAGCATCGAACGCGAGGAGGACATCGGCCCCGATGGACACCGACCGGAGCGCGAAAGTTACGATGAGGTTGTGCTCAAGAAGCGGTTTGAAGACGCCGTCGCGCGTCTGAATCCTGGCCTTCCGTTGGAAGCGCGTCAGGATGCCGTGCGGCGCGTGATGCAGTCCGAGCTGCCATCGCTGCTCGAAGAGAACCGCCGTCTCCACAAGCTGATGACGGAAGGTGTGGACGTCGAGTACTACGCGGACGACGGCACGCTAACAGCGGGCAAGGTCGCGCTCATCGACTTCGAACACCCAGAGCAAAACGACTGGTTGGCGGTGAGCCAGTTCGTAGTAATCAACGGCCAGAACAACCGGCGGCCCGATGTGGTGGTGTTCGTGAACGGCTTGCCGCTGGGCGTGATCGAGCTGAAAGCGCCGGGCAGCGCAGGGGCGCATCTGCTGGGCGCGTTCAACCAGTTGCAGACCTACAAGAAGCAAATCCCGGCGCTGTTCAACACCAACGCGCTGCTGGTCACCTCGGATGGCATTGCAGCCAGGGTGGGTTCGCTCTCGGCAGACCTTGAGCGCTGCATGCCTTGGCGTACCACCGACGGCAAGGACGTTGCTCCGAAAGGTGCGCCGGAACTCTCGACGCTGATCGAAGGCGTGTTCGAGCATCGCCGCCTGCTCGATCTGCTCTGCTACTTCACGGTCTTCGGCGAAACCAGTTCCGGGCTGGCCAAGATCATCGCGGGCTACCACCAGTTCCATGCGGTGCGACACGCGGTGGCATCGACTGTTCGTGCTTCGATGGCAGTGCAAGGTGTGGCAGAAGACCCTGCTGACTACGGTTTGCCAAGTGTGAAGACTCAACGTCAAGGCGATAAACGCGCGGGCGTTATTTGGCACACCCAGGGCTCCGGCAAAAGCCTGCTGATGGCGTTCTACGCCGGGCAACTGGTCAAACACCCGGCAATGGCCAACCCAACGCTGGTGGTGCTGACTGACCGCAACGACCTCGACGATCAGCTTTTCTCAACTTTTTCGATGTGCCGCGACCTGATCCGGCAAACCCCAGTGCAGGCCGGGAGCCGCGAAGACTTGCAGAGGGTCTTGAGCCGGGCCTCGGGCGGGGTGATTTTCACGACCTTGCAGAAATTCGGCGAGGTTGCGGAGCCGCTCACCACGCGCCGCAACGTGGTCGTGATCGCAGATGAAGCGCACCGCAGCCAATACGGCTTCAAGGCCAAGGTGGACGCGAAGACCGGCGAAATCTCCTATGGCTTTGCCAAGTACATGCGCGACGCCCTGCCGAACGCATCCTTCATCGGTTTTACCGGCACGCCCATCGAGGCGGACGATGTCAACACCCCGGCAGTGTTCGGCAACTACATCGACGTTTACGACATCAGCCGTGCAGTCGAGGATGGCGCGACCGTTCCGATCTACTACGAGTCCCGATTGGCGCGCATCGAACTCGACGAAGCAGAAAAGTCGAAGATCGATGCCGAAGTTGACGATCTGACCGAGGAAGATTCCGAGGCCGATCAAGAGCGCTTCAAGAGGAAGTGGTCAACGGTTGAAGCCCTGGTGGGTAGCGACAAGCGCCTTGCTCTGGTGGCCCAAGACATGGTCGCCCACTTCGAAGATCGCGTGGCCGCCCTCGACGGTAAGGCGATGGTGGTGTGCATGAGCCGCCGCATCTGCGTCAAGCTTTACGACGAGATCGTTAAGTTGCGCCCGGATTGGCACAGCGCCGATGACAACGCGGGGGCGGTCAAGATCGTGATGACGGGCGCAGCAAGCGACCCGCAGGAGTGGCAGCAGCACATCGGCAATAAGGCCCGGCGCGATCTGCTGGCCAAGCGGGCTCGCGATCCCCAAGACCCACTCAAGCTGGTGATCGTTCGGGACATGTGGCTCACCGGCTTTGACGCGCCGTGTATGCACACGATGTACGTCGACAAGCCGATGAAGGGTCACGGACTGATGCAGGCCATTGCGCGCGTGAACCGCGTGTTCCGCGACAAACCTGCGGGGCTGATCGTGGACTACATCGGTATTGCACAAAACCTGAAAACCGCCCTGCAGCGGTATTCCAAGGGCGACCAAGAGAGCACAGGCATCGACGAAGCACAGGCCGTTGCGGTGATGATGGAGAAGTACGAGGTCGTGCGGGACATGTTCCACGGCTTCGACTATGCGTCAGCGCTGAGTGGCACGCCGCAGGAGCGCCTGGCCATGATGGCGGGGGCCATCGAGTGGATTCTCGATCTGCAGCAGAAGCTGGCTGAGAAGGAAAGAGCGGCGGAGGGTAAGAAGAACGCTCACCGCCGATACCAGGATGCCGTGCTCGCATTGTCCAAGGCTTACGCTCTGGCCTCTGCCTCTGACGAGGCCCGAGAAATTCGAGAGGAGGTTGGCTTCTTCCAGGCGATTCGCGCTGCGTTGGTCAAGAGCAGTACTGGGTCTGGCATGGCCCAGCAAGAGCGCGAGTTGGCTATCCAGCAAATCGTTAGCCGTGCTGTGGTCTCGACCGAGATCGTGGACATCTTGGCGGCTGCGGGAGTCAAGAGCCCGGACATCTCCATCCTCTCCGACGAGTTTCTTGCCGAAGTGCAACAGATGGAGAAGAGGAATCTTGCGCTGGAAGCACTGCGCAAGTTGCTGAACGACGGCATTCGCTCACGCAGCAAGGCCAACGTGGTGCAGACCAAGGCCTTCTCGGTGCGATTGGAAGACGCCGTGGCACGCTATCACGCCAATGCGATCACCACCGCCGAGGTGCTGCAGGAGCTGATCCAGTTGGCCAAGGACATCCGAGCGGCTCGCCAGCGTGGCGAAGAGTCCGGGCTGTCAGACGAAGAGATTGCCTTCTACGACGCCCTGGCCGAGAACGAAAGCGCGGTGCAGATGATGGGCGACGACAAGCTCAAGCTGATCGCCCACGAATTGCTGATGAGCCTGCGCGAGAACGTGTCGGTTGACTGGGCCCACCGGGACTCTGCCCGCGCACGGATGCGGGTGCTGGTGAAGCGCACCCTCCGCAAGTATGGCTACCCGCCCGACCTCCAAGACACGGCAGTTCAAACGGTGCTGCAACAGGCCGAGGCGTTGTCGTCGAGGTGGTCGGTTTCACGTGGAGGGTCGCTCTGATATAGACAACCGAGAAATTGAACAGTGTCAAGTCCCTGCTCTTTGCTACTCGCATCGCGCCTTGATTGTTCGCGATGCTTTTTTGCTCGCAAAAATCAGGGTGTTTCACGCTAAGAATATCCCTAGGGATACGCTGAAAAAATCGTCATTCCCGCGAAGGCGGGAATCCAGGGTGTTGATTTTGCTGGGTTTTGCTTTTGGCAAACACGATTTTTCTGAATAAATCAGCGCGTCCCTGGCTCCCAGGGCTGGGCACGCTGGAAAATCAAGATCAGGACAGACGGGATTCAACCAGGTTTCGGAAAACACTCGCAAAAAATTTCCGCTCCTGATCAAATCAACCCGCCAGTAGCGCCTTGAGATCCTTGAGCATCAAGAACAGATGATAAGGGTCGGTCGGACTGGGGTCGAACTCCCAGGACTCATACCACTGCCGCGCGGCCTCATCCTTGGCATGAACCAGCAGGCAGCGAATGCCCGCAATGTCAGCGGCCTGTGCGGTGCGCAGCAGCGCGTCCTTGAGCAGCGCCTTGCCCAGACCCTGTCCCTGGTGATCACGATCCACGGCCAACCGCGCCAGGATCATGACCGGCACGGGATGCCGGGCCAAGCCCTTCATGACGCGCGCTGGGGTGCCCTGCGGATCAATACTTCCAACCGCCAGACTGTAGAAGCCCACGACCTGGCCGCCAAGGCAGCACACATAAGTCTGGGCGCTGTTGGCTTGCTGGTTGACCAGAGCGTAGCGTTGCAAAAACTGGTTGAGTGGCGCTTGCCCGCAGTCAAAGCCTTCGGTCGAGTCCGCAGGCGTGAGCTTGCGGACGGACTCATACGCTGCACTCAACCCAGAACCCCAGGTTCACTGAGCAGTTTCTTCAAGCGCGGCTTGGCTTGCACGGGACGATCCAGCGCCTGCTGAAACGCCTGCCACTGCTCATCGTCCAGCACAAAGCAACGACGGTCTGCCAATGCTTGGTTGGCCGCGATCACCCCGGCATCCAGCAGGAATTCACTGACGTTTTTATGGCAAGAGCGCGCAGCCTCCTGCAGCAACTGTTTGACCGCACTGCTGGCGCGGACATCGATCCGTTCGGTTTTAGAGAGATTCGAGGCGCTCATGGTAACCCCCATGTTTTGACACTATCGGTATGGTAGCGTCCGGATGATGTCCTGACAAATCAAACGTGCATTGATATCTCGCGACTGACATTCGATGTGAACCGGGAGTGAATCACTGTGCAAGGCGGTGACCTGGATACCGACAACGTGTGGCCCTGCGAGTGAGGCAAACTGGGTTCTGATGACCTGGAAGATATTATTGAGGATGCACCGCACAACCCCTTATTCATCAAAAAAGCCCCGCATCCACGGGGCTTTTTTTCGCAACATCAACAAACCGACTGCAAATGCCGGGCTTGCTTCACACGTCAGACGTTAAACAAGAAATTCATCACATCGCCGTCCTGCACCACGTACTCCTTGCCTTCCGAGCGCATTTTGCCGGCCTCTTTGGCCTTGGCTTCGCCGCCGCAGGCGATGAAGTCGGCGTAGGCGATGGTTTGCGCGCGGATGAAGCCGCGTTCAAAGTCGGTGTGGATCACACCGGCGGCTTGCGGGGCGGTGTCGCCTTTGTGGATGGTCCAGGCGCGCACTTCCTTTACCCCGGCGGTGAAGTAGGTTTGCAGGCCGAGCAGCTCGTAGCCGGCGCGGATCAGCCGGTTCAGGCCGGGTTCTTCCAGGCCCAGGCTATCGAGGAATTCCTGCTTGTCGGCGTCGTCCAGGTCGGCAATTTCGCTTTCGATGGCGGCGCAGACGGCTACCACGGGTGCGCCTTCCTTGCTGGCGAATTCGGTCAGGCGGTCGAGGAAGGCATTGTTGCTGAAGCCGTCTTCAGCCACGTTGGCCACATACATGGCCGGCTTGATGGTCAGCAGGCAGAACGGCTTGATCAGGGTTTGCTGCTCAGCGTCCAGGCCCATGCTGCGCGCTGGCAGGCCCTGGTCGAGGTGGGCGCGGATGGTTTCCAGCAGGGCCACCAGCTTGATGGCGTCCTTGTCGCCGCTCTTGGCTTTTTTGCCATCGCGCTGGATGGCTTTTTCCACGGTGGTCAGGTCGGCCAGCGCCAGTTCGGTGCCGATGGTTTCGATGTCGGCGATGGGGTCTACCTTGCCGGCCACGTGGACGATATTGTCGTCGTCAAAGCAGCGCACCACGTTGACGATGGCGTCGGTTTCGCGAATGTTGGCCAGAAACTGGTTGCCCAGGCCTTCGCCTTTGGACGCACCCGCTACCAGGCCGGCGATATCAACAAATTCGACAATGGCCGGTTGCACGCGTTGCGGGTTGATGATTTTGCTCAGGGCGTCCAGGCGGGCGTCCGGCACTTCAACGATGCCGACATTGGGCTCGATGGTGCAAAACGGATAGTTGGCGGCTTCAATGCCGGCCTTGGTCAGGGCGTTGAACAGGGTGGATTTGCCAACGTTGGGCAAACCGACAATACCGCATTTGAGGCTCATGGGGTGTCCTTGTGTATTCAGGGGCGCCGCCGGGGCGGCAGGCGTTATTTGGCGCGGGTGTGCAGGGTTTGCATCGCTTCGGGCAGGCGGCCCGCCAGCACGTCGGGCATCACGTCCAGCGCATGGTCGATGGCGCGGTCGATGGCGTCCTGTTCTTCCTTGCGCGGTGGCTTGAGCACAAAGTTAACCACTTCGGCCTTGTGGCCAGGGTGGCCAATGCCCAGGCGCAAGCGCCAGAAATCGGGTGTGCCCAGCGCCGACAGGATGTCGCGCAGGCCGTTATGTCCGCCATGGCCGCCGCCCAGTTTGAACTTGGCGGCACCGGGTGGCAAATCCAGCTCGTCGTGTACCACCAGGATTTCGTCAGGCTGGATTTTGTAAAACCGCGCCACGGCGGCCACGGCCTTGCCGCTGGCGTTCATGAAGGTTTGCGGTTCCAGCAGGTGCAACTCGCCCGCGCGGCCATACAGGCTGAAAAACTTGCCTTCGGCGCGCAGGGGCGCGTGCTGCTGGCGGGAGAGCAGATCGACCAGCCAGAAGCCGGCGTTGTGCCGGGTGGCGGCGTAGTCCGGGCCAGGGTTGCCCAGGCCGACAATCAGACGGATAGAGGCCATGATGAATCCAGAAACCAGAAAGGCAGAAATCAGTCGCGCAGGATGACAAAACGGCCCGCTGCGCAGGCAACGAGCCGTTCTGCTCTGACCGCCCCGAAGGGGAGAATCAGGAAGCTTGTGCCACGGCCAGGTCGTGACCGCGAGCCAGTTCGACCAGCTCGACGCCTTCTGCCACCGGCAGGTCGGACAGGTGAACCGACTGGCCGCTTTGCAGGGCGGACAGGTCCACTTCCACAAAGGCCGGCAGGTTGGCCGGCAGGGCCTTGACCACCACGTCGTTCATGATGTGGGTGATCTTCTTGCCACCCAGCTTCACTGCCGGGCAAATATCGGCGTTCTTGAAGTGCAGGGCCACCTTGGTGGTGATTTTTTCATTGGCGTTCACGCGCTGGAAGTCCACGTGCAGCACTTGCGGCTTCCACGGGTGCAGCTGGGTGTCACGCAGCAGGACGGCTTCAGTGGCACCATCCAGATTCAGGGTCAGCACGGCACCGTGGAAGGCTTCGTCCTTCAGTGCGTAAAACAGGGTGTTGTGGTCCAGTTCGATGGACACGGCATCCTGGTTACCACCGTACACCACGCCCGGCACCTTGCCAGCGCGACGCAGGCGGCGGCTCGCACCCGTACCCTCGACAACGCGCTTTTGTGCAATCACTTCAATAGTCATTTTCCAGCTCCAGACAATATAAATGGGCGCAACCGCGACCAGTTGCCCCCGAAAATCCGTCAGGCAATGCGCCTGACGGGAAAAAAGCGTTTCCTGGCTGTGCCAGGGGTCAACGTTCGACGAACAGGTAGCTGACCGATTCTTCGTTGTTGATGCGGCGCAGAGTTTCGGCGATCAGGCCGGCAATCGACACCACGCGGATTTTTTTCTGGGCGGCGGCGTCGGCGCGCAGCGGGATGGTGTCGGTGACCACCACTTCGTCCAGCACCGACGAGCCAATGCGGTCAGCGGCCTGGCCGGACAGCACCGGGTGGGTGGCGTAGGCCACCACACGGGCAGCGCCCTTGTCTTTCAGCGCTTGCGCGGCCTTGCACAGGGTGTTGGCGGTGTCGATCATGTCATCGACGATCAGGCAGGTTTTGCCTTCGATTTCGCCGATGATGTTCATCACTTCGGCCACATTGGCCTTGGGACGACGCTTGTCGATGATGGCCAGTTCGCAGGTCAGTGCCTTGGCCATGGCGCGTGCGCGCACCACACCGCCGATGTCCGGGCTGACGACCATCAGGTCTTCGTAGCGCTGGGCTTCGATTTCACGCAGCAGCACGGGCGTGGCGTAGACGTTGTCCACCGGGATATCAAAGAAACCCTGGATCTGGTCAGCGTGCAGGTCAACGGTGAGCAGACGGTCAACGCCTGCCGAGGTGAGCATATTGGCCACCAGCTTGGCCGAGATCGGCACCCGCGCGGAGCGCGGACGACGGTCCTGACGGGCATAGCCGAAATACGGGATGGCGGCGGTGATCCGGCCAGCAGAGGCGCGCTTGAGCGCGTCCACCATGGTCAGCACTTCCATCAGGTTGTCGTTGGTGGGCTGACAGGTGGACTGCAGCACGAAGACATCCCGGCCACGCACGTTTTCCAGCAGCTCAATGGCCACTTCGCCATCGCTGAACCGGTTCACGTCGGCGCGACCCAGGGAGATATCCAGGTGCTTTACCACGTTCTGGGCGAGTTCCGGGTTAGCAGTCCCGGTAAAAACCATCAAGCTATCGTAGGAGGCCATGTTTCCGCTACCTGAGGACAAACAAAAAGCGTGTAAGTGAGCTTGACTTACACGCTTTGGTTTCTGACACATGATTTGCAATCTTGGCTGGGGAGGTAGGGATCGAACCTACGAATGTCGGAATCAAAATCCGATGCCTTACCACTTGGCGACTCCCCAGTAACCTTCAACGACCGTCGTACAGCGGGTGATGTTGCAACCCACGGGCCATAAAACCCGTATAACTGTGCGACAGCGACTGGAAAACTGCTCCTGCCTGAGCTTCCGCGTCATATTCCAGGAAGACACACGCCCCGGAACCTGTCATCATGGCTGATCCGTATTCACTGGCTTTCGCCAGGCAATCAGCTACTTCAGGAAACATCTGGCAAACCACGCTTTGCATGTCGTTCTTGCGCTGCGTCGTTTGGAGAGCACGCATTATGCTAGGGGTCGAATTGCGTGTCAAGCCCTGGTGCGAAAAAATTTTCGCAGTGGGCACCGACACCCCTGGATGCAATACCACATACCAGGCATCGGGCACGTCGCACTCGGTCAGTTCATCGCCAATGCCGGTGGCAAAGGCCGGGCGGCCAAAAATGAACACCGGCACGTCAGCGCCCAGTGTTACGCCAATATCCTGCAAGGCCTGCCGGGGCAGGTTCAGTTGCCATAGCCGGTTGAGTGCCAGCAGGACGGTTGCCGCATCCGAACTGCCGCCCCCCAGTCCACCCCCCATCGGAATCCGCTTGTGCAGGCGGATCGACGCGCCCAGCGTGCTGCCGCTGGCGGCTTGCAGCGCCCGGGCGGCGCGCACGGTCAGGTCGGTGTCGGCGGGGACGCCGGCAATCGGCGTATCCAGCACCATCTGGCCGTCGTCGCGTACCGCCAGTTCGACGGTGTCCATCAGGTCAATAAAGCGGAACACGCTTTCCAGCAGATGGTAGCCATCGGCGCGCCGGCCAGTGATGGCCAGGGTGAGGTTGAGCTTGGCCGGGGCCGGAAAAGACTGGAACGGGGAGATTATTGCCATTGGTGCATCACAAAACGAAGGTCAAGATCGGGGCGGCTGAGCAATACCTTGGCCGGGCGGCGGCCATAGCGGGTGTCCTGGTAGTCGGCCAGTTCAATCCGCCAGCCTTGCTGGGTGAAGCCGCTGTCAGTGGCCTGGCTGGGCAGGCCGGGTGCGGGCAGGCCCGCCAGCCAGTAGGGAAGATTGTCCAGCGGCAGGGGCCAGCCCAGCAATGACTGGCTGAGCTGCTCGGCGTCCTGTGCCTGGTGGGTTTCGCCGCGTGCGGTCAGCGTGACGCCCTCGGCGTGGCGCACCAGCCGGGCCAGGGTTTGTCCCAGCGGGGTGGTGATGTCGAAGGTATCAACGCCGGCCTGACGACGCCAGTCAAAGTTGCCATACGAGCCCTTGCCCGACACTTTAACCGACAGCCTGCCGGCCACATCCCAACGGGATGGTAGCGCTTGCGTCTGACTGAGCGGCGCGGGCGTGGGTGGGGTCAGCCAGGCGCAGCCCCCCAGCGCCAGACTCAGCACCAGGCCGGCTGGGTGCCACAGGGTGCGGGCAACGCTCATCGGACAAATCGCTGTTGGGTCTGGCGGACAATGTCACTGTCCGGGCTGGCTTCCAGCGTGCGTGTCCACAGCGCCCTGGCCTCGGCTTCGCGGCCAATTTTCCACAGCACTTCACCCAGGTGGGCGGCCACTTCCGGGTCGGGCAGCAGGTGGTGGGCGCGCTGCAGATAGCGCAGCGCGGCTTCCAGCTTGCCTGAGCGGTATTCCACCCAGCCCATGCTGTCCAGAATCATCGGGTTGTCCGGGTCCAGTTTCAGTGCCCGGCTGACCAGCGCGCGTGCTTCGCGGATGCGGGTGGTGCGGTTGGCCAGAATATAGCCCAGTGCATTCAGTCCCTGCGCGCTATGGGGTTTGAGCTTGAGGTAGGCGCGCAGGTCTTTTTCTGCATCGGCCACCCGTTGCTGGTCGTCCAGCAGCAGCGCGCGTTCGTAGCGCCATTCGGCCACCGCCGGGGTGCGGGCCAGCGCTTCATCCAGAATGCGAATGGCGCGCTCTGGCCGGTTGGCGTTGCGCGCCAGCTGGGCTTGCGCCAGCACCAGCGCGCTGCGCTCGGCACCCTGCATGTCGGCCAGCCGGGCCAGGCGGATCAGGCCGGCGTCCAGTTGGCCGGAGCCGGCTTCCAGCGCGGCCAGCCGGCTTTGTGAGGGAACCAGCTGTGCTCCGGCGGTGACGGCCTCGTACCAGCGCATGGCCTCGGCGGTTTGCTGGCGCTCTTCGGCCATTTGCCCGAGGGTGAAGCGGATGAAGTCGGCGTCGCGGTAGCCTTGCTCCAGTGCGGTGCGCAAGGCGCGTTCAGCTTCGTCGTAGTCTTTCAGTTCATACGACAGCACGCCCACCGCGTAAGCGGCTTCGGCCTGTTTCGGGTATTTGGCGCGCAGCCGCTGAAAGGCATCGCGGGCAGCGTCGTAGCGCTTGAGCATCACCAGCAGGCGCGGCTGGCTCAGTTGCAGTTCCAGCCCGGCCTGTGGGCGGCGGGCCAGTTCACGTTGCAGCAGTTCCAGCGCCTGTTCTGGCGATACCTGGCGCACACGGTCCACATACCAGGCCACGGGCAGATCCCAGGCGGGGGCCAGGGTGGCCAGGGTGTCCAGTTCGGATTGCACCATGGCGCTGTCGCCGGCTTCGTGCGCGGTGACCATCAGGGCAAAGTGGCCTTCGGGCACGCTGGGAAACGGCAGCAGCAGGGTTTGCATCATCCGGTACGCGGCAGCTTTGTCAGCCTGACGCGGCAGCAGGGTAGTCAGGTGCAGGAACACCTGGGCGGCTTCTGCTGGCCGGGCGGCCAGTTGCGCTTGTATCCCAGGGGTGGCCTCGGCCAGCCGGCCCGCGCGCAGCAGGGTGGCGGTCAGCTGAAACTCGGCGTGATCGGTATTCGGGTCGAGCTCACGCCACAGCTTCAGGGCGGTGATGGCGACCTCCAGCTGGTTGGCGGTCAGGGCAAATTCAGCCGCCCGCCGTGCCAGCCGGGGGTCGCGGGTGCTGCGGGCCAGGCCCAGCAGGGTGGGCGCAGCAGCGGATGCGCCGCCGCGCTGGGCGGCAATTTCACTGGCCAGCACGCCAAACAGGATTTCGTTGCTTAATGGCAGCCGGGGGTAGGCGGCGTCGGCGACCGGGGCGGCCTGCGGCGCGGGCGTGGGCACAACGGCGGGTGCCTGCGTGCTGGGTACGCGGGTGGCGCAGGCCGACAAGGCGGCCATCAGAATCAGGCTCGACGCAGTAAGGCGGATATTCATGAACAGATTTCGCGAATGGCTGACCATAATGACCGGCAAAGCCACGGCTTTGCCGAAGAATGCTGCTTGGCCGGGCAGGAGGCGGGCGGGTGGCCACGCGCAATTGCCAGGCAGGCCCAGGCCGATGCGATGGCGGCCAGCAGGCGGGCACAACATCGGGCAGGTCTCGCGTTAGAATAGCACGCTCACTTTACCGATGGCCGCCTAAAGCATGCCTGAATTGCCAGAAGTTGAAACCACTTGCCGGGGCGTGCGCCCTTTGCTGACCGGACACACGCTGACTGGCGTGCGGGTGCGCTGTGCGCGGCTGCGCTGGCCGGTTGACCCGGAACTGGCCAGCCGGCTGACTGGCGTTCGGGTGACGGCGGTCAGCCGGCGGGCCAAATACCTGCTGATGGCGCTGGACAGCGGGGCGACGCTGATCATCCATCTGGGCATGTCCGGCAGTCTGCGCCATGTGCCTGCCGACACGCCGCCCGAG
The DNA here is from genome assembly GCF_002002905.1 of Aquaspirillum sp. LM1. Taxonomy (NCBI): domain Bacteria; kingdom Pseudomonadati; phylum Pseudomonadota; class Betaproteobacteria; order Neisseriales; family Aquaspirillaceae; genus Aquaspirillum; species Aquaspirillum sp. LM1. The sequence continues at coordinate 2,872,990 of NZ_CP019509.1, read as the reverse complement.
CGCCACGACCATGTGGACTTGCTGCTGGGCGAGCATTGCTTGCGCTATCGCGACCCGCGCCGCTTTGGTGCCATCCTGTATTGCCCTGGTCCGGTGGAGCTGCATCCGCTGCTGGTCAAGCTGGGGCCGGAGCCCTTGTCTGATGGGTTTGATGGTGAGGTGCTGTTTGCCGCGTGCCGGGGCAAGACTGCTGCCATCAAGACTGTGCTGATGGACAACCATGTGGTGGTGGGGGTGGGTAATATTTACGCCAACGAGGCGCTGTTTGCCGCCGGTGTGCGCCCCACCCGTCCCGCCGGGCAGGTGAGCCGCGACGCGTGCCAGCGTCTGGCCGCTGCCATCCGCGCCACCCTGCTGCGCGCCATCGAAGCCGGCGGCAGCACGCTGCGCGATTTTACCGATGCGATTGGCAAACCGGGGTATTTTCAGCAACAGTATGCCGTTTATGGCCGTACCGGCCAGCCTTGTCATGCCTGTGCAACCTTGGTGCAACACACTCGCCTGGGGCAGCGTTCCAGTTTTTTCTGCCCGCATTGTCAAACCTGACCCTTCGACACCATGACCCGCACGTCCACTTCCCCTGGCTTTGCCACTGTTGCCCTGCCTGTCCGCCTGTGGCGGCTGACCCGTCTGACCCTGCATGTATTCGGTGGGCTGGTGCGGGTGCTGACGGTTTTCCCCCGCTACACCCCGGCACGTCGCCACCAGATGCAGCGCGACTGGTCGCGCCGGCTGATGACGATTTTGAATATCCGTCTGCGCGTGCTGGGGTCACCCCCGATGGCGCTTTACCCGGCCAATACCCTGCTGGTGGCCAATCATGTGTCCTGGCTGGATATTTTTGCCCTGAACAGCGTGACCATCACCCGCTTTGTGGCCAAAAGCGAAATCCGCCGCTGGCCCGTATTGGGCACGCTGGTGACCCGCGCCGGCACGCTGTATATCGACCGTGGCAACCGGCGCGATGCAGCGCGCATCAATCTGAACATGGCCAAGGCGCTGCGTGAGGGTGATTGCATCGGCCTGTTTCCGGAGGGCACCACGTCGGACGGGCTCAGCCTGCTGCCGTTCAAGGCTTCGCTGTTTGACGCCGCCGCCAAGGCGCACGCTACCGTGCAGCCTGTTACCCTGCGCTTCATGAACGCCGACAACAGCATCAGCCAGGCCGCCAGCTATGTGGGCAACACCAGCCTGCTGCAGTCGATCTGGATGCTGGCCTCGGCGCGGGGTCAGGTGGTGGAGCTGCACTACGGCCAAGCGCTCAGCGGCCATCAACGCACTCGCTTTGAACTGTGCGCCCATGCAGAACGGGAGATCGCGGCGGGCTTGCAGCCGGGAGGGCAGATGCCGGTCAGGGTGGTGGAGGCGGTGGAGGCATAAGCGCCCCAGAGTGAAAATAATCCGCCAGTTCCTTGGCGCTGGGGCAGGCGGCATGCTGAGCGGCGCGGGCGATGGAAAACCCCCAGTGTTTGAGCAATCTTTGGGTAAACGCCACTTTGCTGACGCCAGGGCCACGTTTGCCGTGCTCGCTGGCGATTTGCTTGAGTCGCTCCCAGGGTTTGTCTGGCGTGGTTTCCGGTTGAGGTTCGTGAAAGTTGTTTATTTTCAGCCAGGCGTTCATGGCCTGGCTGTCGGCTAAAAACCAGGCTTCTAGCGCTTTCACTGCGACAAATATACATTGGATGCGCGGATGTGCCACCCGCTGCCGCACCAAGTCGGGGTGCGCTTCGTCTTCCAGGTCGGTGAGGACAACAATCCGCTCGACGCCCGCATGGCTCAGGTGTTGAATATACGGCTCAATATGCTGGGGAAGCAGATTGCCTCCCCCTTTGGCGTTAATCACCGGCGTTACCAAGGTGCAGCCATGGTCATGCAGCCATTGTTGAAACATCAGTGACTCCACCACCAATTTTTCGCTATCTCCCTCAACGATAAACCCGACCTTTACCATGGCAAGCCCCCGTCCAATAAATTGGTCAGCCAGGCGGTGTCCAGCGGAATCTGGGTTTTATCCACACCGGCCAATTCGGCTGGGCTTACCTCGGTTTTGCCATCCACTTTACTGACCAGATACAGCTCAGCGGTATTGAGCTGACGAACAATCGATTCGCTGTGCGTGGTCAAAAAAATCGGGTGTTCGGCAGAGGCGTTTTCCCGCATCAGCAGCACCAATTCGCCAATGGCCTTGGGGTGAATGCCCCGCTCGGGCTCTTCGATGATGGTGATGCCACGGCGCTCGGCGCGACTGAGCACCGCAGTCAACATACACAATACATACAGCGTGCCATCCGACACCAGCTTGGCCGGAAAGCGGGTTTTTGTGCCGGCTTCCTTGAAGGTAATCACCGTGGAGCTATCCAGGCGCTGAGTTTCGGTGGAAATGCTTTCCATGCCGGGCACAATCAGCGCTAGCCATTCCTGCACCTGCTCACGAAACTCAGGCTCGGCCTCAAGCCGGGACAGCACCGATGCCACATTGCGGCCATGTTCATCCAGTTCGCTGGCGTCCGTGGTGGCGCGGCTGGGTTCTTTGGCCGCCAGCGGATCAATGCGGAACACCTTGATATTGGTCAGAAAGTCATACAGTGGCAAACTGCCCAGCAACATCAATGCGGTCATGTCTTTGGGGTAGTCCGGCAACACCTGCATGGCAGACGCACTGCCCAGCCGCACATGCAGCTCGCCATTGGCTTGGCGGTCGATGATTTTTTGCCCGTCTACGCGCAGTGTTTCGTCAATCTGCGGCGCGGCGTCCAAGGTGCGCAAGGTCAGGTGATAGTCGTACACCGCGCCGTCCAGCTCCAGCACCAAGGCAAATTGCATGCTGGTGCGCTGTGCTTTGCGATATTTGAAGCAGTGAATCTGGGCAAAACCGCCAAACCGGGTTCTGGCTTGTGCCGCCCCCTGTTTGACCACTTCCCCCAAAAACGCCAAGGCATCAGTGATATTGCTCTTGCCTGAACCGTTGGCGCCTGCCAGGACTAAAAACGGCGAGACATTCTCAAGCGTTAAATTTGCCACGCTCTTGAAGCCCTTGATGTGCAATTTATGAATGTGCATTACCCCACCTCGCGTTGCGCTGGCTGGTCTGAGTTGGCGGGCTCCATGTGGTTTGTCCGGGTTGCCCTTTCTGCCGTGTTAGCCTGCTCAGCCTATCTTCCGAAACCCTGGGCACGCTCGCTGAAACACCTTGCGATCTTCCAGCCTGAGTGCCGTCAGGCTGCCGCCCCACAGGCAGCCGGTGTCAATCGCCAGCACATCCGGCCCCAGGCGCAGCCCCAGTGCCGACCAGTGGCCGACAATCAGCGGTGTGCCGGCGTGGCGGCGGTTGGGGGCGTCAAACCAGGCCATCAGGTATGGCGGGGCATCTGCCAGCTCCCCTTTGAACGACAAATCCAGTTCGCCGTCGCGGGTGAGCAGGCGCATGCGCGTCATCACATTGACGATCAGGCGCAGGCGGTCAATGCCTTTGAGCTCGTCGTTCCAGCGCAGGGGCTTGTTGCCATACAAGCGGGCCAGAAAGCTGCGGTAATTGGGGCCGGCCAGTTCGTGTTCCACTTCCTCGGCCAGGCCCAATGCGCGCTGAATGGTCCATTCCGGCAGCAGGCCGGCATGCACCATGGCGTAGCCCTCGCCGGCCAGCATCAGCGGCTGGCAGCGCAGCCAGTCGAGCAGCAGCTTGCCGTCGCTGGCCTGAATGATGTCCATGAAGGTGTCGCTGGACGAGACCTTGCCATACCCTTCTGACACCGCCAGCAGGCTCAGGTCGTGGTTGCCCAGCACCATCTGCACGCTGTCCTGGTGCTTGAACACCCAGCGCAGCACGCTGAGCGAATCTGGCCCACGGTTGACCAGATCCCCGGCCAGCCACAGCTGGTCACGCGAGGGGCTGAAGTCGATCAGCCGCAGCAGTTCGATCAGGTCGGTGTAACAGCCTTGAATATCGCCAATTGCATAAGTTGCCATGAAATCCCCAGTGCCGCCGGGAGCCGCCCGGTCAGGGCCGTTATGATACCGCAGGCGGATGACGGCTTTTGGTTTGACTGCGTGACCCGCCCGTGTGCCGTCAGCGCCCAGTCATAAAAAAACACCCGCAGCCACTGGGCCACGGGTGTTGCGCTTTGTCTGAATCTGCTGGTCTTCCCGGGGAAAGCCCTGTTTCAGCCAAATTTACCGGTGATGTAGTCTTCGGTGGCTTTTTGCTTGGGCGCGGTAAAGATAGCGTCGGTTTCACCAAATTCGACCAGATCACCCAGATACATATAGGCGGTGTAGTCAGACACCCGTGCCGCCTGCTGCATATTGTGGGTGACGATGGCGATGGTGTAGTTTTCTTTCAGCTCGTGCACCAGCTCTTCAATCTGCGCGGTGGAAATCGGGTCGAGCGCCGAGGTGGGTTCATCCAGCAGCAGCACTTCCGGACGGTTGGCCACGGCGCGGGCGATGCACAGGCGCTGCTGCTGGCCGCCAGACAGCGAGTTGCCCGATTGCTTGAGCTTGTTTTTCACTTCTTCCCACAGCGCGGCTTTTTTCAGCGCCCATTCGATGCGGTCGTCCATTTCGCTTTTGGGCAGGCGCTCGTACAGCTTGATGCCAAAGGCGATGTTGTCGTAAATCGACATCGGGAACGGCGTGGGTTTCTGGAACACCATGCCTACCTTGGCGCGCAGCAGGTTCACATCGACATCGTTGCCGAGGATGTTTTTACCGTCCAGCAGCAGCTCACCTTCGGCGCGCAGGTTCGGGTACAGCTCGTACATGCGGTTGAAAATGCGCAGCAGGGTGGATTTGCCGCAGCCGGACGGGCCGATGAAGGCAGTGACCTTGCCCGCCGGAATTTCCATGTTGATGTTTTTCAGGGCATGGAAGGCGCCGTAGTAGAAATTGAGATTCTTGACCTGAAGCTTGATGGAGTCTGTCATGGTGTCACGCCTTAGTGCGAAGAAGTTTGCTGTCTGCCAAACCAGCGGGCAAGGATGTTGAGGGTCAGCACGCTAAAGGTAATCAGCAGTGCTCCCGCCCAGGCCAGGGTGTGCCAGTCTTCATACGGGCTCATGGCAAACTGGAAAATCACGATGGGCAGGTTGGCCATGGGGGAGTTCATGTTGGAATTCCAGAACTGGTTGTTCAGCGCAGTGAACAACAGCGGGGCGGTTTCGCCGGAAATCCGCGCCACGGCCAGCAGGATGCCGGTAATCACCCCGGCCTTGGAGGCGCGCAGGGTGACTGACATGATGACCTTCCACTGTGGCGCACCCAGCGCCGAAGCCGCTTCACGCAAGCTGTTGGGCACCAGGCGCAGCATGTTTTCCGTGGTACGCACCACCACCGGAATCACCAGCAATGCCAGCGCCAGCGAGCCGGCCCAGCCGGAGAAATGCCCGACTGACACCACGTAAACTTCATAGACAAACAGGCCAATCACAATCGACGGGGCCGACAGCAGAATGTCGTTGATGAAGCGGGTGGTGGGGGCCAGCCAGCCACGGTTGCCAAATTCAGCCAGGTAGACACCGGCCAGAATGCCTATCGGTGTGCCAATGATGGTGCCAACCAGGGTCATCAGCACGCTGCCGTAAATGGCGTTGGCCAAGCCGCCCTGACTGCCCGGCGGCGGGGTGATCTGGGTAAACACATCCAGACTGAGCCCACCCAGACCGAGTTTCAGCAGGGTGGTGAGAATCCACACCAGCCAGAACAGGCCAAACGCCACAGTCATGAACGACATGACCTTGTTGAACGTATTGAGCAGCCGGCGGCGACGGTAAAGTAAATGGTTCATGTGTCGGTTCCTTGGTCGTGGGGGCTCAGGATTCCTTGCCCTCACCAGCCTTCAGGCGCATCAGCAGCAGCTTGGAGCAGGCCAGCACGACAAAGGTGATGAAGAACAGGATCAGGCCCAGCTCGATCAGTGCAGACAGGTACAGTTCACCTTCGGCTTCGGCAAATTCATTGGCCAGCGACGAGGCAATCGAGTTGGAGGGGTTGAACAGCCCGGCAGAAATCTGGTAGGCATTGCCAATCACAAAGGTGACGGCCATGGTTTCACCCAGTGCGCGGCCCAGGCCGAGCATGATGCCGCCAATTACCCCGGTTTTGGTGTAGGGCAGCACCACATGGCGCACCACTTCCCAGGTGGTGGCACCCAGGCCGTAGGCGGATTCCTTCAGCATGGGCGGCACCACTTCAAACACGTCGCGCATCACCGAAGCAATGAATGGAATCACCATGATGCCAAGGATCAGCCCGGCGGTGAATACGCCAATCCCCATCGGCAGACCTTGAAACAACAGGCCAAAACCAGGGATGCTGCCCAGGTTTTCCATCATCCACGGTTGGACATGGTCGGCAAACAGCGGGGCAAACACAAACAGACCCCACATGCCATAGATGATTGACGGGATGCCGGCCAGCAGTTCGATGGCCACCCCGAGCGGACGGCGCAGGCCCAGCGGGCACAGTTCGGTCAGGAACATGGCAATGCCAAAGCTGACCGGTACGCCAATGGCCAGGGCAATGCTGGCGGTGACCAGGGTGCCAAAAATCGGCACCAGTGCGCCAAATTGTTCTGCGACCGGGTCCCAGGTGGCGTCGGTCAGAAAACCAAAGCCAAAGCGGTTGATGGCCGGCATCGAGCCTTCCACCAGCGAAGCCAGAATGGCTGCCAGCAGGGCCAGCACCAGAAAGGCAAAGCAGCGGGTGATGAAGCGAAATAACGGGTCCAGATTGGTTCGCGGTTTTTGTACCGCAGAAGAAGACTGTGTGCTCATGGCGTGATCTCGATCCTGATGATACGAAAGCCGGGGCATTCATCCCCGGCTTCTGGCGAGCGATGCGTCAGACCCGGGTAGGGCCTGAACCTGCCGGGGTTACTTCCAGACCGGCTTGCCGCTGGTATCCGTGATCTGCTTCCAGCTGTCACGAACAATCTTTTTGACGTTGTCCGGCATCGGCACGTAGTCCATGTCCGAGGCCAGCTTGTCGCCATTGGCGTAGGCCCAGTCAAAGAACTTCAGGCTTTCGCTGGATTGTTCCGGCTTGTCGGCCTTCTTGTGCATCAGGATGAAGGTGGCACCGGTAATCGGCCAGCTGTCCTTGCCCGGCTGATTGGTCAGGATTTGATAGAACCCGTCAGCTGCTTTCCAGTTGGCGTTGGCGGCAGCCGCTTTGAAGGTCAGGTCATCCGGCTGCACAAAGTTGCCTGCCTGGTTTTTCACGGCGGCGTGGGAAATCTTGTTTTGCTTGGCATAGGCGTATTCCACATAGCCAATCGAGCCCTTGATGCGGGTCACATAGTTGGCCACGCCTTCATTGCCCTTGCCACCCACCCCAGCCGGCCAGTTGACGGCAGAGTTTTCGCCAATCTTGGTCTTCCATTCTTCGGAAACACGCGACAGGTAGTTGGTCCAGATGAAGGTGGTGCCCGAGCCATCCGAGCGACGCACCACGGTGATGGCCTGGTCCGGCAGTTTCACGCCGGGGTTGAGACTGGCAATTGCCGGGTCATTCCACTTGCTGACCTTGCCCAGGTAGATGTCGGCCAGCAGCGGGCCGGTGACTTTCAGCTGGCCAGCGGCCACGCCTGGCAGGTTGATCACCGGCACCACACCGCCCATCACTGCCGGAAACTGGGTCAGGCCAGCTTTGTTCAATTCTTCTGCGGTCAGCGGTTTGTCGGAAGCACCAAAATCGACGGTTTTGGATTGGATTTGCTTGATGCCGCCACCGGAACCAATCGACTGATAATTCATCCCGACCCCGGTTTGCGCTTTGTACGCTTCCGCCCACTTGGCGTACAGCGGGTAGGGGAAGGTTGCGCCAGCGCCGGTGATATCGGCAGCAGCGGCGTAGCCGGAGAACATGGCGCCAGTCAGCGTCATGGCGGCTGCCAGGCGGATCGTTGATTTCATTCGGTGCTCCCAGGAGATTGGTGAATTCATTACAAAGCGGAGGCCATCGTAACGCCTCAAAATTGCAGTTATATTACAGCACCGTTTCATCTTTGCCATGTCAGGGCATCAGCGGGTTGACCGGACGCGCCGCATACCTATAATGCCGCTCGTTCACTCGTGGTTGGCAACGTGCCAACGCAGGCTGTTTTCAAGAGAGAGTTTTGCATGCTGAATGTCGCAACCGGGGCCAAGTGGGTGTTGGGCAACTGGAAAATGAATGGCCGGCTGGCCAGTAATCAGCGCCTGCTGGAGGCCTTGCTGGCCGACCCACAGGTCAATGCCGGCCATGTTGGCCTGGCGGTACCGAGTGCCTATCTGGGGCAGATGACCCACCTGCTGGCCGGGCAGGCGCTGCGTCTGGGCGCGCAGTGTGTCAGCCATTTTGCCGATGACGGTGCCTACACGGGTGAAGTTAGCGCGGCCATGCTGGCCGACCTGGGCGTGGCCTTCACCCTGGTGGGGCACTCGGAGCGCCGGCAGTATTTTGCCGAATCTGACGACAGCCTGTCGGCGCAAATCCGCCACGCGTATGCTCAGGGAATCATGCCGGTGGTCTGCGTGGGCGAGGGGCTCAGCGCCCGCGAAACCGGTGTGCAGGACGCGGTGGTGGCCGGGCAGATTGCTGGCGTGGCCGCTGCGCTGGCCGGGCGTGACCGGGTGATGCTGGCGTATGAGCCGGTTTGGGCAATCGGCACGGGCTTGACCGCGTCATTGGGACAAATTGTCGCAATGCACGAAAAGATTCGGGCCTGCCTCTTGGAAAAACTGGGGTCTTCGTGTACTATTTCGATCCTTTACGGCGGTAGCGTCAAGGCAGATAACGCGAGCGACATCCTCTCGCTTTCTGAAGTGGATGGTGTGCTGGTGGGGGGTGCCTCGCTGGATGCCGGGCAATTCAAAAACGTTTGCTACGGCGCTGCCAAATAGATAAAATATGGAAATTCTTAAAACGCTGGTCTGGGTTCTGAATATGGCTGCCGCGCTGGCAGTGATCGTGCTGGTATTGATGCAGCATGGCAAGGGCGCGGATATGGGGGCTGCCTTCGGGGGCGGCTCGTCGGGCAGTCTGTTTGGCGCGTCAGGCTCGGCCAATTTCCTGAGCCGTACCACTGCGGTATGTGCTGCGATTTTTTTCTCAACTTGTCTGGCTCTGGTGTTTCTCTCAACACCGCGCAACGAGTCTTCTCTCGGGGTGATGTCCGGGCAGGTTGAATCAGTTGCCCCGGCCTCTCCTGCCGGACAGCAGCCGAATGGTCAGAACAAATCCGGTCAAATCCCGGATTGAATAAAAACAAAGCCGACATGGTGAAATTGGTAGACACGCTATCTTGAGGGGGTAGTGGCGAAAGCTGTGTGAGTTCGAGTCTCACTGTCGGCACCATATTCGAATAGATCGTGTTCGCGGTCTATTTTTAAAACAAAGGAGGCTTCTGGCCTCCTTTTTTTAGGGGTAATCGGGAAATGCTGGAGAATTATTTTCCCATCATGCTGTTCGTCATCATCGGGCTCCTGGTTGGTGTGGGACCCATGCTGATCGGTTTCCTGTTGGGGCCTAACCGCCCCGATGCGGCGAAACTGTCTCCCTACGAGTGTGGCTTTGAGGCGTTCGAAGACGCCCGCATGAAGTTTGATGTCCGCTACTACCTCGTTGCCATCCTTTTCATCCTGTTCGACCTCGAAATTGCCTTCCTGTTCCCGTGGGCGGTAGTGCTCAAGGAAATCGGCATGTTCGGCTTTGTTGCCATGCTGGTGTTCCTCGCGATTCTCGTTGTCGGCTTCATCTACGAGTGGAAAAAAGGAGCGCTGGAATGGGAGTAGAAGGCATTCTGGAAAAGGGCTTTGTCACCACCACGGCTGACAAGGTCATCAACTGGACCCGCACCGGTTCGTTGTGGCCGATGACCTTTGGTCTGGCATGCTGTGCTGTTGAAATGATGCAGGCCGGTGCCGCGCGCTACGACCTGGACCGTTTCGGGATCGTGTTCCGCCCCAGCCCGCGCCAGTCCGACCTGATGATCGTCGCCGGCACCCTGTGCAACAAGATGGCACCGGCCCTGCGCAAGGTGTACGACCAGATGGCCGAACCGCGCTGGGTGCTGTCGATGGGCTCCTGCGCCAATGGCGGCGGCTACTATCACTACTCTTACTCCGTGGTTCGCGGCTGTGACCGGGTAGTGCCTGTCGATGTCTATGTTCCGGGCTGTCCGCCCACAGCAGAAGCCCTGCTGTACGGCATCATCCAGCTGCAGAACAAGATCAAACGTACTTACACCATTGCCCGCTAAAGGTTAAGCTCATGGCCTCCACGCTGGAAGCACTCAAAACGGCGGCAGAAGCTGCGCTGGGTGCAAACATCATTTCAGCGACCATCGACCGTCAGGAACTGACGCTGGTGTGTCGTGCTGACAGCATCATCGAAACCTGTACCCTGCTGCGTGATACGCCGGCACTGCGCTTTGAACAGTGCTCCGACCTGTGCGGCATGGATTACAGCACCTATCGTGACACCGTGTGGGAAGGTTCCCGCTTCGCCGTGGTCTGCCATCTGCTGTCGGTGGCCAATAATCAGCGCATCCGCGTGCGCTTTTTTGCCGAAGACGACGACTTCCCGGTGGTGGACTCCCTGGTGGACGTCTGGCCGGGGGTGAACTGGTTTGAACGCGAAGCCTTCGATCTGTATGGCATCGTGTTTGACGGCCACCCTGACCTGCGTCGCCTGCTGACCGACTATGGCTTTGTCGGCCATCCGTTCCGCAAGGACTTCCCGCTCTCCGGCAATGTGGAAATGCGCTACGACCCGGTTCAGGCTCGGGTGATCTACCAGCCAGTGACCATCGAGCCGCGCGAAAACACACCGCGCATCATTCGCGAGGAGAACTACGGTGGCTAACATCCGTAACTACACGCTGAACTTCGGCCCGCAACACCCGGCTGCGCACGGTGTGCTGCGCTTGGTGCTTGAACTCGACGGCGAAGTCGTCCAGCGCGCCGATCCGCATGTGGGCCTGCTGCATCGCGGCACTGAAAAACTGGCCGAACATAAAACCTTCCTGCAATCCGTGCCGTACATGGACCGTCTCGACTATGTGTCGATGATGTGCAACGAGCACGCGTATGTGATGGCGATTGAAAAGCTGCTCGGCGTGGACGTGCCGCTGCGCGCCCAGTACATCCGGGTCATGTTCGATGAAATCACCCGCATCCTGAACCACCTGCTGTGGATTGGCGCTCACGCGATTGACATCGGTGCCATGACCATGTTCCTGTACGCCTTCCGCGAACGGGAAGACCTGATGGACGTGTACGAGGCGGTATCCGGCGCGCGCATGCACGCTGCCTATTACCGTCCTGGTGGCGTGTATCGCGATCTGCCTGACACCATGCCGCAATACAAGGTGTCCAAGATCAAGAACGCCCGCCAACTGGCCAAGCTGAACGAAAACCGTCAGGGCTCGGTGCTGGACTTCATCGAAGACTTTGCCAATCGCTTCCCGACCTACGTTGACGAATACGAAACCCTGCTGACCGACAACCGCATCTGGAAACAGCGTACCGTCGGCATTGGCGTGGTCTCTCCCGAACGTGCGCTGGCGCTGGGCTTTTCTGGCCCGATGCTGCGCGGTTCCGGCGTGGCCTGGGACCTGCGCAAGAAGCAGCCGTATGAAGTGTACGATCGTCTCGATTTTGATATTCCTGTTGGCGTCAATGGCGATTGTTACGACCGCTATCTGGTGCGTATGGAAGAGTTCCGTCAGTCCAACCGCATCATCAAGCAGTGTGTGGAATGGCTGAAGAAAAATCCTGGCCCGGTCATTACCGACAACCACAAGGTGGCACCGCCGTCACGCGTGGGCATGAAGAGCAATATGGAGGAGCTTATCCACCATTTCAAGCTCTTCTCCGAAGGGATGCACGTGCCGGAAGGCGAGGCCTACGCTGGCATCGAACATCCGAAGGGTGAGTTCGGTATCTATCTGGTATCGGATGGAGCCAACAAGCCTTACCGCCTGAAGATTCGCGCACCGGGTTACGCCCACTTGTCCGGTCTGGACGAAATGGTGCGCGGCCACATGATTGCCGACGTGGTGTCCATCATCGGGACGCAAGATATCGTGTTTGGGGAGATTGACCGCTGATGTTGTCGCCAGATGCACTGAAACAGATTGATCGCGAAGTTGCCAAATACCCGGCAGACCAGGCGCGATCGGCGGTGATGGGCGCTTTGCGCATTGCCCAGACTGAACTCGGGTGGCTTTCGACTGAAACCATCGAATTCGTGGCCAACTACCTGGGGATTCCCCCGGTGGCGGCATACGAAGTTGCCACCTTCTATAACATGTACGACCTGAAACCGGTCGGCAAGTACAAGATTACCGTGTGCACCAACCTGCCCTGTGCGCTGGGCGGTGGGGTGGACTGTGCGGACTACCTGAAGCACAAGCTTGGTGTCGGTTTTGGCGAAACCACCGCTGACGGCAAGTTTACGCTGGTGGAAGGTGAATGCATGGGCGCGTGTGGAGATGCTCCGGTGCTGCTGGTGAACAACCACAGCATGTGCAGCTTCATGACGCACGAAGCAATCGACAAGAAACTGGCGGAGCTGCAATAACATGGCCGTTTTCTCTCAAGGCGTTATTTTCGAAGGCGTCGACACCTCTGACCCGAATTGCTGGACGCTGGATGCCTACGTCAAGCGCGGTGGTTATACCGCACTCAAGCGCATCCTCCAGCAAAACGTCTCTCAGGATGACGTGATTGCCGAAGTCAAGAACTCCAGCCTGCGTGGCCGGGGTGGCGCAGGTTTTCCGACCGGGCTGAAATGGTCGTTCATGCCGCGCAACTTTCCGGGCGACAAGTATCTGGTGTGCAACACTGACGAAGGCGAACCGGGCACCTTCAAGGACCGCGACATCCTGCGTTTCAACCCGCATTCGCTGATTGAAGGCATGATCATCGCCGGGTACGCCATGGGGGTGAAGCTGGCCTACAACTACATCCACGGGGAAATCTTCGAAGACTATGCGCTGTTTGAACGCGCGCTCGACGAAGCCCGTGCCGCCGGCCTGATGGGTGAAAACATCCTGGGCAGTGGCTTCACCTTCAATCTGTACGCGCACCATGGTTACGGTGCCTACATCTGTGGTGAAGAAACCGCCCTGCTGGAATCGCTGGAAGGCAAAAAAGGCCAGCCGCGCTTCAAGCCGCCGTTCCCGGCTTCGTTTGGCCTGTATGGCAAGCCGACCACCATCAACAACACCGAATCGTTTGCCTCGGTGCCGTTCATCATCCGCGACGGCGGCCAGAAATTCCTGGAAGCCGGCAAGCCGAACAATGGCGGCACCAAGCTGTTCTCGGTGTCTGGCCACGTCAACCGTCCGGGCAACTACGAAATTCCCTTGGGCACTCCGTTTGCCACCCTGCTGGAAATGGCCGGCGGCATGAAGAACGGCAAGAAGCTCAAAGCGGTGATTCCGGGTGGATCGTCCGCGCCGGTGTTGCCGGGCAACATCATGATGGATTGCACCATGGACTACGACAGCATCAGCAAGGCAGGTTCGATGCTCGGGTCGGGGGCGGTGATCGTGATGAACGAAGATATCTGCATGGTCAAGGCGCTGGAGCGACTGGCTTATTTTTACCACGAAGAATCCTGCGGTCAGTGCACACCGTGTCGTGAAGGCACCGGTTGGCTGTATCGGGTGATTCACCGGATTGAACATGGGCAGGGTCGCGCCGATGACCTCGATTTGTTGACGTCGGTGGGCAACAACATGGCAGGCCGCACCATTTGTGCGCTGGCCGATGCCGCTGTTTTCCCCGTCCGCAGCTTTACCAAACATTTCCGCAATGAGTTCGAACACCATATCGAACACAAGAAATGTCTGGTCGAGCACAAATGGTGCTGATCCCCTACGGATTGCTTGCTACAGGTAGCGCAACGCTATGTTAGAAATCGAAATCGACGGTAAGAAATTGACGGTGCCCACCGGGAGCACCGTGATGGATGCAGCCCATGCCAATGGCACCTACATCCCGCATTTCTGTTACCACAAAAAACTGTCCATTGCCGCCAATTGCCGCATGTGCCTGGTGGAAGTGGAAAAAGCGCCCAAACCGCTGCCCGCCTGTGCCACGCCGGTGACGGACGGCATGAAGGTGCACACCCATTCCGATACTGCCGTCAAGGCTCAGCACGGGGTGATGGAGTTCCTGCTGATCAACCACCCGCTGGATTGCCCGATCTGTGACCAGGGCGGTGAATGCCAGCTGCAGGATCTGGCCGTGGGCTACGGCAACGTCAGCTCGCGCTACCAGGAAGAAAAACGCGTGGTGCCGGCCAAGGAAATGGGCCCGCTGGTGTCAGCGGCAGAAATGAGCCGTTGCATCCACTGCACCCGCTGCGTGCGCTTTACCGAGGAAATCGGCGGTTATCAGGAAATCGGCATGGCTCACCGCAGTGAGCATTCGCAGATTCTGCCGTTCCTGAATAAAACCGTGGACTCGGAAATTTCCGGTAATGTCATCGACCTGTGCCCGGTGGGCGCGCTGACCAGCAAGCCGTTCCGCTACAGTGCCCGTCCGTGGGAATTGTCGCGCCGCAAGACGGTCAGCCCGCACGATGGCCTGGGTGCCAATATGATCGTGCAGGTCAAGCACAGCCGCGTGATGCGCGCGCTGCCGCTGGAAAACGAAGCCATCAACGAATGCTGGCTGGCCGACCGCGACCGCTTCTCCTACGAAGCGCTGTCCAGCGACGCCCGCCTGACCCAGCCGATGGTCAAGCAGGATGGCAAGTGGATTGCCACCGACTGGCAAACCGCGCTGGACTACATTGCCAAGGGCCTGCGTGGCGTGATTCGTGACCACGGCGCTGACGCCGTGGGTTTCCTGGCCACGCCGCACAGCACGGTGGAAGAACTCTACCTGACCAAGAAACTGGCCAGTGGCCTGGGGGTGGAGAGCACCGATTACCGCACGCGACACAGCGATTTCAGCCGCGACAGCCTGCAACAAGGTGCGCTGTGGCTGGGCTCGAGCATTGCTGAACTGGCCGACGCCAATGCCCTGCTGCTGGTGGGCAGCACCCTGCGCAAGGAGCAGCCGCTGCTGGCTGCCCGCCTGCGTCAGTCGGTGAAGAAGGGTCTGGCGCTCAGCGTGGTCAATCCGATTCACGAAAACCTGCTGAGCCATGTTCATGCCGAAATGACCGTCACACCGTCCGGCATGGTAGATGCGCTGAAAGCCGTGCTCAAGGCCGTGCTGACCCAGCAGGGCAGCAGCTCGACGCTGGACGTGGTGTCGATCTCGCCGTGCAGCCAGGCCGAGGCGATTGCCGCCAGCCTGATTGCCAATGACCAGGCCGTGATTGCCTTGGGCAATCTGGCGCAGCACAGCCCATGGTTTGGCGACCTCCTGGCGCTGGCCAACGAGCTGGCCCGTCTGACCGGCGCTCGCGTGGCCGTGTTGGGCGAAGCTGCCAACAGCGTGGGTGCCGAGCTGACCTTCAAGCCGGGTAGCAAGGGCGCTAACGCCGGCCAGATGTTTGCCGTGCCGAAAAAGGCCTATGTGTTGCTGAACACCGAACTGGACAGCGATACCTACCATCCGCAACGCGCGCTGAAAGCGGCCGAGCAGGCGGAAACCGTGGTGGTGCTGTCGGCCTTCCGTTCCGATGCCGCACTGCAGTACGCCGATGTGATGCTGCCGATTGCGCCGTTTACCGAAACTTCTGGCGCTTTCATCAACATGGAAGGCCGCCTGCAAGCCTTCAACGGCGTGGTCAAGCCGCTGGGCGACACCCGTCCGGCCTGGAAGGTGCTGCGCGTTCTGGGCAATCTGCTGGGTCTGCCGGGCTTCGAGTTTAATTCGGCGGAAGAGGTTCGCGCTGAATGGCAGGCTGCGCAGGGTGACATCGCCGCCCGACTGAGTAACGTCCTGGGCAGCCTGAGTCTGGGCAGCGCTTCGGCGGTGACGGGTCTGGCGCGCGTGGGCGAAGTGCCGATTTATCAGGCCGATGCACTGTGCCGCCGGGCACCGTCGCTGCAGGCCACCGCCGATGCCAGGGCACCGCGTGCCAGCGCGCATCCTGGCGTTCTGGCTGCTGCCGGTGTACAGGCGGGTCAGGAAGTGTGCCTCAAGCAGGAAGGTCATTCGATCCGCATCGCCATTGATGCTGACGAGCGTCTCCCGCTTGGCGTGGTTCGTCTGGCCGCTGCCCATCCGGCAACAGTCGCGCTGGGCGGGATGTTCAACAGTATTGAACTGGCGCAGGTGTAACGATGGAATTCCTACAGAACCTCCTCGGATTGGATGCCGGTCTGACGGTATGGACCGTGCTGAAAATCGTGGCAATTGTGGCCCCGATGATGGGGGCCGTGGCCTACCTGACCCTGGCGGAACGCAAGGTGATTGGCTACATGCAGATCCGGATCGGCCCGAACCGGGTGGGTCCGAAAGGCCTGCTGCAGCCGATTGCTGATGGCCTGAAGCTGATGCTGAAGGAAATCATTCTGCCGACCAAGGCCAACAAGACCTTGTTCCTGATCGGCCCGGTGCTGTCCATCGGTCCGGCGCTGGCGGCCTGGGCCGTGGTACCGTTCATGCCGGAACTGGTGCTGGCCAATATCGATGCCTCGCTGCTGTACATCATGGCCATTACCTCGATGGGCGTGTATGGGGTGATCATTGCTGGTTGGGCGTCCAACTCCAAATACGCCTTTCTGGGGGCGCTGCGTTCTGCCGCCCAGATCGTGTCCTACGAAATCGCCATGGGTTTTGCCCTGGTTGGGGTGCTGATGCTGTCCGGCTCGCTCAACCTGGTGGAAATCGTCAATCAGCAGGGTCAGGGCATTGCCGGCGGTTCGGTATTGTCGTGGAACTGGCTGCCGTTGTTCCCGATGTTTCTGGTCTACCTGATTTCCGGGGTGGCGGAAACCAACCGGGCACCGTTTGACGTGGCCGAAGGGGAATCCGAAATTGTGGCCGGTTTCCATGTGGAATACTCGGGCATGGCGTTTGCAGTGTTCTTCCTGGCCGAATACGCCAACATGATTTTGATTGCTGTGATGACCGCGCTGATGTTCCTGGGCGGCTGGCTGTCGCCGTTCCCGGCTTCGATTCCGGTGCTGGGTGCCAGCGGCTTCCACTGGCTGGCGATCAAGGCTGCGTTCATCCTCTTCTGCTTCCTGTGGTTCCGCGCAACCTTCCCGCGTTACCGCTATGACCAGATCATGCGTCTGGGCTGGAAAGTGTTCATCCCTGTGACCTTGGTGTGGCTGGTTGTCGTCGGTTTCTGGATGATGTCCCCGTACACGCTGTGGAAATAACCGGTAAGTGAGTGGCATGGAAACGATCCGTAATTTTTTCAAGACATTCCTGCTCGTCGAGCTCGTCAAGGGCCTGGCGTTGACCGGTCGTCATTTCTTCCAGCGCAAGATTACTGTGCAGTTTCCGGAAGAAAAAACGCCGCAAAGTCCGCGTTTTCGTGGCCTGCATGCGCAACGGCGCTACCCCAACGGGGAAGAGCGTTGTATCGCCTGTAAGCTGTGCGAAGCGGTCTGCCCGGCCATGGCGATCACCATCGAGTCCGAGCAGCGCGATGACGGCACCCGCCGCACCTCGCGTTATGAAATCGACCTGACCAAATGCATTTTCTGCGGGTTCTGCGAAGAATCCTGCCCGGTGGATTCGATTGTGGAAACCCACATTCTCGAATACCACGGGGACAAGCGCGGTGACCTGTACTACACCAAGCAGATGCTGCTGGCCGTGGGTGACAAATATGAAGCCGAGATCGCGAAAAACCGCGAGCTCGACGCCAAGTACCGTTAAGGGGGCCGCATGTCGTTCCAAGCAGTTGTCTTCTATGTGCTCTCCGCCATCCTGCTGTTTTCCGGGGTGCGGGTGATCACGGCTAAAAACCCGGTGCATGCAGCCCTGTTTCTGGTGCTGGCGTTCTTTACCGCGTCGGGGCACTGGCTGCTGCTGCAGTCCGAGTTCCTCGCCATTGCGCTGGTGCTGGTGTATGTCGGCGCGGTGATGGTGCTGTTCCTGTTTGTGGTGATGATGCTGGACATCAACTTCGAGAAACTGCGCGAAGGCTTCTGGCGCAACCTGCCGCTGGCCGGCACGGTAGCTGCCATCATGGTGGCCGAGATGACCCTGATTCTGGTCAGCCCGGACGTGGGTCTGAGCAACTTCAAGGAGCCGGCCGCCCTGGCTGCCGACTACAGCAACGTCAAGGACCTGGGTCGCCAGATTTACACCACTTACCTGTATCCGTTTGAACTGGCCGCCGTGCTGCTGCTGCTGGCCATTGTCGCCGCCATTGCGCTGACCATGCGCAAGCGCAAGGACAACAAGTGGGTGGATCCGGCAGAACAGGTGAAAGTCCGTCGCAATGATCGTATCCGTATGGTCAAGATGGCAGCCGAACCCCGCGTCGAGCGCGGTGGTGAAACCGATAACGACAACAACGCAGCGGCCTGACCGCAGCAAGCCCTAATCCAAGCAAAGGGGGTACCGTGTTGACTCTGACGCATTACCTGGTGCTCGCCGCGATTCTGTTCGCGATCAGCGTGCTAGGTATTTTTCTGAACCGCAAGAATGTGATTGTGCTGTTGATGGCGATCGAGCTGATGTTGCTCGCCGTGAATTACAACTTCATCGCGTTTTCGCACTATCTGTCCGACACTGCGGGTCAGATCTTCGTGTTCTTCATCCTGACGGTGGCTGCGGCCGAGTCGGCGATCGGCTTGGCCATTCTGGTGGTGTTGTTCCGGAATCTGCGCACGATCAATGTTGAAGACCTGGGCAGCCTCAAAGGCTAAAGACCAACCGGAATCCTTGAAAAGAAGCTCGATAAGCATGGAAATGAAAAGCTTGTACCTGCTGATTGCGCTGGCGCCCCTTGCGGGCTCGGCCATTGCGGGGTTATTGGGTTGGGCGATCGGCCGTGTTGCCGCGCACATTGTCACCATTACTGGTGTGGCAGTGTCTGCGGTTGGCGCTGTCTACGTCCTCAACGGCCTGTTAAATGGCGCCCCCACATTCGACGGCCCGGTATATACCTGGCTGACGGTGGGTGGCATTGAATATTCGGTCGGCTTCCTGATCGACAACCTCACCGCCATGATGATGGTGGTGGTCACCAGCGTGTCGCTGATGGTGCATATCTACACCATTGGCTACATGCATGAAGATCCGGGCTATCAACGGTTCTTCAGCTATATCTCGCTGTTTACCTTCTCCATGCTGATGCTGGTGATGAGCAACAACTTCATCCAGCTGTTCTTCGGTTGGGAAGCAGTGGGTCTGGTGTCGTATCTGCTGATTGGTTTCTGGTTCAAGAAACCCACTGCCGTATTTGCCAACCTGAAGGCCTTCCTGGTCAACCGGGTGGGTGACTTTGGTTTCCTGCTCGGCATTGGCATGGTGCTGGCCTACTTCGGCGGCTCGCTGCACTACGCCGATGTCTTTGCTGCCGCGCCGAAACTGGCGACGCAGACTGTGCAAATTTTCCCTGGCGTTGAATGGTCGCTGATGACGGTGACCTGCATCCTGCTGTTCATCGGCGCGATGGGTAAATCCGCACAGTTTCCGTTGCATGTCTGGCTGCCGGATTCGATGGAAGGCCCGACCCCGATTTCCGCGCTGATTCACGCTGCCACCATGGTGACGGCAGGGATCTTCATGGTGTCGCGCATGAGCCCGCTGTTCGAGCTGTCCGACACCGCGCTGTCCTTCATCCTGGTGATTGGTTCGATTACTGCGCTGTTCATGGGCTTCCTGGGCATCATCCAGAACGACATCAAGCGGGTGGTGGCTTACTCCACGCTGTCGCAGCTGGGTTACATGACCGTTGCCCTGGGCGTGTCTGCCTACCCGGTGGCTGTGTTCCACCTGATGACGCACGCCTTCTTCAAGGCGCTGCTGTTCCTGGGGGCCGGTTCGGTGATCATGGGCATGCACCACGAGCAGGACATGCGTCGCATGGGCGGCCTGTACAAGTACATGCCGATTACCTGGATCACCTCGCTGCTGGGTTCGCTGGCGCTGATTGGCACGCCGTTCTTTGCCGGTTTCTACTCCAAGGATTCGATCATCGAAGCCGTGGCCGCCTCGCATATTCCGGGTAGCAGCTTTGCCTACTTCTCGGTGGTGGCCGGGGTG
Source organism: Aquaspirillum sp. LM1 (assembly GCF_002002905.1). Lineage (NCBI taxonomy): Bacteria > Pseudomonadati > Pseudomonadota > Betaproteobacteria > Neisseriales > Aquaspirillaceae > Aquaspirillum > Aquaspirillum sp. LM1. Next base: position 2,852,867 of record NZ_CP019509.1, on the reverse strand, counting down.
TTCATCACCGCGTTCTACTCGTTCCGCATGTACTTCCTGGTGTTCCACGGGGAAGAGCGTTTCCGTCATGCCCATCATGATGACCATCATGGCCATCACGATGATCACGGCCACGGTCATGCCCATGTGCCGCACGAATCGCCGTGGGTGGTGACCCTGCCGCTGGTGTTGCTGGCGATTCCGTCGGTGATCATTGGCTACATCGCGATTGAGCCGATGCTGTTTGGCGATTTCTTCAAAAACGTGATCTTCGTCAATCATCACGCACATCCGGTGATGGAAGAGCTGGCGCATGAATTCCATGGTGCTGCCGGCATGGCCACCCATGCTCTGAGCACCCTGCCGTTCTGGCTGGCGCTGGGTGGTGTGGTGACCGCGTGGTTCTTCTACCTGAAGGCCCCGCAGATTCCTGCCGCGATCAAGTCCAAGCTGGGTGCCGTGCATACCCTGCTGGAAAACAAGTATTACATGGACGACCTTTACTTTGCCGTCTTTGCCAAGGGCTCGCGTGGCCTGGGTTCGGTGCTGTGGGCGGTGGATCGACTGCTGATTGATGGTCTGGTCAACGGTACGGCCAAGCTGGTCGGCGTGTTCTCGGCCGTGGTGCGCAAGCTGCAAACTGGCTTCATTTACAGCTATGCCACTGCGATGATTATTGGCGTTCTTGGTCTCATGACAATCTGGTTTGCGAACCTGATCGCTCACTGAGATGCCAACGGATACATTCAGAAAAACAGTTAGGTTGGGCTTATGGTTGAGAATCTGTTAAGTCTGGCAATCTGGACGCCTATCGTGGCCGGGTTGCTGGTGCTGGCAACAGGAGGGGACAAGAATGCCGGTCTGGCGCGCTGGATTGCGCTGCTGGGCTCGCTGGCCGGTTTTGTCGTCTCCCTTCCCTTGTTTACCGGCTTCCAGTCGCTGAACGGTGGCATGCAATTCGTGGAGAACACCCCATGGATTGCCAGCCTGAACATTAATTACCATCTGGGCGTGGACGGCATTTCGATGCTGTTCGTGGTGCTCAACAGTTTCACCACCATGCTGGTGGTGCTGACTGGCTGGCAGGTCATCCAGAGCCGTGTGGCGCAGTACATGGCTGCCTTCCTGATCATGTCGGGCCTGATCAACGGTGCGTTTGCCGCACTCGATGCGATCCTGTTCTACGTGTTCTTTGAAGCCATGCTGATTCCGATGTACCTGATCATCGGTATCTGGGGTGGTCCGCGCCGGGTGTATGCGTCGATCAAGTTCTTCCTGTATACCCTGCTGGGTTCCCTGCTGATGCTGGTGGCGTTCATCTACCTGTATCACCTGGCAGGCAAGAGCTTTGAAATCCTCAAGTTCCACACCCTGGTGATTCCGCTGTCGGTGCAGCTCACCCTGTTTGTCGCCTTCTTCCTGTCGTTTGCGGTGAAGGTGCCGATGTGGCCGGTGCATACCTGGCTGCCGGATGCTCACGTCGAAGCGCCGACCGGGGGCTCGATGGTGCTGGCTGCCATCACCCTGAAGATTGGTGCCTACGGTTTCCTGCGGTTTGCCTTGCCGATTCTGCCGGATGCCTCGCGTGAAGTGGCACCGATCATGATTGCCCTGTCGCTGGTGGCGGTGGTGTATATCGGTCTGGTGGCGCTGGTGCAGACCGACATGAAGAAACTGGTGGCGTACTCGTCGATCTCGCACATGGGTTTTGTCACCCTGGGCATGTTCCTGTTTGCCGGCAACTCGCTGAACCAGTGGGCGCTGGAAGGCGCGCTGGTGCAGATGGTGTCGCACGGTTTTGTGTCTGCCGCAATGTTTATGTGTATCGGCGTGATGTATGACCGTCTGCACTCGCGCAATATCGCCGATTACGGCGGTGTGGCCAACAAGATGCCGATTTTTGCCGCCTTCTTCATGCTGTTTGCCATGGCCAACTCCGGCCTGCCGGCGACCAGTGGTTTTGTTGGCGAGTTCATGGTCATCATGGGCGCAGTGCAGGTGAACTTCTGGGTGGCGGCTGCGGCGGCAACCACGCTGATTTTTGGTGCGGCTTACACGCTGTGGATGTACAAGCGGGTAATCTTTGGCGACGTGGCCAATTCGCATGTGGGTGAGATGGAGGATGTCAACAAGCGTGAGTTCCTCGTGCTGGCCATCCTGGCTGTCGCTGTGCTGGGCATGGGTCTGTTGCCTGACCTGTTCGTGTCCAAGATGCACCTCTCGGTTAACGATCTGATCGCCCATGTGGCGCACAGCAAACTGCAATAAGAAGAGGAAAGAATCACGATGACTTGGGCTGATTTGAACCTGATGCCGGCATTGCCCGAGATATTCCTTCTCGCGGCAGTCTCGGTCATCCTGGTGCTGGACCTCTTTATCCCCGATGAAAAACGTGGGATTACCTACCTGCTGTCGCTGCTGACCCTGGCAGGCTGTGCAGTGATTACCCTGAGCACCTCCCTGCCGTACCCGGTGCTCACCCTGAGTGACATGTTTGTCGATGACCCGATGGCGGATCTGATCAAGGTGGCGATGTATGCCGCCACTGCCGCCACGCTGGTGTACTCGCGCCGCTATATTGCCGACCGTGGCTTCTATAATGGCGAGTTCTTCACCCTGTCGCTGTTTGCCCTGCTGGGCATGATGGTGATGGTCTCGGCTCACCACTTTCTGACCCTGTACATGGGGCTGGAACTGATGTCGCTGGCGCTGTATGCGCTGGTGGCGTTGCGTCGGGGGTCGGTGCCTGCCACCGAGGCTGCGATGAAGTACTTTGTGCTGGGCGCACTGGCGTCGGGGATGCTGCTGTACGGCATGTCGATGATCTACGGTGCCACCGGTACGCTGGACATTGCCAAGATTGCGGCTTCCCTGGCTGGCGGCTCGGCCAACATGACCCTGGCGCTGTTTGGTCTGGTGTTCATCGTGGCGGGTCTGGCGTTCAAGCTGGGTGCGGTACCGTTCCACATGTGGGTGCCTGACGTGTATCAGGGCGCGCCGACGGCTGTCACCCTGCTGATTGGCGGGGCACCGAAACTGGCGGCCTTTGTGTTTGTCGTGCGCATCCTGTCGCAAGGTCTGGAGCCGCTGCTGGTGCAATGGCAGGGCATGCTGATCATCCTGGCTGTGCTGTCGATGGCCATCGGTAACCTGACCGCCATTGCCCAGACCAATCTGAAGCGGATGCTGGCCTACTCGACCATTTCCCATATGGGTTTTCTGGTGCTGGGCATTCTGGCCGGCACGCCGGCAGGCCTGAGCGCATCGCTGTTCTATGCGGTGTCTTATGTGCTGATGGCGCTGGCTGGCTTCGGCATCCTGCTGCTGCTGTCGCGCGCCGGGGTAGACTGCGAAACGCTGGATGACCTGAAAGGCCTGAACCGTAAAAACAGCTGGTATGCCTTCCTGATGCTGGTGGTGATGTTCTCCATGGCCGGCATTCCGCCGATGGTGGGTTTCAACGCCAAGCTGGCGGTGCTCAAGTCGGTGGTCGACATTGGCCTGATCTGGCTGGCGGTGGTCGGTGTGGTGTTCTCGCTGATTGGCGCGTTCTACTACCTGCGTGTGGTCAAGGCCATGTACTTTGACGAAGCCAGCGATGCTGAACCGGTGGGTCAGGTGGGCATGGACATGCGCGTGGTGCTGTCGGTTAATGCCATTGCCCTGCTGGTGCTGGGTGTGGTGCCGGATGGCTTGTATGCGCTGTGCGTCGAAGCCATGAAGCAGTCCTTGCAGGTGCTGTAAGTCGCAGGGCACTTTCTGCGAAACAGGCAATCTGAATCATGCCGTCCGGTGCGCAAGCCCGGACGGCATGATTGTTTATCGCGACAGAAAAGGAATGTGATGGAAACCCGTGTGGCAATCGTGCTGCTCTGCGCCGCGCTGGCGGCCAACCTGCCCTTTGTGCTGAGCAAGGTGGCTGGCGTCTGGACCGTGCGCAACAAGCACGTAGGTTGGTGCCTGCTGGAGCTCGGTGTGCTCTATCTGGCGGTGGGCGGGCTGGCGTATGGGCTGGAAAGCCAGGTGTCGCCAGTGCATGTGCAAAAATGGCAGTTTTATGTGACGACGCTGGCCTTGTTTCTGGTGCTGGCTTTTCCGGGATTTATTGGCCGTTTCTTCTGGCGTCGGCGTAACTGAGCTGCTTGATTGGCCTCGGGAGGGCACCCGTGTTTGGTGGGAGCCCCCTGAGGGTTTGAGCGGCGGCGGGTTCAATAAAACCGTGGTTGGCCTTGCGGTCGGGTTTTAAAGCGTTTGTGCAGCCAGAAGTACTGTTCCGGTTGTTCCAGCACCTGTTGCTCGATAAAGGCATTCATCCGTCGGGTGTCGGCTTCCAGATCATCACTTGGGAAATTTTCCCAGGCTGGAAAAAATTCCAGCTCATAACGAAAGCCCACCCGGCGCGCCACGGCGGGAACCACCTTGGCCTTGGCCAGCCCGGCGATGCGAGATAATCCGGTGATGGTGGCGGCATCTTCGGCAAAAAACTTCACAAACACCGAGTCACGCGGGCCAAAGTCCTGGTCGGGCAGGTATAAGAACGGGGTATGGTCGCGCATGGCCTTGATGATTGAGCGCAGCCCTTCCTGACGCGAAACAATCTTGGCATTGTCAAAGCGGTTGCGTCCCTGATAAATCTGCGCGTTGAGCACCGGGTTTTTCTGGTTGGAGTACACGCTGACCAGCCGCTGGTCCAGATTCAGCCGTAGCGCGCACAATTCGAAAGCCACAAAATGCGGGTAAAGCACAATGGTATTGTGCTGGGCCTGTTCGTGCAGGTAATGAACGTTTTTCAGCGTCACCAGCCGGCGCAGGCGCGTCGGGCTGGCCCACCAGACCACCCCATATTCCAGGATGGATTGAACCAGATGCTGGCAGTGGCGCAAAATGATTTGCCGACGCGCCAGCGGGCTGAGCTGAGGAAAACACAGGCGCAGATTGATCAAGCCAACCCGGCGACGTTCGCGGGCGAGCAAATAGCCCAGGGTACCAAGCACTCGCCCTAGTACGGCCAGTACTGGCACCGGCATCCAGTGCAGCATCCATAACACAGCAATGGCAAGACGCATCATGATGAACTGGCTTCCATGGGCGGGGTGACACCTGTTGGTGTCTTGTAACGGTTGTAACTCCACAGATATTGGGCGGGTGCCTGGCGAATCAGGCTTTCCACCGCCTGATTCAGCCGACGGCCATCTTCGGCCTTATCGCCACTGAAGGGTTCCGGCAGGCGTTGCAACACCACTTCAAAGCCACGCCCCCACCCCAGACGGCGACCAAAAAACAGGATCACTTCCACATTGTCCATTTGGGCCAGTCGTGGCACCAGGGTCATGGTGTAGGCTGGGCGGCCAAAAAACGGTGCCCACACGCCATCGCCCTGACCTGGTACCTGATCGGGCAAGATAATGGTGGTTTGCCGGGCTTTCAGGGTTTTCATCACCATGCGCACGCCGGCTGCTGTGGCGGGCGCGGTATTGCCGCCATCACGTACCCGTCCGGCATTCATCAGCGGCTCCAGCCAGGCCAGCTTGGGGGGGCGGTACATCGCCATCAGTTCCACCGGTTGTGGACGCTGCATCAGGCGTTGCGACAGGTAACGCCCGGCAATGTCATAGTTGCCCAGATGGGGGGTGACAAAAATAATGCCCTTGTTTTGTGCTAGCGCTTCTTCCACAATGTTCCAATGATTACAGTTTTTCACCAGTCGGGCGATAGCAGCAGACGGTCTGCCCCAGGCAATCACCAGTTCCATCGCGCCCATGCCGGTGGCGCGGATGGCCTGGCGCAGCAGTTTCTGGCTGTGCGGATCGTTGGCCAGGCCGCTTTGTGCCAGGTTCTGCCGCATCCGCGCCGCATAGCCTGGGGAGCTGAGGTAAACTACCCAGCCCAGCGCGCTGCCGATGGCCTGCAACACGGCCAGTGGCAGACGCGACAGGATTGTGAACACTGCAATCAGCAATTTTGACATGACGAGCCAACGGGAAATCGGACGCAAGATTTTACCCGAATCGGAACCACCCTTCAGGACAATACGCAATGAGCGAGTACCTCTTTACTTCGGAATCGGTATCCGAAGGC